>JAHFVC010000462.1:3993-4412 GCA_023264765.1 Mycobacterium sp. | reverse complement strand
ATTCCCGCGACGCTGGCAGGCCTACCCGCCATCACCGCGGTGATCGCCGAGGGCATCTCGGTCAACGTGACCCTGATCTTCTCGGTCGAGCGCCACCGTGCGGTCATCGACGCCTACCTGGCCGGCCTGGTGAAGGCCGCCGAGGCCGGGCACGATCTGTCCAAGATCCATTCCGTTGCTTCGTTCTTCGTGTCCCGGGTGGACTCCGAGATCGACGCCCGGTTGGAGAAGATCGGCACCGACGAGGCGCTGGCGCTGCGCGGTCAGGCCGGGGTCGCCAACGCCCGACTGGCGTACGCCGCCTACGAGGAGGTGTTCGACAGCGAGCAGTTCACCAAGCTCAAGGAGGGTGGCGCCCGTGTGCAGCGCCCGCTGTGGGCGTCCACCGGCGTGAAGAACCCGGACTACTCCGACACCCT
>JAHFVC010000462.1:0-3983 GCA_023264765.1 Mycobacterium sp. | reverse complement strand
CCCTCTACGTCACCGAACTGGTGGCCGCCAACACCGTCAACACCATGCCGGAGAAGACGCTGGAAGCCGTCGCCGACCACGGTGTGGTCACCGGCGATACCATCACCGGCACGGCCGCCGCGGCCCAGGAGGTTTTCGACAAGCTCACCGCCGTCGGCATCGACCTGGTGGACGTGTTCAAGGTGCTCGAGGACGAGGGCGTGGACAAGTTCGAGAAATCCTGGGGTGAACTCCTCGAGGCCACTCAGGGACAGCTGGACGCCGCGACCAAATGACGACAGCCACCGAAACAGGTCCCGCATGGCGTAACCCGTTGCGGGACAAGCGCGACAAGCGCATGCCCCGCATCGCGGGACCTTGTGCAGTGGTGATCTTCGGCGTCACCGGCGACCTGGCGCGCAAGAAGTTGATGCCGGCCATCTACGACCTCGCCAACCGGGGTCTGCTGCCGCCCAGTTTCGCGCTGGTCGGCTTCGCCCGGCGCGACTGGGCGGACGAGGATTTCGGAAAGATCGTCTTCGACGCCGTCAAACAGCACGCCCGCACGCCGTTCCGCCAGGAGGTCTGGGATCGCCTGGCCGAGGGATTCCGGTTCGTGCAGGGCACGTTCGACGACGAGGCGTCCTTCGAGAGTCTGAAGGAGACGCTGCACAAACTCGACGTGGAACGCGGCACCAGCGGCAATCACGCGTTCTACCTGTCGATCCCGCCGAAAGCCTTCCCACAGGTCTGCGAACAGCTTTCGAAGTCGGGACTGGCCGACAAGCCCGACGGCAGCTGGAGCCGGGTCGTCATCGAGAAGCCGTTCGGGCACGACCTCAAGAGCGCCGAGGAACTCAATGGGGTGGTCAACAGCGTCTTCCCCGAGTCGTCGGTGTTCCGCATCGACCACTATCTGGGCAAGGAGACGGTGCAGAACCTGTTGGCATTGCGCTTCGCCAACGAGATGTTCGAACCGGTGCTCAATGCGCACTACGTCGACAGCGTGCAGATCACCATGGCCGAGGACATCAGGCTGGGCGGGCGCGGTGGCTATTACGACGGTGTCGGCGCGGCGCGCGACGTCATCCAGAACCATCTGCTGCAGCTGCTGGCGCTGACGGCGATGGAGGAGCCGGTGAGCTTCTCCCCCGCCGAACTGCAAGCCGAGAAGATCAAGGTGCTCTCTGCCACCCGGTTGGCCCAGCCGCTGGATCAGACCACCTCCCGCGGTCAGTACGCGGGCGGTTGGCAGGGCGGGGAGAAGGTCGTCGGACTGCTCGACGAGGAGGGCTTCTCCAAGTCCTCGACCACCGAGACGTTCGCGGCCATCACCCTGGACGTGGACACCCGCCGCTGGGCCGGGGTGCCGTTCTATCTGCGCACCGGAAAACGATTGGGCCGCAGGGTCACCGAGATCGCGGTGGTGTTCAAGCGGGCACCGCATCTGCCGTTCGACGCCACCATGACCGACGAACTCGGCCAGAACGCGCTGGTGATCCGGGTGCAGCCCGACGAGGGCATCACGCTGCGGTTCGGGTCCAAGGTTCCCGGGCACCTGATGGAGGTCCGCGACGTCAGCATGGACTTCTCCTACGGTTCGGCATTTGCCGAGGAGTCACCGGAAGCCTATGAGCGGCTGATCCTCGATGTGCTGCTCGGTGAGCCCTCGCTGTTCCCGGTCAATGCCGAGGTCGAATTGGCCTGGAAGATCCTGGATCCCGCGCTGGAGTACTGGGCCACCCATGGCAAGCCCGATGAATACGAGTCCGGGACGTGGGGGCCTGAATCGGCGTTCGAGATGTTGCGCCGCACGGGCCGGGAATGGAGGCGACCGTGATACTAGATCTGCCCGACACCAACACCGGTGCCATCAACAAGAAGATCGTCGCACTGCGGGAAGAGGGCGGTGCGATCACCCTCGGCCGGGTGCTGACGCTGGTGATCGCACCCGATACCGAAGCCCTGCTTGAGGAGTCGATCGAGGCGGCCAATGCCGCCAGCCGTGAGCATCCGTGCCGCGTCATCGTCGTCATCCCCGGCGACCGGCTGACCACCGAGGCGCGCCTGGACGCCCAGTTGCGGGTGGGCCGCGACGCCGGCGCCAACGAGGTGGTGGTGCTGCGGCTGTCCGGGCCGTTGGCCAACCACGCCAGCAGCGTCGTGACCCCCTTCCTGCTGCCCGACACCCCGGTGGTGACCTGGTGGCCGGACCTCGCGCCGCGGGTCCCGGCCGAGGATCCGTTGGGCAAGTTGGCGATCCGGCGCATCACCGATGCCACCAACGGGGAGGATCCGCTGGCCTGCATCAAGAGCAGGCTGGCCGGCTACACCCCCGGTGACACCGACCTGGCCTGGAGCCGCATCACCTACTGGCGTGCGCTGCTGGCAGCGGCGCTGGATCAGGCGCCGTACGGGCCGATCACCTCGGTGGTGGTGTCGGGGCTCAAAGATGAACCGGCGCTGGACATCCTGGCAGGGTGGCTGGCCGGGCGGCTGGATTGCCCGGTGTCCCGTGCGGTCGGTGACCTGAAGGTCGAACTGAACCGCGACGGCGAGACCATCGTGCTGGGCCGCCCGCAGGACGGGGTGACGGCGACGCTGACCCGCACCGGCAAGCCCGACGCGCAGATCCCGCTGGCCCGCAGGGAAACCCGCGACTGTCTGGCCGAGGACATGCGTCGTCTGGACGCCGACGAGATCTACTTCGAAGCACTACAGGGAATCGACAAGGTGGCCTATGTCTGAGCAGATCCAGCCCGAGATCGTGACCGAAACCTACCTCGACGCCGACGAACTGGCCGCGGCCGCGGGCGCCCGCTTGGTGGGTGCGATCACCTCGGCGATAGCCAACCGCGGCGAGGCCGCCATCGTGCTGACCGGCGGAACGGTCGGCATCAAGCTGCTCCGTCACGTGGTCGGGTTCAGCACCGACATCGACTGGTCGAAGGTCCACTTGTTCTGGGGCGACGAGCGTTTCGTGCCTGCCGCCGACGGTGAGCGCAATTTCAAGCAGGCCCGCGAGGCGCTGCTGGAGAGCATCGACATCCCGTCGGCAAACGTGCACGAGATCGCGGCGAGTGACGGCGAGTTCGGCGACGACATCGAGGCCGCGGCCGCGGCCTACGAGAAGCAGTTGCCCGCCGAGTTCGACGTGCACCTGCTGGGCATGGGCGGCGAAGGGCACATCAACTCGCTGTTCCCCGACACCGCCGCGGTGCAGGAGACCACCCGGCTCGTCGTCGCGGTGACCGACTCCCCCAAGCCGCCGCCACGCCGAATCACCCTCACGCTGCCCGCCGTGGCGCGGGCCCGCGAGGTGTGGTTGGTGGTCGCCGGTTCCGAGAAGGCCGAAGCGGTGGCCGCTGCCATCGGTGGCGCCGCCGCCGTGGATGTCCCCGCCGCAGGCGCGGTCGGCAAGGAGAAGACGGTATGGCTGCTCGATGAGGCGGCCGCCGCCAAGCTCTGATGACGGATCCGACGGCAGGTAAGGGCGGGCGCCAGCGGATCAAGACGCTGACGCAGGCGGCGTTGAACGCCGACATGACCGTCGGGCAGGTCGAGTCGCTGCTGGGCGATCTCGAGCTGACGGTCACCGAACTGAACACCTCGATCGGTGACATGAACACCACCATGGTCCGGTTCAACGACACGATCACCCGCATCGACGAACTCGCGCCCCGGGTATTCGGTGTGGTCGAGCGGATGGAGCAGATCGTCGAGCGGGTGGAGGCTCTGGTGGCCATCGGCGAAACCCTGCTGGCTCCGGTCGCCTCGACGGAGAGCGCCGTGCGCCGGGCACTGCAGACGGTGCGCCGGACGACCGGCATCTAGCTACCCCGAGTTGCGCAGCGCGGTGGCCAGCCCGCTCATGGTCAGCAGGATCCCACGCTGCACCAGCTCGTCGGTGTCCCCGGCACGGTGCCTGCGCAACAATTCCACCTGAAGGTGGTTGAGCGGCTCCAGGTAGGGAAACCGGTTGAACACCGACCGGGCCAACGCGG
>JAHFVC010000185.1 GCA_023264765.1 Mycobacterium sp. | reverse complement strand
GACCCGCGCGTATGTGACCACCAACGACATCGCGTTCGACCGCACCCAATTCGGCGTGCTCAACCTGAGCACCGGCGCGTGGATCGCCGATCCGATCCGTATCAACGGCACCACCACCGGCCCGGTGTTCACCGACAAGAACACTCGCGCCTGGCTGACCACCGACGATGTCGCCGGCGGTACGTCCGGCGTGCCCCTGCGCCACCGAGCCCTCGTCACCCTGATCAACACCACCACCGGCACCGTCATCGGCACGCCCATCGACAAACCCGACACTCAGTTGGTCGGCGGGTTGAACTTCTACGCCAACGGCCGAGCCCTGGTCACCCTCGTCAACGACCAGACCGCCCGCGGCGCCGCCTCCACCACCTACCTCGGCGTCATCAACACCAGCACCGGCGCACTGATCAGTCCGTTGGTGTCTACCGGAGGATCTGAACTCGCCGCGCCAATCACCTTCGACAGCAAGAAGACCCGCGCCTACATCACCACCAACGACATCGCGTTCGACCGCACCCAATTCGGCGTCCTCAACCTCACCACCGGCGCATGGACCACCGACCCCCTCCACATCAACGGCACCACCACCGGACCCATCTTCACCGACAAGAACACCCGCGCCTGGCTCGCCACCGACGACGTCGCCGGCGGCACCCCCGGAATGGGCGGCCTCCGTCACCGAGCCCTCGTGACCCTCATCAACGTCACCACCTGCACCGTCATCGGCACACCCATCGACAAGCCGGACGTTGCAGTGGTCGGTGGCTTGAACTTCTATGCCAAGGGCCGCGCGCTGGTCACCCTGGTGAGCAACCAGGGTGCAAGCGGTTTGGCGTCGACAACCTCGCTGGGGGTGATCAACACCAGCACCGGTGCCCTGATCGGTCCGTTGGTGTCCACTGGCGGATCCGAGCTCACCGCACCAATCACGTTCGACAGCAAGAAGACCCGGGCGTATGTGACCACCAACGACGTCGCGTTCGACCGCGCCCAATTCGGCGTGCTGAACCTGAGCACCGGCGCATGGATCACCGATCCGATCCGCATCAACGGCACCACCACCGGCCCGGTGTTCACCGACAAGAACACTCGCGCCTGGCTGACCACCGACGATGTCGCCGGCGGCACCCCCGGCATGGGCGGACTGCGCCACCGCACCATCGTCACCCTCATCAACGTCACGACCGGCGCGGTCATCGGAACTCCCATCGACAAAGCCGACACGCAGTTGGTCGGCGGGTTGAACTTCTACGCGAACAGCCGGGCATTGGTCACCCTGGTCAACGACCAGACCGCACGGGGCTCTGTCTCCACCACCTATACGGGCGTGATCAACACCAGCACCGGCGCACTGCTCGGTCCGCTCGCGTCCACGGATGGATCGGAGTTGGCCGGCCCGATCGTGTTCGACAACAAGAAGACCCGTGCCTACGTCACCACCAACGACACGGCCGCCGACCGCACCCGCTTCGGCGTCTTGAACCTCGCCACAGGCCAATGGGTGGGCGATCCGGTCCGGCTGAACGGCACCACTACCGGGCCGGTGTTCACCGACAAGACCTCCCGGGTGTGGCTGATCACCGACGACGTCGCCGGCGGCACCCCCGGCATGGGCGGCCTGCGCCATCGAGCCCTCGTGACCCTCATCAACGTCACGACCGGCACCGTCATCGGCACCCCCATCGATAAGCCGGACGTTGAAGTGGTCGGCGGGTTGAACTTCTACGCCAAGGGCCGGGCATTGGTCACCCTGGTGAGCAACCAGGGCGCCGGCGGTATGGCGTCGACTACGTCGCTGGGGGTCATCAACACCAGCACCGGCGCCCTCATCAGTCCGTTGGTGTCCACCGGAGGATCTGAACTCGCCGCGCCAATCACCTTCGACAGCAAGAAGACCCGCGCCTACGTCACCACCAACGACATGGCCGCCGACCGCACCCAGTTCGGGGTCTTGAACCTCGCCACCGGCCAATGGGTGGGCGAGCCGATCCGCATCAACGGCACCACCACCGGCCCGGTGTTCACCGACAAGAACACTCGCGCCTGGCTGACCACCGACGATGTCGCCGGCGGTACGTCCGGCGTGCCCCTGCGCCACCGCACATTGGTCACCCTGATCAACACCGCCACCGGCGCGGTCATCGCCACCCCCATCGACAAAGCCGACACCCAACTGGCAGGCAGCCTGAACTTCTACACCAACGGCCGAGCTCTGGTCACCCTCGTCAACGACCAAACAGCCCGCGGCTCAGCCTCCACCACCTACGTCGGCGTGATCAACAGCAATACCGGCGCACTGCTCGGTCCGCTCGCATCTACCGATGGATCAGAGTTGGCCGGACCGATCGTGTTCGACAGCAAGAAGACCCGCGCCTACATCACCACCAACGACATGGCCGCCGACCGCACCCGCTTCGGCGTCTTGAACCTCGCCACAGGCCAATGGGTGGGCGAGCCGATCCGCATCAACGGCACCACCACCGGACCCATCTTCACCGACAAGAACACCCGCGCCTGGCTCGCCACCGACGACGTCGCCGGCGGCACCCCCGGAATGGGCGGCCTGCGCCACCGAGCCCTCGTGACCCTCATCGACACCACCACCGGCACCGTCGTCGCCACCCCCATCGACAAAGCAGACGCTCGGATCCTGACCGCACCGAATTTCTATGCCAAAGGCAAGGTGATGTTCACGCTGACCGTCGCCTTTTCAGACCACAGCACGACGACGATTCTCACGACTGTCAACACCAGCACGGGCGCGGTCATCTGAATCCACGCCGAAGCAGATCTAGCGGAGCACTACGTCAAGCAGCAACTACGAACGAGGAGACATCATGAGTGGCGTTCCAGGAGACTCCAACCTCAACGGCATACCGGATATCACGGAAGAATTTCTCGGTGGAGCTGCGAAAGTGATCAAGCGGCTCGGCAAGCACACCGTTCACGGCACCGGGGAATCCATCACCACCAGCGACGAGCAGCAGGGACCGCAGCTCAAGCCAAAGCCAGGCAGCCAGATCATCGACTAACGGCTGCTTGCCTCATATCGGTGCCCCCAGTCGGACTCGAACCGACACTGTGCGGATTTTAAGTCCGCTGCCTCTGCCAATTGGGCTATGGGGGCCATGCAGGTGTTGACGTTATCGTCTGCCCTGGTCACCGGAAAAATCACCGGCCGAAAACCCGCCGAACGGCCGATATACGGCACCGTGGCTGCGGCCCTATCCTCTGCCGATGGAAGCCCTGCTCGCAGCCGTGGTCATCGGAGCAATCCTGCTCCCCATCGCGGCACTGATGCTGTGGCTCCATCACCGCGGCCAGGAGCGCGCGTCCAAGAAGTACTGGGCCACCCGTGGCGGCGCGCGGCCGGGGGAGCCGCCGCCGGGGGCACCTACCTGGGCGGCGCAGGCGGCGATCCAGGAACGGGCGGCTGCGGCGGCGGTTCCGGCTGCGCAGGTTCCGGTTGCGGCGGGGGCGGCGGCTGCGGTGGTGGCGGCTGCGGCGGCAGCTGACCTTCCAGGTGACCCCGGGCACAGCACCGCAAGGACTCCGTAAAGGCGACGGGCACCCCCGTCAAGAAACCGTAAGAGACCAGTTCAGGACCACCGCGGAGTCATAGCGTCGGCGGCATGGCTGTTGTTGTGTTCGTCCTGCTGACCATCGCGGTCTTCGCGCTGCTCGGCTTCGTCCAGAAGATCTTCGAGTGATGGGCCTGATCAATGCGATCGGCCTGATCTTGGCCATCGCCGTCGCCCTCTTCATGGCCGCTGCCCTGCTGTTCCCGGAAAGGTTCTAGTGTCCACCACCACCGCAGGGGTCGTCTTCCTGCTGACGCTCATCGTGGCGTTGGCGGCGGTCCACGTCCCGCTCGGCGATTACATGTACCGGGTCTACACCGGCGAAAAGCATTCCCGCGTCGAGAAACTCATCTACAAGGCCATCGGTGCCGACCCGAACTCCGAGCAGGGCTGGGGCGGCTACGCCCGCAGCGTGCTGGCGTTCTCCGCGGTCAGCGTCCTGGGCTTGTTCTTCTTCCAGCTGGCTCAAGGCAAGTTGCCACTGAACCTGCACGATCCGGCCACCGAGATGACGCCGGCGCTGGCATGGAACACCGCGGTCAGCTTCGTCACCAACACCAACTGGCAGGCCTACTCGGGTGAGACGACCCAAGGGCACCTGGTCCAGATGGCCGGCCTGAGCGTGCAGAACTTCGTCTCGGCCGCCGTCGGCATGGCCGTGGCGGTCGCGCTGGTGCGCGGATTCGCCCGAAGGCACACAACAGAACTCGGGAACTTCTGGGTGGACCTGGTTCGCGGCAGCATCCGGATCCTGTTGCCGCTGGCCGTCATCGCCGCCATCATCCTGGTCGCGGGCGGCGTGATCCAGAACTTCGCGCTGCACACCCAGGTGGTCGACACGCTGGCAGGCGCGCAGCAGACCATCACCGGCGGTCCCGTCGCCAGCCAAGAAGCCATCAAGGAACTCGGCACCAACGGCGGCGGCTTCTTCAACGCCAACTCGGCGCACCCCTTCGAGAACCCCACCGCGTGGACCAACTGGGTCGAGATCTTCCTCCTGCTGGTCATCGCGTTCAGCATGCCGCGCACCTTCGGCCGCATGGTCAACAGCCCCAAGCAGGGCTACGCGATCGTCGCCGTCATGGGAGTCATTGCCACCCTGAGCATCTCGCTGACCATGTTCTTCCAGCTGCAGGCTCATGGCACCGTCCCGACGGCCATCGGCGCGGCCACCGAAGGCGTAGAGCAGCGTTTCGGCGTCGCCGATTCGGCGATCTTCGCGGGAGCGACGACGCTGACCTCGACCGGCGCGGTCAACTCCTTCCACGATTCCTACACCAGCCTCGGCGGCATGATGACGATGTTCAACATGCAGCTCGGTGAGATCGCACCGGGCGGTACTGGATCAGGCCTCTACGGCATGCTGATCCTGGCCGTGATCACCGTCTTCGTCGCCGGCCTGATGGTGGGTCGCACCCCGGAATACCTCGGCAAGAAGATCACCCCGCGTGAGATCAAGTTGGCGGCAAGCTATTTCCTGGTGACCCCGCTGATCGTGCTCACCGGTACCGCGCTGGCCATGGCCTTGCCCGGGCAGCGCGCCGGCATGCTCAACTCCGGCCCGCACGGGCTGTCCGAGGTGCTCTACGCGTTCACCTCGGCCGCCAACAACAACGGCTCGGCCTTCGCCGGGATCAGCGTCAACACCGAGTGGTACAACACCGCACTCGGCCTGGCGATGTTGTTCGGCCGCTTCCTGCCCATCGTGCTGGTGCTGGCGCTGGCCGGATCCCTTGCCGCCCAGGGCACCACACCGGCATCGGTCGGCACCCTGCCCACCCACCGTCCCCAGTTCGTCGGCATGGTCACCGGCGTGACACTCATCCTCGTCGCCCTGACCTTCCTGCCCGCACTCGCACTCGGCCCCCTCGCTGAAGGAATCCACTAGACATGTTGACCGCCGCACCCAAACGGACGAGTCTGCTCGACCCGAAACTGCTGTGGAAATCTCTGCCCGACGCTCTGCGCAAGCTGGACCCGCGCACACTGTGGCGCAACCCCGTCATGTTCATCGTCGAACTCGGCGCAGTCTGGAGCACTGTCCTGGCAGTCACCAACCCCAGTTGGTTCGGTTGGCTGATCGTCATATGGCTCTGGCTCACCGTGCTCTTCGCCAACCTCGCCGAGGCGGTTGCGGAGGGCCGCGGCAAGGCTCAGGCCGACACGTTACGCAAGACAAAAGCCGACACCATGGCCCGCCGGCTCACCGACTCGGGCGCCGAGGAAGAGGTGCCCGCCCCGCAACTGTGCCAGGGCGACCTCGTGGTGGTGGAGGCCGGCCAGGTCATCCCCGGCGACGGTGATGTCGTGGAAGGCATTGCCTCGGTGGATGAATCGGCCATCACCGGCGAATCCGCCCCGGTGATCCGCGAATCCGGCGGCGACCGCTCCGCCGTCACCGGCGGGACAACGGTCCTGTCCGACCGCATCGTCGTGCGCATCACGCAGAAACCCGGCGAGAGCTTCATCGACCGCATGATCGCCCTCGTCGAAGGCGCCAACCGGCAGAAGACACCCAACGAGATCGCGCTGAACATCCTGCTGGCCGCGCTGACGATCATCTTCGTCTTCGCCGTCGCGACACTGCAGCCGTTGGCCATCTTCTCCAAGGCTAACAACCCAGGTGTCCCGGACAGCCTGGCGCTGGACGGCAACGGTGTCACCGGCATCGTGATGGTCGCGCTGCTGGTGTGCCTGATCCCAACGACCATCGGCGCGCTCCTTTCGGCGATCGGCATCGCGGGCATGGACCGGTTGGTCCAGCGCAACGTCCTTGCCATGTCGGGTCGCGCCGTCGAGGCCGCCGGTGACGTCAACACTCTGCTGCTCGACAAGACCGGCACGATCACCCTCGGCAACCGGCAGGCCGGCGACTTCCTGCCGCTGCCGGGCATCTCCGAGCAGGAATTGGCGGACGCCGCACAGTTGTCCAGCCTGGCAGACGAAACCCCCGAGGGCCGCTCGATCGTGGTGTTCGCCAAGGCGCAGTACGGCCTGCGAGCCCGCACTCCCGGTGAGCTCACCAATGCTCAGTGGGTCGAATTCAGCGCGGCCACAAGGATGTCCGGCGTCGACGTGGATGGGGTGATGCTGCGCAAGGGCGCCGCGAACTCGGTGGCCGAGTGGGTGCGCGGCCACGGCGGCACCGTGCCCGCTGCACTCGGCGACATCGTCGACGGGGTGTCCGCTTCGGGCGGCACTCCCCTGGTGGTCGGCCGTGTCGTCGATGACAAGCCGGACGTGCTCGGCGTCATCCACCTCAAGGACGTCGTCAAGCAGGGCATGCGGGAGCGCTTCGACGAGATGCGCCGGATGGGCATCCGCACCGTGATGATCACCGGCGACAACCCGTTGACGGCCAAGGCCATCGCCGACGAGGCCGGGGTGGACGATTTCCTCGCCGAGGCCACACCCGAGGACAAGCTCGCCCTGATCAAGCGGGAACAGGCCGGCGGCAAGCTGGTCGCGATGACCGGCGACGGAACCAACGACGCCCCTGCACTGGCCCAGGCCGATGTCGGCGTGGCGATGAACACCGGTACCTCAGCGGCCAAAGAGGCCGGCAACATGGTCGATCTCGACTCCGACCCCACCAAGCTCATCGAGATCGTCGAGATCGGCAAGCAGCTCTTGATCACCCGCGGCGCACTCACGACGTTCTCCATCGCCAACGACATCGCCAAATATTTCGCGATCATCCCGGCGTTGTTCGTGACCCTCTTCCCCGGCCTCGATCTGCTGAACATCATGCGGCTGCACAGTCCGCAGTCGGCGATCCTGTCGGCGGTCATCTTCAACGCGATCGTCATCGTCGCTCTTATCCCACTGGCACTCAAGGGTGTGCGCTACACGCCGAATAGCGCGTCGAAGCTGTTGAGCCGCAACCTCTATGTCTACGGCCTCGGCGGAATCATCGCCCCGTTCGTCGGAATCAAAATCATCGACCTCGTCGTCCAACTCCTCCCCGGGATGTCCTGAACATGAGAATCTCCAGCATCGTCCGCCAGCATTGGGCCGCGCTGCGCACCCTGGTGGTGCTCACCGTCATCCTCGGCGGCGCCTACCCGCTGTTCATCTGGGCCGTCGCGCAACTGCCCGGCCTGTCCGGCAAAGCCGATGGCTCCATCGTGGAAGTCAACGGAAAGGCCGTGGGCAGCAGCCTGATCGGGCAGTCGTTCACCGACCCCGACGGCAAACCGCTGCCGCAGTACTTCCAGAGCCGGCCCGGCGGCTATGACCCCCTGGCCTCCGGGGCGAGCAACCTGGGCCCGGAGAGCATCGTCGACCAGCCGGACAAGCCGAGTCTGCTCACCCAGGTGTGCACGCGCAGTGCGGATATCGCCGCCCTGGACCATGTCGACGGCGCACGACCGTTCTGCACCGGGGGCGGCGTCGGCGCCGTGCTGGCCGTGCTGGGCCCCCGCGACGCACGGGGCACCGTCACGAAACCGACGCAGGTGGTCAGCGTCAACGAGGTCTGCCCGGCCACCCCGTTCGTGGCGGTGTACGAAGGTGTCCGTGTGCAGTGCGCCCAACCGGACGGTGACTACAGCCTGGGACAGATCGTGCCCATCCATGGCGCCGCGACCGATCCACAGATACCCGCCGATGCGGTGACCGCCAGCGGCAGTGGGCTGGATCCCGACATCTCGCCCGCCTACGCCGCACTGCAGGTCCCTCGCGTCGCTGCGGCCCGGGGCCTGGCCGAACAGCCGGTTCGTGACCTGGTCACCGCCAGCACCGATGGGCGCGCGCTGGGCTTCCTCGGCGAACCGCGGGTCAATGTGCTCAAGCTCAACCTTGCACTGGACCAGCTGGGTGGATGATGGGCAGGTGACGTCTGCCAAACGTGGTGAGCTCCGCATCTATCTGGGTGCGGCTCCCGGCGTGGGCAAGACGTTCGCGATGCTGGGTGAGGCGCACCGCCGGCTGGAGCGCGGCACCGATCTGGTGGCGGCCGTGGTGGAAACCCACGGCCGCACCAAGACCGCGGAACTGCTCGACGGGATCGAGGTCATCGCGCCCCGGTTCGTCGACTATCGGGGCACGCGTTTCACCGAACTCGATGTCGACGCGGTGCTGGCCCGCAACCCTCAGGTGGTGCTCGTCGATGAACTGGCCCACACCAACACCCCGGGTAGCCGACACCCCAAACGCTGGCAGGACGTCCAAGATCTACTCGACGCCGGAATCACCGTCATCTCGACGGTCAACGTGCAGCATCTGGAGAGTCTCAACGACGTCGTCGCGCAGATCACCGGAATCGAGCAGCAGGAGACCGTTCCCGACGAGATCGTCCGCCAGGCCGATCAGATCGAACTGGTCGACATCACTCCGGAGGCATTGCAGCGCAGGCTCTCCCACGGCAATGTGTACGCCCCGGAAAAGGTCGACGCGGCGCTGTCGAACTACTTCCGCCGCGGGAACCTGACCGCGCTCCGTGAGCTGGCGCTGCTGTGGCTGGCCGATCAGGTCGATGCCGCATTGGCGAAGTACCGGGCCGACAACAAGATCACCGATACCTGGGAGGCGCGGGAACGCGTGGTCGTCGCCGTCACCGGCGGTGCCGAGTCGGAAACGCTGGTACGGCGAGCCTTTCGGATCGCGTCGAAGTCCAGTGCCGAACTGATGATCGTGCACGTGGTCCGCGGCGACGGATTGTCCGGCATCGCGGCGCCGCAGATGGGAAAGGTCCGGGAACTCGCCACCAATCTGGGCGCCACCCTGCACACCGTCGTCGGCGAGGATGTTCCGTCGGCGCTCCTGGACTTCGCCCGTGAGATGAACGCCACCCAGTTGGTGCTCGGGACCTCACGACGCTCCCGCTGGGCCCGGATATTCGACGAAGGCATCGGTGCTGCGACGGTGCAACATTCGGGCAAGATCGACGTACACATGGTCACCCACGGGGAGACCACACACGCGTGGCGCGGCCTGACGGTGCGGGAACGACGGCTGACGTCCTGGCTCGCCGCGGTGGTCGTGCCGTCGGCGATCTGCGCGGTGACAGCGCTGGTGCTGGACCGATTCCTCGGCATCGCAGGCGAAAGCGCGCTGTTCTTTGTCGGGGTACTGCTGGTGGCGCTTTTGGGCGGTGTCGCCCCGGCGGCGCTGTCCGCGGTGCTCTCCGGGATGCTGCTCAACTACTTCCTGGTCGCGCCCCGCTACAGCTTCACCATCGCCCAACCCGACAGTGCCATCACCATTCTGGTGCTCTTCATGGTGGCCGTCGCCGTCGCGATACTGGTGGACGGTGCCGCGAAGCGCACGCGGGAAGCGCGTCGCGCATCGCAGGAGGCCGAACTGCTCGCCTTGTTCGCCGGTTCGGTGCTGCGCGGCGCCGATCTCGACACGTTGCTCGAACGCGTCCGCGAGACCTACACCCAACGTTCGGTCAGCATGCTGCGTGGTGAGGGCATCGTGGGGTGCGTCGGCGACGATCCCTGCGTCACCGTCGAAACCGCCGACACCGCCATCGAAGTCGGCGACGACGAATTCTGGATGTTGATGCGTGGGCGCAAGCTGCCCGCCCGGGACCGGCGGGTGCTCACCGCCGTCGCCACGCAGGCCGCCGGCCTGATCCGCCAGCGGGAGCTCACCGAGGAAGCCAGCCGCGCCGAGGCGATCGCCCGCGCCGACGAACTGCGTCGCTCACTGCTCTCGGCGGTAAGCCACGACCTGCGCACCCCGCTGGCCGCGGCCAAGGCGGCGGTCTCCAGTCTGCGGGCTGAGGACGTGGGGTTCTCCCCCGAGGACACCGCTGAATTGCTCGCCACCGTCGAGGAGTCGGTGGATCAGCTCACCGCGCTGGTCGGCAACCTGCTGGACTCCTCCCGGCTGGCCGCCGGGGTGGTGCATCCGGAACTCCGTGAGGTCTACCTCGACGAGGTGACCCACCGGGCGATCATCGGCACCCCTTGGGTGCGTTCAGGATTCGACCGGGTGAAGATCGATGTCGGAGACACGGCCGTGCTGGCCGATCCCGGCCTGCTGGAACGCGTGCTCGCGAACCTGATCGACAATGCGGTGCGCTATGCCCCCGACAGTGTGGTGCGGGTCAACGCCGGACGCGTCGGTCAGCGCGTGCTCATCAATGTCATCGACGAAGGCCCGGGCCTCCCCCGCGGAACCGAGGAGCGGCTGTTCGCACCGTTTCAGCGACTCGGCGATCGGGACAACTCGACCGGGGTGGGACTTGGCCTTTCGGTGGCGCGCGGTTTCGTGGAGGCGATGGGTGGCAATGTCACCGCCACCGACACCCCCGGGGGTGGACTGACGGTCGTGGTGGAACTGGCGGCGGCCGACTCATGACCAGGGTCCTGGTGATCGACGACGAGAAGCAGATCCTGCGGGCGCTGCGGATCAACCTGTCGGTGCGCGGATACGAGGTGTTCACCGCCGCGACCGGCGCCGAAGCCCTGCGGGTGGCCGCTGATCATCGCCCCGAGGTGGTGATCCTCGACCTGGGCCTGCCCGACATGTCCGGCATCGAAGTCCTGGAAGGATTGCGCGGCTGGCTGACCGCGCCGGTGATCGTGCTGTCGGCGCGCACCGATTCCTCGGACAAGGTGGAAGCGCTGGACGCCGGCGCCGATGACTACGTGACCAAACCGTTCGGGATGGACGAGTTCCTCGCCCGGTTGCGGGCGGCGGTGCGTCGCGGCGCCAAGGTCGAGGTCGACGAACCGGTGGTCGAAACCGATTCGTTCACCGTCGATCTGGCAGCCAAGAAGGTCATCAAGGACGGTTCGGAGGTGCATCTGACCCCAACCGAGTGGGGCATGCTGGAAATGTTGGTGCGCAACCGCGGCAAGTTGGTGGGCCGCGAAGAGTTGCTCAAAGAGGTGTGGGGCCCGGCGTACGCCAAGGAGACCCATTACCTGCGGGTGTACCTGGCGCAGCTGCGGCGCAAGCTGGAGGCCAACCCGTCACAGCCCAAGCATCTGCTCACCGAGGCGGGGATGGGGTATCGGTTCCAGGTTTGACGGCCTGCAGGGTGAACGTGAGCGGCACCCGGTCCGGGCCCTCTTCGAGCACGAACTCACCGGCGAACTCTGGACTCGGGATCATGGCCTCGCCCAGTGCCTTCCACGGCACCTCCCGGTGTTCCTCCAGCGCCGTGACGGTCAGCCCCGCGGAGTGCAGCGCGGTGAATATTTCCCCGAGCCCGTGGTTGAAACTGACCGAGGCCGGGGCGGCGACTTCACCCGATCCCGCGTAACTCTGCGTCTCCACGAACGTCAGGCCATCGGTTTCGAAGTACGGGAACTCGACGACGAGCAGCCCGTCCGGACGTGGATCGCAGATGGCCGAGAGCATCGGGTGCCCATCGCGCATGAAGAGCCGGCCGCCGGGGCGTAGGAGGCGGGCCACGGTGTCCGCCCACCGTCGAATATCGGGCATCCAGCAGATCGCGCCGATACCCGTATACACCAGGTCGAAATCGCCTGTCGCGTCATACACGTCGGATTCGACGAACGTCACCGCATCACCCGCGAGCCGACGGGCCGCCTCGAGTGCCGACGGCGAGAAGTCGATCCCGGTAACCGATTTCGCGCCGAGCCGGGCCAGCGAGAGGGTGTCGGTGCCGATATGACATTGCAGGTGTACGACATCCAGCCCTTCGATGCGGCCCAGCCGCGGTAGGTCGTAGCGCACCACCTCGGACAGGTGGGCAGGGTCATCGAACGCGGCCAAGTCATAGCCGTCGGGTCCGGTGTGCACCGGCACCCGGGATTCCCAGTTCGCCAGATTCGTCGTGCGCCAGTCGTCGGTCACACCTCATTCTCGCACGCGGATTCTACTCGTTTTCCGCGTTCAAAACCGTTGCGGCGGTGCATCTGTGGATAAGTTGGAGGGCTGTGGATAACTTTCTCCCCGCGTCGGTGCACCCAGATATCATTCGAACATGCTTGCGAACACGGTGTCGGATCGGGAGGCAGTCTCCGCTGCTCTCGCGCGATACCGTGCCGCGTGTCAGGAGCTGAGCGCCCTCGACTTCACCGCGTTCACGGTTGCGGAACTGCTTGAGATCCAATCCGAGCGGGAGCACCTGGTCCGTGCGACTGCCGGTGTGGATCACCGCATCCTCGCGGCGTTGCAGGGCCAGGTCACCGCCAAGGAGATCGGCGGGAAGTCGTGGGCCGACATTCTGGCGCTGCGGTTGGGGATCAGCCAGGCAGCGGCGAAGGCCAGGGTCACGCAGGCCGAGCATCTCAGTCCTCGGCAGGTGATCGGTGGGGAGATGTTGGAGCCGGTGCTGCCGAGGTGTGCGGCAGCGTTGGCTGCGGGGGCGATCAACCTCGAC
>JAHFVC010000184.1 GCA_023264765.1 Mycobacterium sp. | reverse complement strand
ACTCCCGCATCCGCGACGAATGCCTCAACATCAACAGCGTCTGGTCGCTGGCCCAGGCCCGCATAGTGATCGGCGACTGGAAGCACGACTACAACCACCATCGCCGACATTCATCACTGGGCTACCACGCCCCAGCCCGCTATGCCGTCGCCTGTACCCACCGACGAGTGACGCTCACTGTTGGTGATCGGCTCCCGCTTAGCTCGATCAGCAACGGTGCCGACCGGTCGTGACCCTATCGCTATTTTGCAGCTAGGAGTCGGGCGAGCCCGCCACCGGAAAGGGTTGCCTGGCATAGGCGGTGGCACACGATGCTGTTCGTCACGGTCGAACAACGGCGCCCCGTGATGTGTGATTCCGGTGGCGGGCTGGCCCGGTAGTGCTGTGATGGCATCACCTCCTCATGTCGTGTCAGTACGGCGCGATGGCCGGAGGGCTGCGTTGAACAGCGCGTACCGGATAGGCCGGTGTGCGCCACCGCGCAACCAATTCCTGCCAAGACCGACCAGCCGACCGGGGCTCAAGACGAGCGCACCCGGTCGCTGGTGGTGCCGGCCGCCGACAACGCGGGATCAGCCGTGCTGCCGCGGTGCGCAAGATGGCGTCGACTTCGGCGAACAACCCGACCACCGCAGGCGCGAGCAGCTGATCCACGGCGTACTCGGCGGGATGGTCTTCGTGTACCGGCGTCGCCACCGCGTCAACTGACGCGCGGACTGGGCTATGCGTTGTCGGCATCGCACCGGCCGATCAGGCGTTGATGACCTGCTGAGCAGACCGCGGGGCGCCCGCGCGACCGCCGTCGCTGTGATCGATGGCGATCTTGCGGGGCTTGGCCTTCTCGGCGACCGGAATCCGCAGCCGCAGCACCCCCGCCCGATACTTGGCCTGGATGCGCTCGGTGTCCAGATTGTCCCCCAGCACCAACTGTCGGCTGAACACCCCCCGCGGCCGCTCGGTGGCCAGCATCTCCCGGCCCGGATCCACATCCGGACGCTCCGCGCGCACCGTCACCACGTTGCGCTCGATGTCCAAATCCAGGGACCGCTCGTCGATACCGGGCAGGTCGAATTCCACGACGAACTCCTCACCCTCGCGCCAGGCATCCATCGGCATCACCGCTGGACGGGCCGCGGTCCCCAACACCTGCTGGGTGAAGCGGTCCAGATCCCGGAACGGGTCGCTGCGCACCAACATGGTCGCCACCTCCAACACTCCGATCTCTATGTCTGTGACCCACACTGATCTATGCCAGATGGCACAGTTTTTATATAGCTCAGCTACGCTGGATTGGCAAGAACCCGCCACGACTTTTTTCGCGACGACCTAAGAGAGCATCAAGCTGCCGATGACAGACGCACACCGCCGCACCACCCCGACACCCGAGCATGCCGTCTACGCGATCTCGGTTGCCGCCGAACTGTCCGGTGCCCCAATTCAATCCATCCGACTGTGGGAACAGCGCGGACTGCTCACCCCGCACCGCAGCTCCGGCGGAACCCGGCGCTACAGCGCCAACGACCTGACCCGCATCGCCCGCATCACCGCACTAGTCGACGCCGGAATCAACATCGCCGGCATCGCACGCATCCTCGACCTCGAAGACGACAACACCACCCTGCGTGCCCAACGGGATGCACAACAGCACCCGACGCAGCCTCGCTGACCAACCCGCAACCCAGCGCCTCCGCGATCACCGGTCCGTGGTTTACAGGAAACAAATCTTCATCGCCGACCAGTGCTACAGACCCCGACCCGATACGCTGCCGCTGCCGCTGCCGCTGCCGCTGCCGCTGCACGACTATCGATGAACGACTCTCGTTCGCCCTGGACCATTCTCCGGGGTCCCGCCACCGCGGTACATGGCTTGGGAACTCGGCGGCGTCAAGAAGCGAGTCAGGTTCACGTGGGATGACCCATGGCAGGGACAAGGCATTACCTACACATTGCGACATCAAGACCGCGCGGCCAGGCTGAATGGCCAGACACCCGAAGGTACTCAGTTCACGAAGAGTGGAATCTAAGTGAACCTAGACGCCACCTTCTGGACCGCTATAGCCGCGGTGGCTCAAGTGGCGACAGTTGTAGTCGCGATCGGTGCAGCCGTCTACGCTCGGGGCCAGCTGCGAGAGGCGAAGCAGACCAGAGAGCGCGTTGCGCAGCCGGAAGTTGTTGTGTTCGTTGACCCTCACCAGGTTCGCCGGTACATCGACCTCGTCATCAAGAACTTCGGCCAAACGACCGCTTACAACGTCAAGATCACACTGCCTCCGCTGGAGGTCGCACCATACAACAACCAGCACGACGGTAAGAAGGTCACTCATGCGCACGTGCCAGATCGGATACCCGTTCTCGCTCCTGGTCAGGAGTGGCGATCCCTGTGGGACTCGATGGTCAGGCGCGAAAAGTACAGTGGGACATTGCAAGATCAATATGGTGGCCTCGTTGAGTTCGACGACAAAGGTGGACGGTCCCGACAAGCACAGCTACACCAATCCAATAGCACTCGATATCCGAATGTTCTGGAACACGATGTGGATCGAACGTTCGAGCAGTAAGTCAGTTGAGGAGGCACTGTACGACATTGCCGAAACGCTGTCTGGCTTCGGAAGTGAGCACGATGGACTGTGGGTCTTCACGGACTCGGGTCATGATGAGCGCGCGTATCAAGAGCGACGAGCCTCCCCCCGCCGTGAAGTTCAGGAACACTTCGAGAACCAGTTGATGGGCGGCAATCGGTTGCCAAAGGGCGAGGACACCACCGACGACTAGTTGGCGCGCTGTTTAGCGAGGTCACATTTTTGCCATCGCTGTTCCCCGGGCTTGCAGCGCGCGGCACCACGATTCACGTCCGTGACCTTTGTTGCAGCTATCTCATCCCCGTTCATGCGGGCCGCAGAAAGACAATGGAGCCGGCAAGGCTCGCATACCCAGTGCTGTTGTCGTCAGCGGGTAGTCCTGATGCCAGCCGACGCCGTGGAACTCGCCGCGCGCAGCTTCGCTGCGCTGACGCCAATCGGGAAGGCCTGAGTTCTTCGCACACGCGTGCGGTGACAACTTTCTGCCGCTTGTGACAATCTGTGACAATTTCCGAATCGTCGAACGTCCGTGCGATCGACCGGAAACAAAAAAGACCAGCTCAAGGCTGGTCTTTTTGTCGGGCTGACAGGATTTGAACCTGCGACCACTTGACCCCCAGTCAAGTGCGCTACCAAGCTGCGCCACAGCCCGCGGTGCCGCCGGGATCGCCGGCAGCGAGCGAAACTCTACCTCAGCCCACGGTCTGCGCCCCAATCGCCCCATCGGCACCCGGCCAGGTGTGTTCCGAGTGTGAAACGTCTGCGACGTTCCAGACGCTCGGGCGCACAGGTTTCACATTCGGCGTGACGGTCGGCCACCTGGGCTCTCCGCATCGGCGCCTACCCTCGACATGGTGACGGGCGACGACACTCCCCTTTGGCTGTTCGCCGATCAACTGGGCCCGGCTGCCTACGGGGGCGAGCACGCGCACCGCGAGGTACTGCTGGTCGAGGCCACCTCGGCACTGGCCCGTCGCCGCTATCACCGGCAGAAGCTGCACCTGGTGCTGTCCGCGCTGCGCCACGCCGACCGCGACCTCGGCGAGCGCGCCACGCTCATCAGATCGGAGAACTACGCCGACGCCCTGCGGCGCTACGGGCGCAAGGTGCTCGTGTACGAGCCCACCTCACACGCCGCCGAGAAGTTCGTCGACCGGCTCAGGAAACAAGGGCAGGTGGCCGACATCCTGCCGACCCCTACCTTCGCGCTGTCTCGCAGCGACTTCACCGAGTGGGCAGGCAACCGCCGCCGCTTCCGGATGGAGGACTTCTACCGCGATCAGCGCCGGCGGTTCGGCATCCTGATGAACGGCACCGACCCGGTGGGCAACCGGTGGAACTTCGATGAGGACAACCGCGAGCCCCCGCCCAAGAAACAGTCCGCCCTGGACGTGCCCGCGCCGTACCGGCCCCGCGAAAGCGAAATCGACGACCAGGTCCGCCGCGACCTGGACCGGATGAACCTCGACACCGTCGGCGTCGACGGTCCCCGCTTGTTCGCCGTCACCCCCGCCGAAGCCAAGCGGGCCCTGGACCGCTTCATCGAGCATCGGCTCCTCCTGTTCGGCCGCTACGAGGACGCCATCATGGCCGAGGACTGGGCCATGTCGCACTCGCTGTTGTCGGTGCCACTGAACCTGGGTGTGCTCCATCCGCTGGACGCCGTCGAGGCCGCCGAACGGGCGTATCGCGACAACGGGGCCCCGCTGGCGGCCGTGGAGGGGTTCATCCGCCAGATCCTGGGCTGGCGTGAATACATGTGGCATCTGTACTGGCATCTCGGCGCCGACTACACGTCCCGGAACGAACTGAATGCCCATGCACCGCTACCTGATTGGTGGTCCGACCTCGATGCCGACGCCGTCACCGCGGCATGCCTGCACGAGGCCCTCGCCGGTGTGCGCGACCGCGGGTGGACTCATCACATCCAGCGGCTGATGGTGCTGGGAAGCCACGCACTGCAACGCGGTTACCGCCCCGACGCGCTGACCGAATGGTTCGCCACGGCTTTCGTCGACGGCTTCCGCTGGGTCATGCCCACCAACGTCGTGGGAATGAGCCAGCACGCCGACGGTGGTCTTCTCGCGACCAAGCCGTACACCTCCGGCGGCGCCTACATCAACAAGATGAGCGACCACTGCGGCGACTGTGCCTTCGACCCGAAGAAGCGGTACGGCGAGGACGCGTGCCCATTCACGGCCGGGTACTGGGCATTCACCCACCGCCACCGCGACCTGCTGTCCAAGAACATGCGGACGCGCCGCGCTGTCTCCTCGATGGATCGACTCGACGACGTGGAGGCTGTCGTGGCTCAGGAGTCGGCGCGAGACCGCTTCTGATCCGACGGACTCGACGCGAACTACAGCGCCAACAAACGGTAGAGCCCGATCAATCCCACCAGCACGATCACGACCCGCAGCACTCCGGGCGACAACCGCCGTCCGTAATGCGCGCCCAGGAAGCCACCGATCAGCGATCCGACCGCGATCAGGCCCGCTGCCGCCCAGCTGATGCGCTCGAATGCGACCAGCGTGTAAGCCACCGCGGCAACGATATTGACCAGCAACGACAGCAGATTCTTCGCCGCGTTCATCCGCTGCATGTCCTCGGGCAGCAGCGCACCCATGACGGCGATCAGCAAAATGCCCTGTGCCGCGGTGAAGTATCCGCCGTACACGCCCACCGCGAACGTGCCGGCGACCAGCGCCGCCATCCGCGCGGGCGTGACGTGTTCGGCCGAACGTCCGGCGGCCTCGGCGCGGTTGCGGGCCCACGCCTGGATCCGCGGGCCGATCACCACCAAGACCAGAGCCGCCACCAACAGCACCGGGACCACCTGCTGGAACACCTTTTCCGGCAGGTGCAGCAGTAGCCAAGCTCCGGCGCCCGCGCCGATCAGCGAGGCGGGGATCTGCCACTTCAGCCGATCCCATTGCCCGCGCAGTTCGCGGCGGTAGCCCCAGGTGCCCGACACCCCACCCGCCACCAGACCGACGGCGTTGGACATGGTCGACGTCACCGGCGGATAGCCGAGCGCCACCAGCGTCGGGAAGGTGATCAGCGTTCCGGAACCGACAATCGCGTTGATCGCGCCGGCTCCGACACCGGCGAGCGCGATGAGCACCATGTGCAGGACAGACACTCGGGCAACCCTACTCAGGCCGCTATCGACGCTTGGGTGGTGCGCCCCTCTTCTCGCGGACCCGGACGTTGATCCGCACCGGGCTTCCTTCGAAGCCGAATGTCTCCCGCAGCTTGCGTTCCAGGAAGCGCCGATACCCGGCTTCCAGGAAGCCCGTGGTGAACAGCACGAACGTCGGCGGCCGGGTGGTCGCCTGCGTGGCGAACAGGATGCGCGGCTGCTTGCCACCTCGAACCGGTGGCGGGGTGGCGGCGACGATCTCCTTGATGAAGGTGTTCAGCCGGCCCGTCGGGATCCGGGTGTCCCACGATGCCAGCGACTTCTCCAGTGCCGGAACAAGTTTCTGCACCGCGCGGCCCGTCGCGGCCGAGATGTTCACCCGCGGCGCCCAGGCCACCTGCGCCAGTTCGCGGTCGATCTCCCGTTCCAGCAGATAGAGGCGATCCTCGTCGACCAGATCCCACTTGTTGAACACCAGCACCAGCGCGCGGCCGGCCTCGATCACCATGGACAGCACGCGGATGTCCTGTTCGGTGACCGGCTGTGAGCCGTCGATCAGCACGATCACCACTTCGGCGGCGTCGATGGCACTGTGCGTGCGCACCGACGCGTAGAACTCATGCCCGCTGGCCTGACCGACCTTGCGACGCAAGCCGGCAGTGTCGACGAAACGCCAAGGCTTGCCGTCCAGTTCGATCAAGGAGTCGACCGGATCGACGGTGGTGCCTGCCACGTCGTGCACGACGGAGCGCTCGTCACCGGCCAACCGGTTCAGCAGCGAGCTCTTGCCGACGTTGGGCTTGCCGACCAGGGCGACACGACGCGGTCCGCCGGGGCCGCCACGTACCTCGGAGATCTCGGGCAGACCCTCGGTCACCACGTCGAGCAGGTCGGCCACCCCGCGGCCATGCATGGCGCTGATCGGGTGCGGCTCTCCCAGTCCGAGCGACCACAGGGCGGCCGCCTCGGCTTCGGTGCGGTCATTGTCCACCTTGTTGGCGGCCAGGTACACGGGCTTGCCGGAGCGCTGCAGCCGCTTGGCCGCCGCCTCGTCGGCAGACGTCGCCCCGACCACGGCGTCGACGACCATGATGATCGCGTCGGCGGTCTGCATCGCCACCGACGCCTGCTCGGCCACCTTCTGCTGCAGGCCCTTGGCGTCGGGTTCCCAGCCGCCGGTGTCCTGGACGACGAAGCGCCGCCCCATCCAGTTGGCGTCATAGGACACCCGGTCCCTGGTCACGCCGGGGATGTCCTGCACGACAGCCTCGCGGCGACCCAGAATGCGGTTCACCAGAGTCGATTTCCCGACGTTGGGTCGACCGACGACCGCGATGACCGGCGGCGGCGCGTGGACATCGTCCTCGAAAGCGTCGTCGTCGTTCGGGAAGCCGACCTCCCAGTCGCTCTCGTCGGACCAGGTGCCGTCAGCAGGCGAACCGGAATCGATGTCGGTCATGGGCAGGCTCCTGCCCGCTGTACCACCAGGTCTTCCAGATGGGTGACGACCTCGGACTCGGTCATCGCACTCGTGTCCACGATCAAGGCGTCCTCTGCGGCCCGCAGGGGCGAGACCGCGCGCGAGGAGTCCAGATGATCGCGGCGCAACACATCGGCCAGCACCGATTGGTACTCGTCGGGCAGCCCGTTGGCGATGTTCTGGGCATTGCGCCGGCGCGCCCGCTCTTCGGCCGAGGCGGTCAGGAAGATCTTCACGTCGGCGTCGGGCAGCACGACGGTTCCGATGTCGCGCCCCTCCACCACCACAGCGCCTTCGCCGGCAGCCAACTCGCGTTGCAACTGCACCAGCCGGGCCCGCACCGCGGGTATCGCCGACACGGCGGACACCGCCGCGGTGACCGCGTCGCCGCGGATCTCCAGCGAAACATCTTCGCCCGCAAGATAAGCGGTGTCGAAATCGGGGTCATAGCCGACCGCCAGGTCGACCTCATCGGCCACTGCGGCGATGCGCTCGGTATCGGACAGATCGACCCCGGCGCGCAACACCGCCAACGTCACGATGCGGTACATCGCACCGGTATTGAGGTACCGAGCACCCAACGCGTGGGCCAAACCCCTTGATACCGAGGACTTTCCCGTCCCCGCGGGCCCGTCCAGGGCCACTGTCAACGCCTCGCTCACATCCCCACCGCCTTGTACAACTCGCCGACCTCTTTGCGCGTCAACACCCGGATACTGCCCGGGCGCATCTCCCCCAGATTCACCGAACCGATATCGGTGCGTACCAACGCCTGCACCGGGAAGCCCACCGAAGCCAGCAGCCGGCGCACGATCCGTTTGCGACCCTCGTGCAGCGTGACCCGCACCAGCGTCTTGCCCGGCAGCGTGTCGACCAGCGCGACGTCGTCGACGGCGGCCGGGCCGTCGTCCAACTCAACCCCGGCCTTGAGTTTCTTGCCGAGCCCGCGCGGCACATTGCCCAGCACCGTCGCCACATACGTTTTCGGCACCTCGTAGGAGGGATGCATCAGCCGGTGCGCCAACTCGCCGTCGTTGGTGAGGATCAACAGCCCCTCGGTATCGGCGTCCAGACGGCCCACGTGGAAGAGGTGCTTGTTGCCCCGCACCCGGTGCTCCACCAGATCGCCCACGCAGGGCCTGCCACGGTCGTCGGACATCGTGGAGTGCATCCCGCGCTCTTTGTTGATCGCCAGATACATCAGGTCGTCGTCCAACCGGATCCGGGTGCCATCCACCCGGATCTCGGAGTTCTCCGGATCCACCCGGCTGCCGAGCTCGGTGACGATCCGTCCGTCGACCTCCACCCGGCCGTCCAAGATCATTCGTTCGGCCACGCGGCGCGAGGCAACCCCGGCCTGCGACAGCACCTTCTGCAGTCGCACGCCTTCTGGCTCGGTCATGTCAGTCCTTGTCCACATCAATGGCCGGGGGCGCCTCAGGCGCGGGTCCGGCCGCATTCAACTTCGCGAATCTCGGCTCACTGCTGAGGTTTTCGCTCAGATCATCGATCACATCGACATCGGGCAGCAGCGGCGCGATATCAGGCAGGTCGGTCAGCGATGACAACCCGAGACGCTCCAGAAACAGCTCGGTGGTGGCGAAAGTCACTGCCCCGCTGTCACCGTCCGTGCCCGCCTCGATGATCAGACCGCGCGCCAGCAGCGTGCGCATCACCGCGTCGACGTTCACTCCACGTACCGCACTGACCCGCGCTCGGGTCACCGGCTGCCGGTAGGCCACCACCGCCAGCGTCTCCAGCGCCGCGCGGGTCAGTTTGGACCGGGCCCCGTCGAGCAGCAGCCGCTCCACATACGGCGCATACCGGGCGCGGGTGTACATCCGCCACCCACCGCCGGCCTCACGCAGATCGATCCCGCTGTCTCGGGCGGCCAAGTCCGCGGCCAGCTGCTGCAGCAATGCCTCGACTCGTTCCGCGGACTGCTCCACCGTGGAGGCCAGCACGTCGACCGACACCGGAGCGTCCACCACCAGTAGCAGCGCCTCGAGCACGGAGAGCAGCTCGGTGTCGTCGAGTTCGGGCACCTCCAGAGGCTGCGATGCCGGCTCGACCTCGGTGTCGAGCGCGGACTCGTCGGCGACCTCCGTGCCCAGATCGACACGTGGCTGCGTGTCGGTCATGTCGTCGGTCATCAATCTTCTTCCACTGCGGCAGCGAGGTGTTCGTTGGTAGGCCGATCTCCGGTCCACGAAACCTGGAGCACACCAAGCGGTTCTGGTTGCTCGAATGTTACCGCCCTGGCACGGTAGAGCTCTAATAACGCCAGGAAGCTGCCGACGATCTGCATCACGTCGCAGCCACTGACCAGCTCGCCGAACGACGACCACCCTCCGATCCCACGCGTCTCCAGCAGCCCCATCAGCCGCATCGCCTGTTCGGGCACCGAGACGGACTGCACGTGCAGGTGGTCCAACCGCACTGTCGGCACGGGCCGCGGCGTGAACGCCGACGCCGCGATCTCGGCGAACCGCATGGCGTCCACACCCAGTGTGACCTCGGGTAACAGCTCCTCGAAGCGCGGCTCCAGGGCCACCGAGCGGGGATAGCTGCGTAGCGCCGCGGCTTCCAGCTCGGCGAACATCTCGGCGACATGCTTGAACGCCCGGTATTGCAGCAGCCGCGCGAACAACAGGTCGCGCACCTCCAACAGTGCGAGGTCTTCCTCGTCCTGAACCTCGCCGGCGGGAAGCAACCGGGCCGCCTTGAGGTCCAGCAGTGTGGCAGCAATCACCAAGAAGGCGGTCGTCTCGTCGAGCTCAAGCTGGCGGCCGATGTGCTTGGTGTAGGCGATGAAGTCATCGGTCACCTGGTGCAGGGCGACCTCGGTCACGTCCATCCGGTGGGCGAAGATCAGCTGCAACAGCAGGTCGAACGGACCCTCGAAATTGCTGAGCCGGACTCGGAAACCCGTCTGCGCGGTGGCCGGCCCGGGTTCGGCGGTCACGAACCGAACCGGTGGATGACCTCGCGCGCCAGCGACCGGTAAGCCTGGGCGCCACCGGATTTCGGCGCCCACGAGGTGATCGGTTCCCCGGCGACGCTGGTCTCGGGGAACCGCACGGTACGGGTGATGACGGTGTCGAAGACGAGATCGCCGAAGCGTTCCACCACCCGCGCCATCACTTCGCGCGCATTCACGGTGCGTGGGTCATACCGCGTCACCAGGATGCCGCTGATGTCGAGTTTGGGGTTCAGCCGGTCGCGCACCTTGTCCACGGTGTCGGTCAGCAGGGCCAGCCCGCGCAGGGAGAAGAACTCGCACTCCGTCGGGATCACCACGCCGTCGGCGCAGGCCAGGCCGTTCACGGTCAGCAGGCCCAGCGACGGCTGGCAGTCGATCAGCACGTAGTCGTAGCGGTCGAGCACCGGATAGAGCGCGCGGGCCAGCGACTGCTCGCGGCCCACCTCGTTGACCAGCTGAATTTCCGCTGCCGACAGGTCGATGTTGCTGGGCACCAGGTCCAGACCGCTGACCCGGGTCTTGATGATGACCTGGTCGATCGACACCCGCGGTTCGATCAGCAGGTTGTGCACCGTGTGTTCCAGCTCGTAATGCGGCACGCCCAGTCCAGCCGACAACGCGCCCTGGGGATCCAGGTCGACCAACAGCACGCGCCGCCCGTATTCGGCCAGGCTGGCGCCCAGATTGATGGTCGAGGTGGTCTTGCCGACGCCGCCTTTCTGGTTGCACATCGCGATCACCTTGGCGGGACCGTGGGTGCTCAGCGGGGTGGGTTCGGGAATGTCGCGCGGCGGGCGTCCGGTCAGGCCCACTTCGGGCTGGGGCTCGATACCGAGATGGAGGCTGCCGTCCTCGCTCATCCGGCCCCCTTCTCCATGGCGAACATCGCAGCGAGTCTAGCCGTGGTCGCAGGCCTGACCCGGCAGACCCGCTGGGTAAGGTCACAATATGGGTCTCACTCGGCGTGCCCCCTTTCTGCGCTGGTCCTTCCTGCGGTTGGCGTGGGGCGCCCGCAACATCAGCAAGACCGGTCAGATCGGCGACGGCCGCGAAGCCGCGGCGGCCGACTACGTGCTGCGCGAATCCCGGCGCGGCGACATCGACGACGTGCTGGCCAGCATCGACCGCTTCGCCTACGAGCAGTCTTTCCTGATCAACGTCGGCGACGAGAAAGGCCTGCTGCTCGACGCCGCCGTGCAGCGCGCCAACCCCGCCGTCGCGCTCGAACTGGGCACCTACTGCGGCTACAGCGCGCTGCGCATCGCCCGCGCCGCCCCAGCGGCGCGGGTGTTCTCCGTCGAGTTGTCGGTGGCCAATGCCGACATCGCCCGCCGGATCTGGGCCCACGCCGGTGTCGCGGACCGCGTGACCTGCGTCGTCGGCACGCTTGGTGACGGCGGCACGACGCTGGACGCCCTGGGGTTCGGCCCGGGCTCGCTGGACTTCGTCTTCATCGACCATGACAAGAGCGCCTACCTGACCGACCTGCAGAGCATCCTGGACCGCGGCTGGCTGCACCCCGGTTCGGTCGTGGTGGCCGACAACGTCAAGCTGCCGGGCGCGCCGAAGTACCGCGCCTACATGAACGAGCAGCAGGGCGCGCTCTGGCAGACCGTGGAGCATGCCACCCACGCCGAGTACCAGACGCTGCTCCCGGATCTGGTGCTGGAGTCGACGTATCGGGGCACCGGTCAGCCATAGGTGAGCGAGTACGCCTGAAGCCCGCGCGACATCGCGATCTCGACTCGCCCCGACCCGCCGGTGTCGCCGGTGACGACCTGCCGCATGTTCGGCGGGCCGGAGACCGGGATGCGGGTGGTCTGGCCGTCGCGGGTCACCGTGAGGATGCCGGTACCGCCGACCACCAGGTACACGTCGCGGGCGTGGTAGTTAACCGCGACGGCATCGTCGTCGCCGTCGGCGGTGACCGACTGGCTGTCCAATGTCCACGCACCGCGCAGCGCGAACGAGTCCTCCGGGAGTTGTGCCGGGAAGTCGAACGTCGCCCTGCCGGGCAGGTAGGCCCGGTCGCCCCGGTAATTCGAGGCATTGTCGGCCCCGAGGTACGTCTCCGGCGTGAGCATCGACGTCGGCGTCGTGTCGGGGGCATCGACGCTGGGCGGTAACGCGGCCTTCGCACCGGCCTGCGAAAGCAGTTGGCGGATCAGCTTTTCGGTCACGTCATAGTCGCCTTCGCCGAACTTGACGTGGCGCACGACGCCGTCCGCGTCGATCAGGTAGTGCGCGGGCCAATACCGGTTCCGGAAGTTGGTCCAGGTGGTGAAATCGTTGTCCAGCGCAATCGGGTAGGTGATCTTCAGATCCGCGGCGGCGCTGGCCACGTTGCCCTTGTCGCGTTCGAAGGCGTACTCGGGCGTCTGAACGCCGATGACCTCCAACCCCTTGTCGCGGTAGGCGTTGTACCAGCCGACGACATGCGGGATGCTGCGCTGGCAGTTGATGCACGAGTACGCCCAGAAATCGACCAGAACCACTTTGCCCCGCAACGACTTCAGATCGATGGGCGCCCCGCCCGGGGTGTTCAGCCACGCGGTGATGCCGCCGATATCCGGCGCCTGACCGCAACTCTGCAACTCGGTTGACCCGTCGGTGCACCTGGACAGGTCGGCGTTGGCCTCGTCGACCTGGTTGCTGAGGTTCAGTTGTCTGCCGATGTCGGGCGCGCCACCCGCCTTGTCCTGCAGCGCCGCGGTGTAGTCCG
>JAHFVC010000183.1 GCA_023264765.1 Mycobacterium sp. | reverse complement strand
TCGACACCGTCGTCTCCGAGGCGCTGTCGCGGCACAAGGTGGCCGCGGACACCGCGGAGATCTCCGTGACCACGGACGCGCCGACCGGTTACCGCGTCCTGGGTGACCAGGGCCTGCTGGTGACCGCGATCGCGAACCTGGTCTCCAATGCCATCGCCTACTCACCGCACGGGTCGAGCGTGTCGATCAGTCGGCGCAGGCGTGGCAACGACATCGAGATCGCGGTCACCGATCGCGGGATCGGCATCGCCCGCGCCGACCAGGAGCGGGTCTTCGAACGGTTCTTCCGGGTGGACAAGGCGCGGTCACGCGCCACCGGTGGCACCGGGCTGGGCCTGGCGATCGTCAAACACGTCGCGGCCAACCACAACGGCACCATCCGGCTGTGGAGTCAGCCGGGCACCGGTTCGACGTTCACCTTGTCGATTCCCGCATACCCCGATACCGACGACGACTCGTACGAGCGAGACGACCGAGAGGACCAGTAAACAGCGATGACCAGTGTGTTGATCGTGGAAGATGAAGAGTCTCTGGCAGATCCGTTGGCCTTCCTGCTCCGCAAGGAGGGGTTCGAGGCCACCGTGGTGTCCGACGGCCCGTCCGCGCTGGCGGAGTTCGAGCGGGTGGGCGCGGACATCGTCCTGCTCGACCTGATGCTGCCCGGTATGAGCGGCACCGACGTCTGTAAGCAGTTGCGGTCCCGCTCCAGCGTGCCGGTCATCATGGTGACCGCGCGCGACAGCGAGATCGACAAGGTGGTCGGGCTCGAGCTGGGTGCCGACGACTACGTCACCAAGCCGTACTCGGCGCGCGAGCTGATCGCCCGCATCCGCGCGGTGCTGCGGCGCGGGGCGGACACCGACGAGACCGGATCCGGCGACGGTGTGCTGGAGGCCGGCCCGGTGCGGATGGACGTGGAGCGCCACGTGGTCAGTGTGAACGGCGAGGCCATCACGCTCCCGCTCAAGGAGTTCGACCTGCTGGAGTACCTGATGCGCAACAGCGGCCGGGTGCTGACCCGCGGGCAGCTCATCGACCGGGTCTGGGGTGCTGACTACGTCGGTGACACCAAGACCCTCGATGTGCACGTCAAGCGCTTGCGCAGCAAGATCGAGGCGGACCCGGCAAATCCGATTCATCTGGTGACCGTGCGTGGACTGGGCTACAAACTCGAAGGCTGAGAGCCGTACCCGGCCGGTCCGGTTAAAGTTTGCGGTGATGCGGACAATTTCGTATTGATTCGCGGAGATGACGCCTTTCACACAATGTGGTGTTTGCCGGATCCTCGGTTATGGTGGCCTTGTCAACGCGTGTCGTCGATACCGCGCATCAGTGCCGACTTAGGGAGCCGACAGTATGGATACGGGGCGAGCTGCAAACTTCGGCTGGCTGAGCTCGGTGTGGCCCGCTGCGGTCCTCGGCGTGGTGATCGGGGCAGTCGTGGGCTTGCTCGGGGCCTCGGCGGTCGGCAGCAACTCGACCACCGCGACGGCCCTCGTCCGGATCGACGAGCCCATCGATCCCAACCAGATCATGAGCAACAGCCCGGCTTCGCCGGACTCTCAGCAGTCCTACCTCTCCGGTGAGATCACCTACCTGTCCTCGCCGGGTTTCGGCGACAGCGTTGCCGGCGAGCTGAAGCAACCGGAGCGGCCGACATTGTCGGCGACCCAGCGCGGGCAGTCGTCGGTCGTAGAGATCGCGGCCACGGCGCCGGACGCGGACGCCGCCACCAAGGCGGTCACCGCGGCGCTGAAGATCTACGAGGCGCACGCCCAGCAGGTCGCGCGGGATCGTGGGCAGGCGGCCGTCGACGCGATCGAAGCGGTGATGAAGCGGACGACCGACCAGGCCAACACCCGTGCCGCCGACCTCAATGCGCCGGTCGACCAAGCCTGGCTGGATCAGAGGCTCAAAGAACTTGACGGACAACAACTGTCGCTGAAGGCGCAGATGGAACTCCCGGCGGCGGTGCAGATCGTGGCTCCGCCGGTGGCCCAGGTGGACCGCGGTGCGGTCGATCCGACGCTGGGCGTGATCGGTGGTGGACTGGTCGGCGGTGCGCTGGCCGTGGGGGCGGCGCTCACCTGGCGCAACCGCGTCGGATTCCTGATGTCCAGGGTGCAGGTTCAGCAGCGGGTGGACCGGGTGTTGTCCCCGGTCATCGAGCTCGGGCTGCGGCGGCAGCGCAATCTGCGGGCCGCACGGCAGCTGTATGGCCAGCTGTCCGGCGCCGCACCCGGTCCGATCGTCGTGATCGGTGCATCCGGCGTGTCCGGTACCGAAGCGGTGGCGAAACTTCTGGCCGGCGCCGCCAAGGAGCATTCCAGGACGGTGGTGCTCGACCTCGCCAACGATTTCGGTGGCGCCGACCGCGAGAAAGTCCGTACCGCCGTGGTGGAAGCCGTCGAAAGCGGCGGCCCGAAGACCGTCATCGTCGACGGGGGTTCGGTCGGGACTTCCCCTCAGGTGGTCGATATCGCCGACCTCGCGACCCAGATCGTGGTTGTGGTCCGCCTCGGGCGTGATGTCGAGGACGACCTTGCGGTGGTGTCGGAACTGGCGGCGGCGCACTCGGCACCGGTGGCGACCGTGTGCACGCGGGGGTTCCGGAACGTCGCCAGTAACCCTGTGTCGACAGCACCCGCCGGGGACAGCAGCGGTGAGTGACGACCACACCAGCGCCAAGAACGAACTGCGCCGGAGCTTTTCGTTCCGGGTGATCGCAGCGGCAGCGGGGACGCTTGCGACCTTCCTGCTGACGATCATCGTGGTGCGCACGCTGAACGCCACCGATTCCGCGGCGTTCTTCGCGATCCTCGCCGCGCTGTCGATCGGCTCTATCGTGGGCCGGCTCGGTCTGGGCCCCAACATCGTTCGGCTGCTGCCTTCCGAGCCGGACCTGCAGAAGCGCAGGGCCATCGCGGGTACACATCTCAAGGCCACCATCCTGCTGACTGCGCCGACCGCCCCCGTGGTGGCGCTGTGCGCCTGTCTCGGGCTGATCGGCCATCCCAACTTCGTGCCCGCGCTGCTCCTGACGGCGGCGATCCTGATGGCCGAGACCGTCCGGTTGATGCTCAGCGACATCTTCGCGGCCTTCGGCCGAGTGAAGGCGTCGGTGGCCACCATGCACTACGTGCGCAGCGTCATGATCGTGCCGGTGGTCGGGTTGGCCGCGGTCGCCTACGAGCAGCCGACCTTGCTGACGCTGCTGTCCGCGTACGCGGCGGTGTCCGTCGTGCATCTGGTCATCGCCTTGTGGATAGGCCGGGATGACTACAGTCTCTCGGCTGCAAAGGGTTTCGCGGCTGTCCGGGCCGCCGTCAACTCGGGTGCGAAATTGTTCAGCCTGGACCTGGCGGCGTTCACGATGGTCGCCGGTTCGATCTGGCTGGCCAACGCCGCCTTCGCGCCGGAGACCGCCACCATATACAGTGCGGCAGCCACCATCGCGATGCAGGTGACCATCCTCGAAGCCCTTGCCGCACTGGCAGTGGCGCCGCCCGCGGCGCGGCTATGGGCCGCCGGCCGCAAGCAGGAAGTCGTACGTCTGCTGTCGAACATGGCCACGGTGAACGCTGCCGTGATCCTGGTTGTGGTCATCGTGCTCGGCTTCGTCGCCGGCTAAGCACTGGAACTTGCCTACGGTCCCGAGATGCGTTCCGGCGGAGTACTTCTCGTCATCCTGGCGTGCGGTGGCGTCTTCCAGGGCGCCTTCGGCGTCAATATCGCTCTGCTCATCATCGCCGGCCGCATCAACGAGGTGTCCCGCACCGCACTGCTCGTGCTGGTCGTCGTCCTGCCCTGCTCGATCGCGGCGGCTTTCCTCGGCGGCGCCATGGCACTGGCGATCGTGTCCAGCTCGGGTGTGGCGCTGTTGTCGGTCTGCGAGTGGCTCACCGCCCGCCGGTACCTGGACGAGGCGCCGCGGCCGCACCTTCATCTGGTGCGCGCCCTCCGCGATGTCGTCTCGGAGGCCACGGCGTCTGCCCCCGAGCTGCCGCCGGAAATGCCGGAACGCGAACCGGTCAGGGACTGAGAGCGGTCAGCTCACGCCGGCGGGAGCGCCGGCCACCGACCAGTTGTCGAGCCGATAGCTCTGCGGCGGCACATTGCCGTCCGCGAATGCGGGCAGGGCGGCATTGTCCAGCGAGATGTCGGTGAAGTTGATGCCCGACAGCGTCCCGCCCTCGTTGTTGACCGCGACGTTGCGCTGCCCGCCCGCGCCGGTGCCCGAGATGGCGATGCCCGTCATGTTCACGTTCTGGATCGTGGTGCCCGGATTGGCCGCGACGACGAGGATGGCGCCGTGCACGATGTCCGTGGCCTGATTTGCCCGCGCGATCGTGCCGTTCTGGAAGGACACGTTGTCCACCGGTCGGGTGAAGTACGGGGCCGCTTCGGTGGCGACGTAGACCCCGGCCGCATCGGTATCCGAGACCGCGAAATCACGCATCGTCACGTTGGTGCCCCCCACCACCGTCAGGCCCCGGCCGTTCTTGTTGCCGCGCACGTCGATACCGCTGACGGTGATGTCGTTGCACGGGGCGGCGTCCTTGTAGTAGGACACCACCGCGACACCGTCGTCGCCGGTCTGCGCCGTGGTGATGTTCGTCAGGACGCCGTGCTGGGCACCGTTGGTCATGTGCACCCCGTCGGCGCGGGTACCCGTGACGCTGATATCGGACAGCGTGAAATCCTGTGCACCGTCTACGAATACGCCTGCAGCGGCGGAGCCGAAGATCGCGATGCGGGAGAGGTTGTCGCGATGCCCGGACACGACGAGCTTCTGCTGATCGATTCCGTGCATACGTGGACCGTCCGGCGGCGCGGACAGCCGCAGGTTGGTGACCGTGACATCGTCGGCGAGTATCTGCACGCTGGACGTCGCGTCCTCGGTGGCCTGCAGAGTGGCGTTGTTTCCGTCGATGTGCACGCCAGGAACCCGGAGTTTGAGAACCCCGCTGTGCCGGTAGATCCCGGGCTCGAGGGTGAGCGAATCACCCGGCCGTAGTGCGTCGAAGCGGCTCTGCAATACGTCGGTGCTGTCCTGTGGCGGCTCGCCGTTGGAGGCCGATATCTGGCAGGCGGCCAGGATGGCGCCACTGACGAGCACGGTGAATAGTTTGGCGCGTCGACGCACGAGGTACCTGTCCTACTTCTGATGTTCCAGCGCGAGAGAAGAATTCGCGTCGCTGACGGAAGGGGCCAACCGTCGTTGGCTGGCTTCGAGGCGATTGATCGCCCTGGTGATGATGACGACCACGATGGCGAGCGCAAGCCACCCGTACGTGGTGCGGCCCTGTACCCAGTACAGGTAACGCGGGATCTCGATGAGGCCGGTGAAGAACACCGGATAGACCAGCAGTCCCATCGGTTGGCCCGCGCAGAACCTCCGGTAGAGGAATCCGGCGAGGAGTCCCAGCACGAAGAAGACGATGAGCCCGCCGATCTGGCCGTAGTCGATGAACGGTCCGACGTACCCACTGGGGTTGTTCAGCTCGGGATTGCCGAACTGCTTGAGGACATCGAAGTAGGGCGAGTCGAGGGTTCTGTTGGACTCCCGTGGCATTCCGCCGAGCCGCTCGTAGAGCGCGATCTGCTCGATACCGGGTGCGCTCCAGAACGCATCCAGGGTCTCGAAGGGCCAGCGGCCTTTCCAGTCGAGATGCGCAAGGACGAGCTCGCCGTTGTTCAGGGCGGTGACGTAGTAACCGGCGAAGCGACTGAGGATGAACTCGGGGAACGACGTATCAGTGTTGGCGCGGTAGAACTTCCAGGACCGGAAGTACTCGAAGAAGCCGAAGATCACGATGACCGCCGCCAGGCCGACCACCGGCACGAGCTGGGTGATCCGTCTGCGCAGACCCGGGCGGATCGACAGCCGCGCGGCCACGATGACGGCGATGGGTACCACCAGCTCCAGGATGGCCAGCCGCTCGGAGTTGATGTAGGCGCGCGGTATCGAGAGGCCTACCACGACAAGCACCTTCGTCAGCTCGCCCCGGGAGAACTCCTGGGCGAGGACGGTGGTCGACAGCACCACGACGACGATGCCGAGCTGCGTCAGGGTGGTGACACCCGGGATCGTCCCGATCGAGTCACGCAGGGAAGTGTTGTCCGACATGCCGAGCAGCATCGACGGCGTGATGCCGGCCCGCGCGATCAGCAGCACGAATCCGGTGTAGCCGAACAGAGTCAACGCGAGCATCACGGTGCTCGCCTTCCGCATCAGCGCGACGGTCGCAGGGTGCAGGCCGGGCCAGGGCCGCGACATCGGTCGCAGATCGCGGCCGGTGGCGATCGCGACGACGGCTCCGAACACGAGTGCGGCGACGCCACAGGCGAACAGCAGCAGGGTGTGGTCGGTGATGGACCGGGGTGTCCGCCACAGTGTCCGGAACGTCTGGTCGCTGACCACGGCCGTCGGGATGATCGATATCGCGGCGATGACGACCGATATCGTCGCGGGTGACAACCACCACAGCCGTGGACCGCCGGTCATGATCGCCTCCCAGGGGCCCGGCTGGGGGTCACCCCACGGTATCCGGCGAGTTGTCCCCGTAGGTAGGCGATATCGGCGCGGGCGTGGATGTGCTCACCGCGCACCGCCCGGACGGCGCTGCCGACGAGCTTTCGCGTCGAGTGGTAGCTGAGCTGGGCCCGCGACAACCGGTGTCGCCGCCACAGATGTCCGAGCCCGACCCCGTACTTCAGCATCTTGTCGATGTAGTCCGTCGACACCGCTGCGCGGTCGTCGTCCTGGCACACCCGGATGTCGGGACGGTAAGCCATGCGGTGACCGCCGGCCAGGAGGCGGAGAACCAGATCCGATTCCTCGCCCGCGCCCCGCCACCCCGGTGAGCCGACACCGACACCTTCATCGAAGGGTGCGGCCGACGGAAGTGCGCTGCGGCGCAGGAAGAGGGTGCTGGAGATCGCGGTACGGACGAAGTTGCGCCTGGTGATATCCGTCGGGTGCCCAAGCCAGCGCAGCATCGACGGCCGGCCGGCGGCGTCGACCTGCATTCCGGACAGTCCGCTGATATCCGGACAGCGGTCGAACATGTCCAGGACTTGCCGGAAGGTGTGCGGCGGGTAACTGCAGTTGTCATCGGGAAACGCGAGCACTGTTCCCTTTGCTAACGCGACGCCGACATTTCGCCCGACCGACAGGCCCCTGCCGCTGGTTGCTGCGACCTTGGCGCCCTGTAGCGGATAGTCGTTCAAAACGGCCGTGCTCTGTTGGTCGGCGCTCTGGTCGACGAGCACGAATTCGACCCGTTCGGCCAGGTCACTTGAGGCAACCGAACGCAACAGCGCAGCGAGCGGGCCAGGTCGGCCGATCGTGCTGCACACGAGAGAAATCGTCGGTGAATCCATGGGTGAGAGCCCGCCGCGAGGTAGGCGACGCCTTTCTGGTTGGTCAGTCTACCGGGTGATTCTGTGTTGCTGGAGCTGTGGTCATTGTTCGCTAGAATTGCCATCTCGCGTCAGAAAGGCGACAATCCTCAGGTATTGTTCGCGAGCGTGCCGTCACGCCCGACGCCGGATGGAAGCTGATGCAACCTCTGATTTCGCTGGTCTGCACAACCGTGGGACGTCCCGACGCGATCCGCAAGCTGCTTTCTTCCGTCGCGGAATGCGACCTGGCCGAGCAGATCGAATTCATCTTGGTCGACCAGAGCGCCGATGGGAGCAGTGCCGAGATCCTTCGGAATTTCCCGTTGCCCGGCCCAAAGCAGGTGACGACGAGCCATCGCGGTGCCTCGGTCGGCCGTAACGCGGGCACCGCTCTGGCCACTGCGGACGTCATCGCATTCCCCGACGACAACTGCTGGTACCCGCCCTCGACGATCCGGGAAGTCCTGGCGGTTCTCGATGATCGCCCCGAACTGTGCGGCATATCGGGCAAGCAGGTCACCGCGGATGGCAGGCCGTCGATGCTGCGGTGGCTGGACCGTGAGGTCACGGTCGGGCGCCGCAACTTCATGCGCACATCGATCTGCAGCACCATGTTTCTGCGGCGATCCGCGCTGCCGTCCCCGGCCCCCTTCGACGAGAGCATCGGGACGGGCTCCCCGGGATGGCGCGGTGCCGGTGAGGAGTCAGATCTGTTGCTCCGGGTGATCGCGGCCGGGCATCGTGTGCTCTACCTACCCGATGTGCTCGTCTACCAGGATGATGACCGCGATGCCATCACCGTCGAGTTCGTCGGCAAGATGCTCAAATACGGTGTCGGGGTCGGTCATCTGTGGCGGCGGCACCGGCTCTCGGTGCCGCAGCTCACCTACCACTCGGCGCGCAAGCTCGCGGGCAGCGGGGTGCGTGCGGTGCGCGGGGACCGTACCCTCGCCCGTGCGGATCTCGCGTACGTACGAGGCCAGGTCGCAGGCTGGCGGGGCGTCGCACCACGGATGACCGGGGCGGCAGACTGACGCCCTCATGGGCGCGATGAGCATGAGATTTCGACCGAGGGATGGTTTCCAACTGATGCGGGGGTGTCATGAGGCGAACGTGCGATGAGGTGCTTGCGTCCAGCAACGACGCTAAGGCCGTGACCGGTTCTGTGGCAACGATTCTGGAGAAGCACACCTACTTCGGACCGTCTGATGCGCCGATGTTCGGAGTGGTCCATCTGCCCGCGGACGGGATGGTGCGCGGCGGGGTGCTGCTCTGCGCCTCGTTGGGAAAGGACGCGTCGGACACCGTACGGGCCCAGCGGTTGATGGCCGATGAACTGGCCGCGCGGGGGTTCATGGTGATGCGATTCGACTATCTGGGTTGCGGTGATTCCTCTTATCGGCAACTGCGCCCTACGGCGCTCGCGGAATGGCAGGAGAGCGTCCTGCACGCAGCGCAGTATCTGCGCAGATCGGGTGTGCGGGACATCAGTGTGGTGGCACTGCGTGCCGGGGGGCTGATCGCCGACCGAGTGCTCGGCGATATCGACGGGCTGCAGCGCGTGGTCTACTGGGACCCCGTCGGCGCCGGGAGACGCTTCATCCGCGAACAAACGTCGTTCCTCAAGCTCGCCACCGGGCCTGACGACGTGCCGACCGGGGTGGTGTCCATCATCGGATTGCGATTCGCCGCGGAATCGGCCGCGCAATTCAGCGCGCTGCGAATCAGTGCGCCGAACGACGACTGTCTCGACCGGCTGGTGATCGGACGGGTCGCCGACACTGACAAACAGGTCGCAGCATTGATCGATGCCGCGGCGGTGGATTCCGTTGTGGTTGACGGCTTCGTCGAGTCGGCTCAACCGACCAGGATCTTGACTCCGGTGCCGTTCGCGGCCATCGATGCCGCCGTCGGCTGGCTCGACGCCAAGGGACCCGGCACCCTGGGAAAGGTGGCGCCGGCTTACTCCCGCTCGGCACGTATCCCTGACGGCGACGGCGGCCACGCCATCGAACGCATCGAAACCATCGGTCCGCGATCGATGTTCGCGATCAGGACGCTGCCCGACGGCAGCGGCGTCGAGACACCGACACTGCCGACGGTGGTGTTCTTCACCAATGCCAACAACGGTCACTTCGGCCCGAATCGCGAGTGGGTCGAATTGTCGCGCACCGTGGCGGGATCCGGCGGCCAGGCGCTGCGGTGGGACCGGCAGGGGGCCGCGGAGTCGGCACCGGTGCGTCGTGACGAAATCGTGTACGTGTATTCCGACCGGGGCATCGCTGATGCGCTGGCCGCGGTCGAGCACGTCAAACCCACCGCCGACACGCTGATGTTGACCGGCCCGTGCAGTGGTGCCTGGTATGCCGCGGTGGGCGCCCAGGATCTGGGCGCGGATGCGGTGCTGATGCTCAATCAGGTGGTGTGGTCGCGGCGGCTCAAGAAATCGGCGTGGGAGCCCATCCAGGCCGGTGACAGCGACGCCACCAACTGGGAGGATTCGCGCCGAGCGCGGCTACGCCGGTTGGGGCAGAAGGTCCTGCCGAAACTGGTCTGGCGTCAGATCGGCCGCACCGGTGTGGTCCAGGCGCCGGAGGTGCTCCTAGCGCCGCTGGCGCGGCGTGGTGTTTCGACGACCGTGCTGCTGTGTCCGGAGGATACGGCGTTGTTCCGGTCCAACGGTGGCGAAGACGCACTGAAACGGTTGCGAAAGACCTCCGCCCCGCCGACGGCCATCATGACCGACAGCGGTGATCATGCGTGCTTCCATCAGGGAGTGTTCGGTGAATTCCGCACCGAAGTAATGCGTTTCATCACCTCGCACTCCATCCCGAAGATGATCGGCGATGAAGTGCGAGGTGGTCGAACCTCTCAGCCGGGGCGTTAGGCCGATACCAGCACGGGGGCCGGAACGGTCTCTCGATCGGCAGCGCTGCGGTAGATGTCGGCCAGCACGTTGCCGGGACCGCCCTGTGCGATCTGATCGAGTGTCGCGAATTGTGCCCGGATCCGGCGGCGCCGTGTCGTTTCGTCGGAGAAGCCGCGGATCATCTCGACCGCGCCGGCGGCATCGTCGAACTGCCACTCGTCCGGAAGCAGCGAGGCATAAGCCGGGTTGCGCCGCACGACGACCGGGAGACCGGCGGCCATGGCGTCGAGTACCGCGATGGGAACGGCGGCCTCCCAACCTGCGGTGTGCACGTAGGCGGTGTGTCCCTGCATGGCCGAGGCCACCTGCGCGACCGGAAGCCATCCCGTCACCTCGACGTCGGCGCCCACCACACCCATCCGGTCTGGCCCGTCGCCGTCGCCGACCCAGGTGGCGTCGACCCGTCCACCCACGCGAAGCTTCTCGACGATCTCGAGGAACAAGCCGGGATTCTTCTGCGGCGCAATCCTGCCCACCGTCACCAACCGCGGAGTGGTTGCGGTCGCAGCGGTATCGGTGGCGGGACGTATGGCCGGGACGCTCAGCGCCAGCGTGTTCAGCACCAGATGAACATCCGGCTCCGCACTGAGCTGTCGCGTGAGTTCGGCTTCGTGCGGGCTGACGCAGATGTAGGCGTCGGTCCGCCGGGCCAACAGGGATTCTATGAAACGGATGACCCGGATCGCGTTCTTGGAGATGTCCCGACGTTCGAATCCGAAGCAATGAGGGGAGTACACAATCCTGGGGTTTCCGGCGAGCTTGCCCTGCAGGCGGCCGATTCCGCCGGCTTTCGAGGAGTGCAGATGCACGATGTCGGGCCGGATCTCGGCCACGACAGGCCCGATGGCCCGCCACAGATTGAACAGTCCCTGTGGCACGATGCGGGCCGAGACGAAAGGTGAATCGGTCAATTCGTCGAACAATCCGGAATCGCGGTCCTGCGCCAGCAGATGGGACTCGACGCCTTGCCCGCGAATCGCCATCGCATACCCTACGATCGCCGAACCTGTTCCAGCCGAAAACGTTTCGGTGATGTGGAGCACCCGCAGCGGGCGAAAGGTCGACTCGGTGCCGTCACCTGCCCTCAGGTGGGGCCCGAACAGCGTCTGCGCGGTTGTCGTCCAGCTGTACCGCTCGGCGTTGGTGCGTGCACGTGCGCTCAGGTCGGTTCGAAGTCCGTTGTCGGCGAGGATTCGCCGCACTGCGTCCACACAGTCGCCCATGTTCTGCGGGTCGAACCCGATGCCGCCATCGCCCGCAACTTCGGTCATGGCAGAGCCGGTGGCGAAAACCGTTGGGCAGCCGTACTTTCCCGCCTCGATGATCGGGATGCCGAAGCCCTCGTATCTGGACGGTGCGACGAGCACGCCGGCCGCCTGGTACAGCTGGGCAAGCTCGTGATCGTTGACGCGGCCGACGAACTTCACCGACGACCTCTCTTCGAGCTCGGCGCCGCGGAAGATCTGTTGCGCTGCGCCGACCACGACGAGCGGCACCTCGGCATCCGCCAGTGCAGTCGCCGCGGCGTTGACGTTCTTGTGGGGGGCCAGATTTCCGACGATCAGGGCGAACCGGCCGGCTGGGAACGGCAGGCCGGGATGCGCGTCGATCATTGCGGGGTCCGCGTGGTCCGCGCCGCACGGCGCCACCGTGAAGCGGGTCTCGGCAACCCGCAGCACGGCCGCCAGCTCGCCGCGGCTGAATTCGGAGACGGTGCACACCCGGTTGGCGGTGCGGGCGAGCAGAAAGTACATCAATCGGTAGAAGGCCACGAAGGACAGCCGGAAGGTACCCGGGAAGCGGAACGGCATGGCATCGTGCATGACGACGGTCTGGGCGCGCTTGAGCATCGGCGCCGGGCCTGCCAACGAGTACAGGTGCATACCGCGCGACAGCCAGGGCAGCGCGATCTGCTCGAACATCATCCCGCGCAACCGGGATCTCTTGACGCGGAAGGTCTCGCCCCACTGGGGAAGCTCGGCGTCCTTGGGCAGGATCAGGGTGATCTGCGGTGCCGCCGCGGTGCGGCTGATGGCACTCATCACCTGGGTTGCGTAGCGCTGGGTGCCGGATGCGGGCTGTGCCAGCCATTTCCCGTTGACGCAAGCGAACATGTGAGGCTCCTTACCTTTCGGTGCTCACGCAGCCGCGGCGGTCAGTCGGCTGATCGCGCGCTCGATGCTGTCGATGGACGTGAAGGTGGTCTTGTTGAGGGCGTCGTCAGGGAACTCGATGTCGAATTCGTCCTCGAGGGCGAGCATCACGTTCACGGAGGCGTGCGAGGTCAGACCGAGTTCGTAGAGGTCGGCGTCGGCAGCGATGGCACCGGGATCCGCCGGCATCCTCCCGTGGCTGGCCAGGACGGTGCGAATTTGGTTCTGCATGGTGACTCTCCTTGCTTTCTGATCGCAAATATGTGTTTGCTATCCGAGTTTTGGCAATCTGTATTCAGGTGAAATCATGTGATGCGGTGGACTGCGAAAGATCTTCTAGGTCCCGCTGAACTGGTACTTCACCAGGAGCGGTCGGCCCGGTGGACTTCTCGATCGGGCAAATTAGTGGTAACTGTCT
>JAHFVC010000461.1 GCA_023264765.1 Mycobacterium sp. | reverse complement strand
CCCGCGGCCGAGGGCAGCACTCTGGGAGCGCTGGTGGCCGGATCCCAACCGTGGTGGGTGGCCGCGAGCTGGGCGGTCGCGCTGGCGGCCGCCGCGATCCCCGCGGCGGCGCGACCGTGGCAGGGACCCGTGACGGTGCTCGCGGCCCTGGCCCTGGGCATGGCATTGGTGGCGCACTGCGTGCGCCGGTTCGGCGGCATCACCGGGGACGCGCTGGGGGCGGCGTCCGAACTGACGACGACGCTGGTGGCGCTGGGCCTGGCCGCTCACTGAGTGCGCGCGCACTGGGTACTGTCGAGACCATGATTGCGCTGGGTGACCACTTCGCCCGCACGCTGCCGGAAATGTCGATTGCCTGGCAGGCCCAGGCGGCTGCCGAGCCGGCATTGCTGCTGCTCAACGAGCCGCTGGCCGCCGAGCTTTCGCTCGATCCCGACTGGCTGCGCAGCGAGGCGGGCCTGGGCCTGCTGACCGGGACGGCACTGCCGGACGGGGCCGCTCCGGTCGCACAGGCCTACGCGGGCCACCAGTTCGGCAATCTGGTGCCACGCCTGGGCGACGGACGCGCGCTGCTGCTCGGCGAACTGGCCGACGGCCGCGACCTGCACCTCAAGGGGTCGGGACGGACCCCGTTCGCACGCGGTGGGGACGGGCTGGCCGCGGTGGGGCCGATGCTGCGTGAGTACGTGATCAGCGAGGCGATGCACGCCCTGGGCGTCCCGACCACCCGCGCACTCGCGGTCATTGCCACGGGTGTCACGGTGCACCGGGAGACGCCGCTGCCGGGAGCTGTGCTGGCCCGGGTGGCCGACAGCCATCTGCGGGTCGGCAGCTTCCAGTTCGCTGCGTTGACCGGGGACGCAACCCTGTTGCGGCGCTTGGCAGATTACGCCATCGAACGCCATCATCCGGAGGCGGCCACCGCGCCGAACCGCTACCTGGCACTGCTCGAATCCGTGATGGCCGTGCAGGCCTCGCTCATCGCGAGCTGGATGTCCGTCGGGTTCATCCACGGCGTGATGAACACCGACAACATGACCATCTCCGGCGAGACCATCGACTACGGACCCTGCGCGTTCATGGAGTCCTACGACCCGGTGACGGTCTTCAGCTCGATCGACAGCTGGGGCCGCTACGCCTACGGCAATCAGCCTGCGGTCGCGGCCTGGAATCTGGCGCGGTTCGCCGAGACCCTGTTGCCACTGATCGATCCGGACACCGATGCCGCGATCGCCACGGCCACCGCCGCCCTGGAGACGTTCAAGGACGGCTACCGCCAGGCGTCCCTCGCCCGGATGAGCGCCAAACTCGGTGTCGCCCAATCTGATCCGCAACTCGTCGACGATCTCCTCGCACTCCTGGAGCAGCACCGCCCCGACTTCACCTCGTTCTTCCGGGACCTGAGCGCCGGCACGGTGCCCGACGGCTTCGGCGAATGGGCTCGAAGGTGGCAGGCGCTCGGGCCGGACACCGCAGCGATGGATCGGATCAATCCGCTCTACATCCCACGCAATCACCTCGTGGAGGAGGCCCTTGAGGCGGCCACCGCGGGCGATACGGCCCCGGTCCGCGACCTCGTCGCCGCGGTGCGGGAGCCCTTCACCGAAGGGCCTGGCCTGCAGCGCTACGCCGAACCCGCCCCCGCGGAGTTCGCGTCGTGCTTCCGGACCTTCTGCGGCACCTGACCGCCCGGAAGCCAGAACCGGCGGTACCGCATAATGCAGGGATGACCGCCAGCACCATGCGCGCAGTGACCTGTCATGCCGGCACGCTCGACGTCGTCGACCTGCCCGCGCCGCGACCGGCCAAGGGCCAGCTCGTCATCGACGTCGCACGCGCCGGGATCTGCGGCTCGGACCTGCACGCCCGGCTGCACGCCGACGACCTGCACGACGTGCTCGGCGAGATCGGCTATCACGATTTCGTGCACAGCTCCGCGACCGTCGTGCTCGGCCACGAGTTCTGCGGCGAGATCGCCGAACGCGGCAAGGGCGTGGCCAAGGAGTTCAAGGTCGGAACGCCGGTCGCGGTGTTCCCGATGCTGCGCGCCCGCGGCGGCGTGCACATGACGGGGCTGTCGCCGCTGGCACCCGGCGGTTACGCGGAGCAGACACTGGCCGAGGCGTCGATGACGTTCGCGATCCCCAACGGCCTGTCGATGGACGTCGCGGCACTCACCGAGCCGATGGCGGTTGCCTTGCACGCCGTGCGGCGCAGCGACATCTCGCGGCGCGACACCGCGGTGGTCATCGGCTGCGGACCGCTGGGTCTGGCGGTCATATGCCATCTCAAGGCCCGGGGCGTGAAGACCATCGTGGCCAGTGACTTCTCCCCCGGCCGCCGCGCCCTGGCCAAACGCTGCGGCGCCGACGTCGTCGTCGACCCGGCGGTGGACTCACCGTATGAAGCGGCGACGAAAAAGGGCACCATCACCGAGGCGCCCGCCCTGTTCGAACTGGCCGTCGGGTCCATGGAGAAGCTCCGCAAGGTCCCGGGGTGGGTGCACCTGTACCGGTTGGTCGACTCGCTGGGCGGCGCAGATCCCAAGCGTCCCATCGTGTTCGAATGCGTTGGTGTGCCCGGCATGATCGACGGCGTCATCGCCGCGGCCCCGCTGGGCACCAGGGTGGTGGTCGTCGGGTTGTGCATGGGCGAGGACAAGCTGCGCCCGTCGATGGCCATCGGCAAGGAGATCGACTTGCGGTTCGTGTTCGGTTACACGCCGCTGGAGTTCCGCGACACCCTGCACCTGCTCGCCGACGGCAAGCTCGATGCCGGCCCACTGATCACCGGCACCGTCGGACTCGACGGTGTGGCAACGGCTTTCGACGAACTCGGCGATCCGGAGAAGCACGCCAAGATCCTCATCGACCCGCGCAGCCCCGCGACAGAGCCGCGCTGACCCCCGAGTCGCTGCGCTCCTGCCCGCCGAATCTAACCGAGCTTGGCCATCCAGCCATGCTTGTCGGCGAACGTGCCACGCTGGATCCCGGTCAAGGTGTCCCGCAACGCCATGGTCACCTCACCGGGCTGACCGTCGGCGATGGTGAACTCCCCGTCGCGGTGTTTGACGTGCGACACCGGGGTGATGACGGCGGCGGTGCCGCAGGCGAACACCTCGGTGATCTCACCGGCGGTGGCCTTCTTCTGCCACTCGTCGACATCGATCTTGCGTTCCTCGATCGCGTAACCGGCGTCGGTGGCCAACTGCAGCAACGAATCCCGGGTGATACCGGGCAGCAGTGAACCGGACAGCTCCGGGGTGACCAATCGCGCCGTGCCGCCGCTGCCGAACACGAAGAACAGGTTCATCCCGCCCATCTCTTCGACGTAACGCCGTTCGATGGCGTCCAGCCACACCACCTGATCGCAGCCTTGTTCGGCGGCCTGCGCCTGGGCCAGCAGCGACGCGGCGTAGTTGCCGCCGAACTTGGCGGCGCCGGTTCCACCCGGTGAGGCCCGCACGTACTCGTGCGACAGCCACACGCTGACGGGCTTGATCCCGCCCTTGAAGTACGCGCCCGCGGGTGACCCGATGACCAGGTACCGGTACTCGTTGGCGGGCCGCACTCCCAGGCCGGGCTCGGTGGCGATCACGAACGGCCGCAGGTACAGCGATTCCTCACCGCCGGCCGCAGGCACCCATTGGCCGTCGACGGCGATCAGCTGGCGCAGCGACTCCAGGAAGGTCTCGGTCGGCAGTTCGGGGATCGCCAGCCGGCGCGCGGAGGCCTGCAACCGGGCCGCGTTGGACTCGGGCCGGAACGACACCACCGAACCATCGGCCCAGCGGTAGGCCTTGAGGCCCTCGAAGATCTCCTGCGCGTAGTGCAGCACGATGGCCGACGGGTCCAGCTGCAGCGGTCCGTACGGCAACACCTCGGCGTGGTGCCAACCGTCGACGGAGTTGTAGTCGATCGAGACCATGTGGTCGGTGTGGTAGCGGCCGAAACCGGGATCGGCCAGGATGGCGGCTCGTACCTCGTCGCTTGCCGGAGACGTGTTGCGGGCAAGCGTGAACTCGAGGGGACCGTCTGTCATGGTCCGATTGTATCGCCCGAGGCTAGCGGGTTTTGACTGCCACGAATGGGGGTGCGACCACTTCGCATTCCAGCGCCCGGCCGCGGACGTCCACGGTGACGGTCTGCCCGTCGGTGATCTCCGCCGCGGTGTCGATCAGCGCCAGCGCGATACCGACCTTCAACGTGGGCGAGAAGGTCCCCGAGGTGGTGACGCCGATCGGAGTGTCACCGTCGAGGACCGTCAGGTCCGCCCGCAGCACCCCACGGCCCAGCGCCTTGAGCCCGCGCAACGTCCGGCGCGGGCCGGCCTGCTTCTCGGCCAGCAGTGCGTCGCGGCCCCAGAACGCGTCCTTCTTCCACCCGACGGCCCAGCCGGCGCGGGCCTGCACCGGCGAGATGTCCAGC
>JAHFVC010000182.1 GCA_023264765.1 Mycobacterium sp. | reverse complement strand
AGGATGCGATCTCGGGCGGCTTGCACGCCCTCATCGAGAATCCCGCCGAGCTGGAAAGGTTGCGCAAACAGCCGGAGATGATGGGTACCGCCGTCGAGGAGATGATCCGCTGGACCACACCGGTCAAGGAATTCATGCGCACGGCGACCGCCGACACCGAGGTACGCGGCGTCTCGATCGCGCAGGGCGAATCCGTGTACCTCGCCTACGTGTCCGGCAATCGTGACGAAGAGGTCTTCACCGATCCGTTCCGCTTCGACATCGGCCGGGATCCCAACAAGCACTTGGCATTCGGCTACGGCGTGCACTTCTGCCTCGGGGCCGCGCTGGCCCGGATGGAGATGGCCAGTCTGTTCACCGAACTGATTCCCCGCTTGGAGTCCATCGAATTGGCCGGCGAGCCCACCCTTTCGCACACGGTTTTCGTCGGTGGACTCAAGCACCTGCCGATCCGGTATTCACTGCGTTGACGGAATGGGTGGCCAGGAAACCGTCTACCGAAGCCTTGGCCACCTCTGCGTAGTCGAAGTCGGGCAGCGTGCTCAGCTTGCCGAGCACGACGGGCCCGAGTAGCAGGGCCGCGGCCGTGGTGCGGTCCACGTCGCCGAGCGCAGCGACGGCGTCGGGACTACCCAGGACCGCTTCCAGCGGCGCCGCGTACTGCTCGGCGACCCGCTCACGCAGGGTCTGGACCTCGGGGCTTTCCGAGTGGCCGGCGGTTCCGACCCAGGGCAGTGCGGTCATGTCGCCGCCGAGCGCCAGCCAGGACATCGCGGCCACCGTGACGGGCACCTCCGCGATCAGTGCGGCCTGGGCCTGAACCAGGCCTGTCAGCCGTTCGCGAAGTGGCCCGTCCGGCGGGGGCTCGGGCGCGGGCGGGATCAGTGTGTGAAATGCGGCCGCCAACAGGTCATTTCCACTGGGGAAGTGCCGGTACAGCGTGGCCCTGGCCACGTTGGCGCCACGCAGGACGGCATCGACCGTCACTGCGCTGGGGCCGCCGGCGCGCAGCAGCGCCGTCGCCGCGTCGAGCAACCGGGCCCGGGAGCGGGCCGGCCGTGGATCTGATTCGGCCGCCATCTCGAAAACACCTCCGGCTCAGAAACAAGACCGTTAGTCTCGTAACAAGACCAATAGTCTCGTTATTATCGCACCGGTGAGGAGCCGAGCATGGTCGACACCTCACAACGAGCGTCACCTGCCATCTCGACCCGCACCCGGGTATGGACACTCTGCATCGCCTGCCTGGGTGTCCTGCTGGTCATCTCGTCGATGGTGGCACTCAACACCGCCCTCGGCGACATCGCCGTCGCGATGTCGGCCAGCCAAACGCAGCTGACGTGGATCGTGGATGTCTACACGCTGGCCTTGGCGTGCCTGCTGCTGCCGGCGGGGGCGATCGGCGACCGATTCGGCCGCCGGGGCGCCCTGCTCGCCGGGCTGGCGGTGTTCGCCGCGGCGTCGGCGGTTCCCGCGGTGTGTTCGGATCCCGGTTATGTGATCACCGCGCGCGGGGTCGCCGGGGCAGGCGCCGCCTTCATCATGCCCGCGACATTGTCGCTGCTGACCACGGCATACCCAAAAGATCAGCGCACCAGGGCGATTGCCATCTGGGCCGGCATCGCCGGGTGCGGAGCGATTGTCGGAATGCTGGGATCGGGTGTGCTGCTGCAGGTCTGGTCGTGGCAGGCGGTGTTCTGGGGCTTCGCCATCGGCGCGGCAGCGATCTTCGTGCTGACCCTGACGATCGCCGAATCCAAGGACCCCGATGCCACTCCGCTGGACGGCATCGGCGCGGTGACCATCGGCGTGGCAGTTGCGGTGCTCGTTTTCGGCATCCTGGAGGCGCCCGCACGCGGCTGGGGTCATCCCGTCGTGCTGTGCTGCATAGCCGCGGGGGTCATGCTGATGATCGCGTTCGGAATCGTCGAACTGCATAGGCAGCATCCGTTGTTGGATGTGCGGCTGTTCCGCCTGCCCGAATTCGCCACCGGCGCGGCGGCCATCACCGCGCTGTTCATGACGATGTTCGGCTTCTTCTTCCTGGAAATGCAACTGCTCCAATTGGTGTTGGGATATTCCCCCTTGGGAACGGCTGTCGCACTGTCCCCCTTGGCTGTTCCCCTACTGATCCTGTCGCCGCTGTCGGCGTGGTACCTGCCGCGCCTGGGGTTACAGTTCGTGGTGTTCACGGGATTGATGCTGATGGCGATCGGCCTGTTGGGCATGCGGAACTTGGCGGTGGACGCGACCTATTGGGAACTGGTCTGGCCACTGTTGGTCATCAGCACCGGTGTCGGATTGTTCACCGCGCCGACCACGTCGGCGATCATGACCTCGGCCCCCGACGACAAGCAGGGTGTGGCGTCGGCGGTCAACGACACCACCCGCGAGATGGGAGCGGCATTGGGGATCGCCCTGGCCGGCTCGATGCTGGCGGCGGGCTACACCCGCGAGATCATGCCCGCGCTGGGCGGCTACCCCGAACCCTTGCGTACCGCGGCGGCCGGATCGCTCGGCGAGACACTCAATGCCGCAACACAATTGGGGCCGCACGGCACCGATCTGATCTTTGCAGCGAAGATGTCCTTTCTCTACGCGATGCAGAGTTCGCTGACGGTGCTCGCCGTCGTGACGGCGGTGGCCGCCCTGTTGATCTCGTTGTTCGCGCCCGGCCGGAACGGCCGGCTGCTGTTCAGGAGATGAACTCGGCCGCGCGGTGACCGATCATCGCGATGGTGGCATGCGGACCCCGACTGGGCAGCATCGGCATGATCGACCCGTCCACCACCCAGAGGCCATCCACCCCGCGCACCCGGCATCGCTCGTCGAGCACCGGCCCCATCGGCACGGTACCGCTCAAATGCTGAGTCGTGGACCAATGTGCCTCGCGCCCAGTCATTCCCGATATCAAACGGGCCAGATCGGCACCGTCACGCAGGGCCGCCACGTCGGCTTCCGTGCCGTCATAGTGGTGTTCGAGCACCGGGGCATCGGCGAGGTCGGGCGAGCGCACCGAGAGCCGGCCCCGCGACCGGGGCCGCATCAACGCGACACCGATATGCGGATGATCGGCGGAACCCGACCCGATCATCGAGGCGAATCCCGTGGTATAGACCCGTATTTCGAGGTCCTGCTCCGACAACGCCGCCTCCACCGGCGGGCGGCCGGGCGCACCGGGCCACTCGACGGGCAGCACCCATTCGGGATGATCGCAGAACGCCGCGCCGACCGGCAGGTCGAACTGCACCGGGATGCCGGCGCGCGCCAGCATGTCGGCCGGTCCGAAACCGGACAGCATGAGCAATTGTGCCGAACCGATCGCCCCGGCGGACAACACGATTCGGTCAGCGGTGAGGGTTTCTGCACCTGCTGCGCCGAGCACCTCCACCCCGACAGCCCTGGTCCCGCGCATCACCACGCGCAACGCAGGCGTACCGGGCCGCACCGTGAGGTTGCGCCGCGGCAACGCCGGGAGCAGGAATGCCGAGGCGGGCCCCACCCTGACCCCGTCGTCGATGTTGAGCGGAACGGCCCCCACCCCATCCGGCCCGGGGGCACCGTTGAGATCGTCGAGCCAGGGATATCCGAGGTCGAGCACCCGCTGCACGAACATCGCCGTGACGGGGCTCAGCTGCGTCGTTCTGGCGACGCGGATGGGCCCGTCCGCACCATGCAGAGGTCCGGTGCGGTCCAGGTCGGTCTCGATGGCACGAAAGTGCGGTAACACGTCCTCCCAGCGCCAGCCCGGCAGGTTCCAGCCGTCGAAGTCCGCGGGCCGGCCACGGCAGAAATACCCGCCGTTGATGGCCCCCGAGCCGCCCACCACGGCGCCGCGCATGACGGTCGCTGACCGGTGGGGGTGGTCGGTCAGCGCCGTGACGTAGTGCCGGGCGACGGCGCTACCCGGCCCGATCGGGAGCCGCGTGGCGTCGCGCAACTGCCTCGCAACGGCGGGATCGTCGGCGGCCGGGCCGACTTCCAGCAGCATGACCCGGCAGCGTTCGTCAGCCGAAAGGCGTTCGGCCAGAATCGAACCAGCGCTTCCCGCGCCGACGATCAGGACATCGCTGTGCAAGTGTCAGGTCACGACCGGATCTGCGGCTTGAGCGCCCCGACGTGGCGCTCCCGCACGACGCCGGTCCACAGGCCGAGCCCATAGGCGATGTCGTCGAGGCGTTTGAGCAACAGGTAGCTCAGCACGCCGACCCGCTGCGCGTCCTGCTCGGCGTTGTTGTTGCGGCTGGCCCAGTCGGCGAGGCCGTCGAGGATCGCCGCCAGCAGGACCACCTGCCGACAACGCCGGAACAACACGGCCGCCACCAGCGTCACCGGCCAGTAGTGCCGGCAGATGGCCGACGCCGTCTGCAGCGCAGATCCCCACAGCCCGCGCGCCGCCATCGCGGCGACCTGCTTGGGCTCGGTGTCCACCGCGCCGAGCGATGCCGATATCCGGCGCCCGAACAGCACCGTGATGACCGCGGCCGCGAAATACCCGAGGCCGGACCCGCTCGCCATCAAGATCCATACCAGCAGCATCCACCGATGCACCACCATCGGCGCGGTCTTACCCGGGTGCCGTACCGAGAGCGGCGCCGCAGACTGCCCGTAGAAGGCCTTGCGCCCGAACCATTCCCGCAATTGGGTCCGGTGGTCATGGCCGACCAGCGCGATGGGTTCGTAGCGCAGCCGATGCCCGGCCTCGACGAACCGCCAGCAGAGGTCGACGTCTTCGCCTGAACGCAGCGTCTCGTCGAAGCCACCCACCTCCGCCAGCAGGCTACGCCGACAGATGATGGCCGCACTGGGCACATAGGACACCGGCCCGTACGGCACGACGGGTGCCTCACGCATCCCCAGGTCCAGCGACGACCGCACGGACTCGTAGCGGGCGACCAGATTGTCCGGCTCGCGCAGGCTGACGATACGCGGCGCGACCAGCGCGACCGCGGGATCGCAGAAGTGCCCCAGCAGTGCTTCCAGCCAACCGCGTCGGGGCACCACGTCGGAGTCCAGGAAGGCGATGAAGTCGGTGGTGCACGCCGCCAGGCCGGTGTTGCGCGCTGCGGCCGGGCCGCGGCTGCGGGCATGGCGCAGCACCAGCACATCGCTGCGCATGCCGTCGAAATCGGCATCCTGCACCGGCACGGTCGAGCCGTCGTCGACGACGACGACACGCATGCCCCGCAGCGAGCGCACCAACCGGCACAGGCCGAGGGTGTTGTCACGTACTGGCACAACGACTGTGACATCGCGGTGGGACGGGCCGGTGGCCGGTCGCGGATGCGCGACAGTGGCATCCAGTAGGGTGCGGGCGAGCTGGGCCGACAGCGCATCATGCACCTCGAGGCGGCCGTCGTCGAGCATGGTCTGGGCCACCGGCGCCAGGCGCAACAGCCGGGTCGGCGACCCGCCCAGCAGTGCGGAACCCTCGCCGAGAACCTTCACCCTGCGGTCGACCTGGACCGCGAATCCGTCGGGTAACCGCGGACCCGTCATATCAGCATCCCGCGCGCGTCCGGGTTCCATGCCGACAGTCTGCGCACACACCCGTCGACCATAGCGGCGAAAAGTTGCTCGCCGTGCTGTTCGGTCGCCGTGGTCGGATCCCCCAGGACCCCGATCTCACTCACCGCGGCGACCCCGCCCCGACGCATCGCCGGCATCAACTCCGACAACGGTGCTCTATTACCCGGCACGCGTTCCTCGATCCGCACGTTCTCTGGTGAAATATGTAGCAATACAGAAGTTTCGGTATGTCCTGCATGCGCATCGGCGCCTGCGACCGTACAGGACGACCAGGCGGCATCGCGGCCTTCCGCGCGCAGCAGCGTCACCGCCGCCACCAGCGCCTCGACGTTCCCGCCGTGGCCGTTGACGAAGACCAGCCGGGTTGCCCAACCGCAGGCCGACCGGCCGAATTCGGTGAGGACCAGTCGCAAGGCCTCGGTGCCGATCGACACCGTGCCGGGGAATCCCTCGTGCTCACCGCTGGCGCCATAGTTCAGTGCGGGCGCCAGCAGCCAGCCCGCCCCGATCCGGGCGGACGCCGAGCGTGCGACAGCCACCGCGATCCGGGTGTCGGTGTCCAGCGGAAGGTGCGGGCCGTGCTGCTCGGTGGACCCGAGCGGCACGATCAGCGATGGTTTCCGGGCGGGCGTTGCCCCATGCAACCGATTCGACGTCGCAGTGCCGAGGTCGGTGGGGTAGGCCACCGGACGATGGTAGGCCGAATTCACCTGGCGTGCGCCGATTGTTGGCGCATGCGCAGCAATTGATTTCAATTGCGCGGCGTGGCCGGCGGACTGGGGGTCACGTCAGCCACGTCAGCCACGTCCGTATCAGCCGGCGGGGACTCCGAGGGTGCGCGTGAATCCTTCCGGAATCAAGATGTCGTCGGGCGTCAGGTCGTGGATGGAGGACTTGGCCAGACCGCGCAGCGCCGAGTCGATGCCGCCGTGCAGGATGTCGAGCACGTTCTCGACGCCGGCCTGGCCGTTGGCCGCGAGACCCCAGAGGTACGCCCGGCCGATCATGACCGCGCGGGCGCCCAGGGCCACGGCCTTGACGACGTCACTGCCGCGGCGCACGCCGCCGTCGAGCAGGACCTCGACCTGGTCGCCGACCGCGTCGGCGATGGCAGGCAGGCAGCGGATGGCCGCCGGGGTGCCGTCGAGGTTGTTGCCACCGTGGTTGGACACCGTGATTGCCGAAACACCGGCATCCACAGCGCGTTTGGCGTCGTCGACGCGAACCATGCCCTTGAGCAGGAACGGGCCGCCCCACTGCTCACGCAGCCAGGCGACGTCCTCCCAGGTCGGCGGCGGTGTGCCCATCCACTGCCCGTAGGCCTCGAAGAAGGTCGGACCCGCCTCACCGCGACGGCCCTGGTTGGGGACCCGCAGGTCCGGTGGGCGCAGATTCTTGCCGAAGCTCCACAGCCAGCGGGGCTTGGTGATGACCTCCGGCGCCATCTTCACCATGGTCTTGAGGTCCATGCTCTCCGGGATCTTGGGGCTGCCCCAGTCCCGGCCGTGCGAAAAACTCCAGTCCGTGGTCAAGATCAGACCGACCGCGCCGGCTTCGCGTGCCCGGATCATCCTGGCCAGGATCTCGTCGCGGCTGCCCAGCCAGTAGATCTGGAAGAAGATCTTGCCGTTGACGGCCGTCACTTCCTCCATCGGCTTGCTGGCGAACGACGACAGCCCCATCGCGGTACCGCGGGCCGCCGCGGCCCGCGCCACGGCGACCTCGCCGTCGGGGTCCACCGCCTGAACACCGGTTGGCGAGATGATGACGGGCATCGAGATGTCTTGTCCCATTACCGTTGTCGACATCTCACGCTTCTCGGTGGCACCGATGACGTGCGGGGCGAATCCCAATTGGGCGAATGCCTCGACGTTGTCGGAGACCGATACGCCCTTCTCGCTGGCCGAGATCAGCGAGGAGTAGGCGGAGCGGGGCAGACGCTTCTTCGCGCGCTGCTGCGCGATGGCGACGGTTTCGAACCAGGTATCGCGGGCCATGATCAGATCGGACTTTCGTTACAGAACTTCTTGGGCGGGACGGTGAGGAGTTTGAGCGGGATGGGGCCTTTGCGCCCCCCGCTGCGAGAGTGGTCGCCGCTGGGCTTGGGCTTGTCGCGCTCGGCCGCCAATGCCGGCTCCCCGAAACCCTGCACGCATTCGGGGTCCGGGCCGTCCAACGGCAGCCCGGTGAAGAACTTCGCGGCCATGCAGCCGCCGCGGCAGGCGTCGTAGTGACCGCACCAGGTGCAGGCACCGGCCGACTGCGGTTCGCGCAGCTCGCGGAACAGCTCGGAGTTCTGCCAGACATCCTGAAAGCCGTTGCTGGTGAGCACGTTTCCGGCGAGGAACTTCTCATGGATGGCGAACGGGCAGGCATACACGTCACCGATGGGGTCGATCAGGCACACGACCCGGCCGGCGCCGCACAGGTTCAAGCCCGCGAGTGCACCCGGCTCTCCCAGTCCTGACAGGTGAAAGAAAGAGTCCCCGGTGAGCACTCGCTCGCCCTTGGCGACGAGCCAGTCATAGAGCTGGCGCTGCTGCGCGGCGGTCGGGTGCAGCTCATCCCACACGTCCGCGCCTCGGCCCGACGGGCGCAGCCGGGTGATGCGCAGGGTGGCGCCGTAGCTGTCGGCCAGGGCCTTGAACTCGTCGAGTTGGTCGACGTTGTGCCGGGTAACGACGACGGAGATCTTGGCATCCTTGAAACCCGCGGCAGCCAGATTCTCCAGCGCGCGGATGGCCATGGCGAACGAGCCGGGGCCGCGCACCTCGTCGTTGATCTCGGCGGTGGCACCGTCGAGTGAGATCTGAACGTCCACGTAATCACTGGCGGCCAGCTTGGCCGCGACTTCGGGGGTGATCCGCACGCCGTTGGTGGAGAACTTCACCCCGACCTGATGCGCCGTCGCGTAATCGACCAGCTCCCAGAAGTCCGACCGCACAGTCGGTTCCCCGCCACCGATGTTCACGTAGAACACCTGCATGCGCTGGAGCTCGTCGATGATGTCCTTGCACTGCTGGGTGGACAGCTCACGCGGATCGCGCTTGCCCGAGGAGGACAGGCAGTGCACGCACGACAGATTGCAGGCGTAGGTCAACTCCCACGTCAAGCAGATCGGGGCGTCCAGGCCACGCTCGAATTGATCGATGAGCCGCGGGACGGGTTGCATTGTTGTCACTCGGAATTCTCCCTCGGGACCAGCATGTGGGACTGTGCGAGCACGCTCAGCGCGTGAAGGTAAGGGCCCTGCGCGTCATCGTCGACACCGGCGGCGCGGCAGGCGGACCGGACGTCGGGGTGGTCAGCCAGCGAGCTGACCACCTCGACGATGATCCGGTTCTTCAGAAACGACAGCTTCCGGGTACCGAAGTGATACAGCAACGCCCCGAACGGTTCCGGCCGCACCGCCACTTGGTGGTGCAGAGTCCAGGCCATCGCGGGGTCGAAGGCCGGAGCCGGGGCTGTCGGCGCCGACATGGTCAGTAGACCCCGCACATCCCGTCGATCGAAACCTCTTCGACCAGAGACTCGGTGACCAGTTCGGTGTCGGACACAACCTGCTGATTGGGTTCCATGGACTGCCCCTTTCGTTACCGTGAGAGTTACCGCTGGGTCGGCACAACTGTGACCCACGCCGCACACAATATGGCATCGAGTGCCGTAATGGAAGGGGTGTTGCCCGATGAGTGTGGGACGGCGCCCTTCGACCACCCAGGACCACATCAGCGGGGTGGCCCTGGAACTGTTCGCGACCCGCGGGTTCGACGATGTCAGCGTCGACGACGTGGCTGCCGCCGCGGGGATTTCCCGGCGCACCCTGTTCCGCTACTTCTCCTCCAAGAACGCCATCCCCTGGGCCGACTTCGACGCGCACCTGCAATACCTGCGCGACGTGCTGGGCGCCGTGCCGGTCGACGTGCCGCTGGACGCCGCATTGCGCTCAGCGTTGTTGACGTTCAACGACTTCGGTGCCGACGAGACCCCGCAACACCGGCAGCGCATGCGCGTCATCCTGGAGACCGATGCACTGCAGGCCTACTCCATGACGATGTACGCCGGCTGGCGCGAGGTCATCGCAGCCTTCGTGGCACGCCGGCTGGGCCACAAACCCGCCGACCTGGTGCCCCAGACGGTCGCCTGGACAGCACTGGGCGTGGCGCTGACCGCCTACGAACAGTGGCTGGCCGACGAGTCGGTGTCGCTTCCCGACGCGCTGGGCGACGCCTTCGACGTGGTGGGCCACGGATTGCGTGAGCTCGCCCCGCGGAACTGAGGCGAAAAAAAGTTCGCACAACCCCGTCGGAGTTCGGGCCGCCGCGACGACGATAGGGGTATGAGCGCCCACAACGAGTCTGCGCGGGCGCTGTTGACGCTGTACGACGAAGCACTGCCCGTGGTCTACGGGTATTTCGTCAGGCGCTGCGGCGACCGCGGCACCGCCGAGGACCTGACGTCGGAGACGTTCCTGGCCGCGATGGATGCGGCCAGGAAGCCGGCGCCACCCCCGATAACGGTGCCGTGGTTGATCGGAGTGGCCCGGCACAAGCTCGCCGATCACTACCGCAGACGGTTCAGTGTTCCGCTCGCTGACATACCCGAGCCCGCCGACCCCGTCGACGACTGGGACGCCGAACTGGACCGCATCGTCGCCGAGGCGGTGCTGGCCCGGCTGCCCGAACATCACCGCACGGTGTTGGCGCTGCGCTACATGGACGATCGCACCGTCGGTGAATGCGCCGAATTGATCGGGCGCACCGTCCACGCCACCGAGGCCCTCCTGGTGCGGGCCCGCCGCGCCTTCAGATCGCACTACCCGGAGGGAGGCAAGCCATGACCGACAACAGCCACGACCCGCTGACGGCACTCCGCGGCGACGACCTGCCCACCACGCCCGACCCGGCTTTCGCGGCCCGCCTGCGCGCCCGCCTGGAAGCCGCCCTGTCCCTGCCCACCGGAACCGAAGGAGTGGAAATGAGCGGAACCGATTCCCTGCTCGCCGACTTGAGTACGCCCGTGGTCACCAACACCGTCATCCCCTACCTGGCTGTCGCCGACGCCCGGGCGGCGCTGGACTGGTACACCGAGGCGCTGGGCGCCGAGGTGGTCGGCGCACCCGTGTCGATGGATGACGGCCGCATCGGGCACGCCGAGCTGTCGGTGGCGGGTGCGGTGGTGTACCTGGCCGACGAGTACCCCGAGATCGGGCTCAAAGCACCAGCACCGCAGTCTGTTTCGGTGAGTCTGATGCTCGAGGTCCCCGACACCGATGCTGCGCTGCAGCGTGCCCGCGAACGCGGTGCCCGGGTGCAGCGCGAGGCCTCCGAGAGTCACGGCTCCCGCAACGCCGCGATCATCGACCCGTTCGGGCACCGCTGGATGCTCTCGGGGCCGCTCACCGGGGCGGTGGTGGGAATCCAGCACGGCGACATCGGCTACGTGTCGGTGTGGACACCGGACTCTTCGCGTGCGGCGGCCTTCTACGCGCACGTCCTGGGTTGGACCTACGACGGTCACCACGTCGCCAATTCCACTCTCTCGATGGGCATCTATGAGGGGACCGGCCCCAACACCCTGTTCTGCTGCTATGCCGTGGACGATGTGGAGGCCGCCCGGGCGTCGATCGTGGCGGGCGGCGGCACCGCCGGTGAACCGCAGGACGCCCCGTTCGGCAGGGTCGTCGACGCCACCGACCCGCAGGGCATGCCCTTCGCGGTCTACCAGGATCGCGGGGGCACGCCGCGTCCCGCACTCAACGGCACCGGGCCCGGCGAGTTGTCCTATGTCACCTACGAGGTGCCGGATTCGGCAGCGTTCAAGGCGTTCTACAGCCGGGTGCTGTTCTGGGCATTCGAGCCGGGCCGCGTGACCGACGGCTGGGGGGTGCAGGGAACACATCCGATGGCGGGCGCGGCCGGGGGTGCGGCGGTCGCCCGGACCGTGCCGATGTGGACGGTGGCCGACATCGACGCGGCCGTAACGCGGGTGCGCGAAGCCGGCGGCAGCGTCATCGAGGAACCGTCGGTGCAGCCCTACGGCAAGTCGGCACTGTGCACCGACGACCAGGGCACCCGGTTCTATCTCGGCGAGCACTGAGCGATCTGTGCACGTTTTCCGGCGGGCACCGCCGGAAAACGTGCACACATCACGGAAGAACGTCGGCGATCGGGGTCGCCGCGGCGATCTTGCCGCGCGCCTTCATCACCTTGCCGGGCATCCCGCCACCGACGACGGCGGTCAGCACACCGTCACGCTCGTAGTAGGCCAGGAACTTGCGGCCGTCGTCCTCGACGACGTGCACGGTGTCATCGGCGGCCGGTTCACCGAGACACTGGATCTTCACGTCGTACTGGTCGCTCCAGAAGTACGGCACCACGGTCAGCGCCGCACCTGGCTCCAGTCCGAGCAGCGCGGGCACCATGGCACGGGCCTGCTCTGCCACGTTGCTCCAATGCTCCACGCGCACTTGATGTCCCACCTCGGACCGCCACGATGCCACGTCGCCGATGGCCCACACGTGCGGCGCACTCGCCCGGCCGGCGTCATCGCACACCACACCGTTTTCGACGGCGATACCGCTGCCGTCCAGCCAACCGGTGACAGGGTGGCTGCCGATGCCCACGACGACCACGTCGGCCTCGAGTTCGGTGCCGTCGGACAGCACGACCTTCTCGACCTTGTCGGTGCCCTCGACCGAGGCCACGCCGATGCCGCAGCGCACGTCCACGCCCTCGGCCCGGTGCAGCCTGGTCACCAGTGCGCCGATCTGCTCCCCCAGCACCGAGGCCAGCGGAGTGGGCTGCGGCTCGACGATCACCACGTCCACACCGAGCTGGCGCAAGCTTGCGGCCACCTCGCAGCCGATGAACCCGGCTCCGACGATCACCGCGCGCTGGGCGGTCGACGAATGCGCGCGCAAGGCCGCACTGTCGTCGATGGAGCGCAGCACCCGGATGCCCTCCAGGTCGGGAAAGGACGGAATGCGTTTGGGCACAAGACCGGTCGCGATGACCAGCTCGTCGTAGCCGAGCACCGACCCGTCTACCAGCGTCACCGTTTGCGCGCCAGTGTCGACCGATGCCGCGGCCGAACCCAGGCGCAGGGTGATGTTGTTCTCGTCGTAGAACTCCTGCGGCTTGAGCACGACGTCGTGATCGGGGTTGCGCAGCACCTCCTTCGACAGAGGCGGCCGGTCATACGGCAGGTGCGTCTCATCGCTGACGATGGTGATCGGCCCGGCGTATTCGGCCCGACGCAGTTGCTCGGCGGTGCGGGCCGCAGCCAACCCACCACCGACAATGACGATTCCACCATTATTTGTCACGTGGGTCTTCTTACACGATGACAGGGGCCTTCTGCCTGTCCACCCCGTCGGTACCGCTCAGGACCGAGCGCGCTCGATG
>JAHFVC010000181.1 GCA_023264765.1 Mycobacterium sp. | reverse complement strand
ACTACCCCCACTGGACCTTCGACGACCCCCGCTGGCTGGTCAAACACCTCCCCGAACACGCCCGCGAAAACATCATGTTCCGCAACGGCATCAACACCTACAAACTCCCCGACACCGTGCCGGCGCTGGAAGGACAGGTGCGCGTTTTCTGAACCCGGATGAATCCTCATCGCGGTATCCGTTCTGGCTTGCGGAAGCGGAAACCCACACGAGAGGGACATCATGCGCATCGTCGTCATCGGCGGAACCGGCCTGATCGGCTCGAAGTTGGTGCACGCCTTGGCCGAACACGGCCATGACGCCGTTGCGGCGTCACCTCGGACCGGCGTCAACGCAGCCACCGGCGAAGGCTTGGCCGAGGCGCTCACGGGCGCGGCGGTCGTGGTCGATGTGTCGAACTCGCCCACCTTCGAGGACGGGCCGGCGCTGGACTTCTTCACCAGATCGGCCACCAATCTGTCGGCCGCCGAGGCGACGGCCGGCGTCGGTCACCATGTCGTGTTGTCGGTGGTCGGTACTCCGACGCTGGCGCAGCAGAGTGGGTACTTCGACGCGAAGCTGACCCAGGAGAAGCTCATCGCCGCCGGCCCGGTCCCGTACACCATCGTGCGGGCCACCCAGTTCTTCGAATTCCTGGGCACCATCGCCGATTCCGCAACGGCGGACGGCACGGTCCGGTTGCCGGCGAAGGGCATTCAGCCGATGGCCGCGGTCGATGTCGCCGAAGGAGCCGCCATCGCGGCGCTCGGCCGCCCGGTCAACGGCATCGCCGAGATCGGCGGCCCGGAACGCTTCACGCTTCCGGAGCTGATCCGGACCGCCCTCACCGCGCACGGGGACCAGCGCCCCGTGGTCACCGATCCGGCCGCGACGTACTGGGGCATCGACATCGAAGACGACACCCTGGTGCCGTCACCCGGTGCGACCTTCTTCGAGACGCGCTTCGCCGACTGGGTGCTCGAGCAAGCCGCCACCCGACAGCAAAAGTGATACGGCCGTGGACATTTACGAAGCGGTCGCGCTGTTCTGTTATCTCCACCGGAACCTCGGGCCCGCGCAGTGGGCAGACGCCGGGATGTACCTCCAGACGGTGATGCTCCTGCTGCGAGGCGAAGGGTTGCACAGCTGCCCGCACATGGCATGGTCGCAGGTGCGCGCGACGGTGGCAGACGTCGTGTCACCGTCTCCGGACCTGATCTTGTTCTGCGGCATGTCGATCGGCTACGAGGACGAGGCCCGTGCCCTCCCCCGAACGGGCCGCGCCCCGCTCGCCGAGACGGTCACCTTCATCGACGGCTGACCTCCTCGCTAGCATTCAAGATCGAATCCAGAGACGCGGTGGTGGCGATGGCGAGGCGAGCTGAGTCCCAGCGGACGGTGCTGCACGGCCGCGGCCGGGAATGCACCACCCTGACCGACCTCGTCGACCAGGTCCGCTCCGGGGCCGGCCAGACGTTGGTGATCCGCGGCGAGGCCGGTGTCGGCAAGACTGCGCTCCTGGACCACGTGTCCTCGGCCGCAACCGATTTCCGCATCGTGCAGGTTTCGGGCGTGGAGTCGGATATGGAGCTGGCCTTCGCCGGTCTGCAGCAGATGTGTGCGCCGCTGATGGCACACCTCGGCACACTGGCCGAGCCGCAACGCGACGCCCTGTCGGTGGCGTTCGGTTACGGGTCGGGCCCGACGCCGGACCGATTTCTCGTCGGACTCGCCGTCCTGAGTCTGCTGGCGGCTGCCGCCGAGGATCGTCCGCTGCTCTGCCTCGTCGACGATGCCCAATGGCTCGACCAGGTCTCGGTTCAGACCCTGGCGTTCGTGGCGCGGCGACTGCTGGCCGAACGGGTGGCCATGGTCTTCGCGATCCGTGACGGCTACGGCGAGCTGCTGCCCGGCCTGCCCGAACTCGTGGTCACCGGCCTCTCCGATGCCGATGCCCGGGAGCTGCTGGAATCGGTGATGCTCGGCGGAATCGACCCGCGGGTCCGAGACCGCATCGTGGCCGAGACACGCGGACTGCCGCTCGCGCTGGTGGACGTCCCGCGCACGGCGTCCGCCACCGAGTTGGCGGGCGGCTTCTGGATCGCGGGTAAGCGATCCTCGACCGCGGCGATCGAAGCCGGTTTCGTCCAGCGGATCACCGCCTTGCCCACCGACACCCAGAAATTGCTCCTGGTCGCCGCGTCCGAACCGGTGGGTGACGCGGCGCTGTTCCTGCGCGCCGCCGCACAACTGGGCATTCCGGTCGACGCACTGGCGCCGGCCGAAGCAGCAGGCATCATCGAGTTCGGGCACCGGATGCGGTTCCACCATCCGCTGATGCGCTCGGCCGCGTATCGCGCCGCGGACCTGGGCGACCGCCGGACCGTGCACCGCGCGCTCGCCGAGGCAACCGACGCGCAAGCCGACCCCGACCGTCGGGCCTGGCACGCCGCCAGTGCCGCCACGGGGCCTGACGACGCCGTGGCCGCCGAACTGGAGGCGTCCGCAGACCGCGCGCAAGGTCGGGGCGGAATCGCCGCGGCAGCAGCATTTTTGGAGCGTGCGGCCGTTCTCACGCTGGATCCGGAGCTACGCGGGTCCCGTGCCATCGCCGCAGCACAGGCCAAACGCGACGCGGCCGCACCCGAAGCCGCCTACGAGTTGCTGGCCCTGGCCGAAGCCGGCCGGCTGTCGGCGCTGCAACGGGCCCAGGTCGTCCGGATGAGGGCGCAGATGGACTTCGTCCGGAGTCGCGCCACCTCGGCCGGCGCTCCCCTCGTCGGCACGGCCGCGGCACAGCTTCTGCACGCGGCACATGGGCTGCGGCGGCTGGATGACGAACTGGCCAGGGAAACCTATCTGGAGGCGCTGACCGCGGCGATGTACGCCGGCCGACTCGGAGCGCCGGGCCTGCTCGCCGAGATCGCCGAAGCAGGACGCGCGGCGGTCGGCGAGGTGGCGGAGCTGCACCGGCCGATCGACTACCTGCTGCGCGGGATGTCCACCCGGATCGTCGATGGCCCTGGCGCGGGTTCCGCTGATCTTTCAGCGGCACTTGAACTCTGGAACGAGCACGCGCAGCAGTACGCCGGACAGTGGCTGTACTGGCCGTTTCCCATCGCGCAGGAATCCGCCGCGCACGAGATGTGGGATGACGAGGTGCTCGAACGCATCGCCACCGACACCGTGCGGCGTGCGCGGGATGCGGGTGCGCTGGCCGCCCTGCCGCCCGCGCTCGGCTACCGCGCCGGCGTCCACTTCTATCGCGGCGAATTCGATTCCGCCACAAGGCTGATCGAAGAATCGAAGACGATCACCGCGTCCATGGGCTACACCCCGGTGCGCTACCACACGTTGATGCTGGCAGCGTGGCGAGGCGCCTTCGCGGAAGCCGAGGACATCATCGGGGCCGCCGCCGCCGACGGCACGGCCCGCGGCGAGGGCCGCCTGCTCGGGTTGTCCGGATTCAGCACGGCCGTGCTCTACAACGGCCTCGGCAGGTACGACGAGGCGCTGGCCGCGGCCCGCCGTTGCTGCGAATACGAGGACCTGGGTTTCTACGGGTGGTGCCTCTACGAACTCATCGAGGCGGCCGTGCACGCCGGCGACCGGGAGGCCGCCGCGGCAGCCCTGCCGAAGTTCGTGGAACGCGCGGGCGCCAGCGGCACCGACTGGGGACTGGGAGCCGTGGCGGCGGCACAGGCCCTACTCGCCGACGACGACGACGCCGAAGCGGCCTTCGTCGAGGCCATCGAACGGCTGGAGCGCGCGGACATCGCGCTGCACCTGTCGCGGGCCCGGTTGTCCTACGGCGAATGGCTGCGCCGCGCCAACCGGCGCGCCGACGCGCGCAAGCAACTCAGCGCGGCCCACGAATTGTTCACCGCGATGGGTGCCCACGGTTTCGCCGAACGGGCCCGCCGCGAGCTCAACGTCAGCGGCGAGAAGGTCCGCAGGCAGCCCGTCGGTTCCGGCGACGAGCTGACCGCCCAGGAGGAACAGATCGCCCGGCTGGCCCGCGACGGGCTGACCAACCAGGAGATCGGCGCGCAGCTGTTCATCAGCACCCACACGGTGGAATGGCACCTGCGCAAGGTGTTCGTGAAGCTCGCAATCACCTCCCGCAAGCAGCTGCGCACCCTGCCCTGGAGCAGTTGACCCCGGTCCCCCGACTACGGACTACGGACTTTCAAGGGTCCGCCACGCACGGCCACGGATGAGGCTGGTTCCAGAAGGTCAGAACCCAGTCACCCGGAGGTAGGCATGAACCCGATCATGACGCTCGCAGCTGTCCCCGACACGGTCGAATCCGATACCGAACTCGCGGCGCGCTTCGCGTGCGAGACGCGGCCACTGTTCGAGGTGCTGCATCGCGGCGCCCGGCGGCTGACCCGCACCGAGGCCGATGCCGAGGACCTGGTGCAGGACACCCTGCTGCACGCCTACGCCGGATTCCGGAAGTTCCGGGCCGGCACCAACCTCAAGGCGTGGCTGTTCCGGATCATGTACAACCGCTGGGTCAGCAATCACCGCGGTAAGCAGCGACGTCCGGCCGAGGTCGCCGTGGACGAGATCACCGACCGTGACCTGGCCCGCGCCGCCACCCACCAGCCCGGCGGGCTGCGCTCCGCGGAAACGGTGGTGCTCGCCACCCTGCCCGACCCCGCGCTCACCGAGGCACTCGCCGAACTGCCCGAGGGTTTCACCGAGGCGATGTTCTACGCCTACGTCGAGGGCTACACCTACGCCGAGACCGCGGCCATCATGGACATCCCGACGGGCACCGTGATGTCACGGGTGTCGCGCGGACGCCAGCGCCTGCGCGCCTCGTTGGCACCCGTCGAGCAGCGAATCGCCTAGGAAATCATGGAACTCGCCCAGCAGACCGCCCTGGTCACCGGAGGCACCGCCGGGATCGGCCTGGCGTCCGCCCGCCTGCTCGCCGACGAGGGCGCGTCGGTCATCGTCACCGGCCGCGACGCCGACCGAGGCCACACGGCCGCGGCGCAGATCGGCGCCCGGTTCGTCCGCGCCGACCTGGCCGATATCGAATCGGTGAAAGCGCTTGTCCACCAGGCCGGCGACATCGACATCCTGGTCAACAACGCCGCCGGATTTCCCGCCGCCCTGACCCTCGACCAGGAGATCGCGCCGTTCGAGCGGACCTTCGACACCAACGTCCGAGGGCTGTACTTCCTCACCGCCGGACTTGTCCCCGGCATGCTCGCGCGCCGGCGGGGCAGCATCGTCAATGTCACCACGATGGTCGCAGGCAAAGGAGTGCCCGGCGCGTCGGCGTACAGCGCGTCCAAGGCTGCCGTGGAATCGCTGACCCGAACGTGGGCCGCCGAATTCGGCGCGGGCGGTGTGCGGGTGAACAGCGTGGCACCCGGTCCGACCAGAACCGAAGGCGTCCAGGCGGAATGGGGTGACACCAACGAGGAACTGGGCCGCACCCTGCCACTGGGACGCACCGCGGCGCCGGAGGAGATCGCCCAGGCCGTGCTCTTTCTCGCCTCTCCCCGCGCCAGTTTCATCACCGGTTCGACCCTGCACGCCGATGGCGGCGGCAGCGCAATCTGACGAAGGAGCCACTCATGACGAAGACGTATGACCCGGGGTGGGAAGACGCCCTGACCGTGGTGCAAGAAGTGATGCCGCCGTTCATCCCCGCCGGGGCACACGCGATGACCGTGGTAATCGAGTACCCACCCGGCAGCGCCGGTGCCCCACCGCACAAACACCCGAGCGGACCGGCATTCGGCTACATGCTCGAAGGCGAGATGCTGTTCGAGCTCGAAGGCGAAGCCCCACGGGTGATCCGGGCCGGCGAGGCGTTCTGGGAACCGGGCGGAGACGTCATCCACTACTCTGACGCCAACAACCGGACCGATATCAGGAGCCGCTTCCTGGTCACCATGCTCTGTGTGCCCGGCCAGCCGATGCTCACCCTGGTCGACGACGACGAACTCGCCGCGCGGGCACATCGGCGGGTACCCGCCGCACCGGACCACGAGTGAGTCTGCGATGGCCAGAATCCTTCTGCAGACCACCATTGCGGCCAGCGCCGACGACTGGGACATCGCACGGTTCGCCAAGCTGACCGACGAATTGCGAGCGGCCGGGCACGAGGTGATCGCCCGGAATCGGTCCCGCAGTGGCGATGATCCGGTGCTCGCGCATGTCGACGAGCTCGGGTTCGACCAACTGTGGCTGATGGCCGTCGACACCGGGGACGGCCTCACCCCCGCCGAATGCGCCGCGATCCTGCGTTTGCGCCGCACGGGTGGTGGCGTGCTCACCGCGCGGGACCACCAGGAGCTCGGCAGTTGCCTGCGCGGGCTCGGGTCCTTGGGAATGGTCAACCGGTTCCACGATGCGAACATCGATCCGGACACCATGTGCGACGATCTCGACAATCCCGAGATATCTTGGCCCAACTATCATTCCGGTGCCAACGGGGACTACCAGCCGGTGCTGGTCGACGGGGTCGCCCATGAGGTGCTGAGCACCGCCCGGACCACCAGCGGACACATCCAGTGGTTCCCCGCCCACCCGCACGAGGGTCTGGTGTCCGCCGCCGTACCGGGTGCGCAGGTGGTCGCGCAGGGGCGCAGCGCCACCACGGGCCGGCGGTTCAATCTCGCGGTGGCATTGGTCGAAACGGGTCTCGGCCGCGCCCTGGCCGCCTCGACATTCCACCACTTCGCCGACTACAACTGGGATATCGGTTGTGGGGCTCCGAGTTTCGTGACGGAGGCGCCTGGATGCGAGATCAAGGACGATCCCACCCGGCTGGTCATCTTCAAGGACTACGTACGCAATATCGCGGACTGGCTCAGCCCATCCGGCGCACATCGTTGATCGCCGCGGCGAACTGGTCGGGAGCTTCTTGCGGGACGTTGTGGCCGATACCGTCGAGCAACCGGTGCTCGTAGCGGCCGGTGTACTGCGCTCGGTACCCCGCGCCATCCTTGGCGGCTCCGTCGAAGTCGCTGCTGATGGTGATGGTGGGGACGGTGATCGGCGGCTTGGCGGCCAGCCGTCGTTCATCGTCGTCGTAACGGGCCTCTCCGGGGGAAAGGCTCTGGCGCCACCGATAGTTGTGGATCACGATGGCGACGTGGTCAGGATTCTCGAACGCGGCGGCGGACAGGTCGTAGGTGGCATCGTCGAAATGCCAGAGCGGTGAGGCGTTCTGCCAGATGAGCCGGTTGAAGTCCTTGGTGTTCTGCCGGTAGCCGAGCTCACCACGCGGCGTGGCGAAGTAATACTGATACCACCAGCCGTACTCCGCTTTGGGCGGCAACGGCTTGAGGTTGGCCGCGAGATTGACGATGATGTAGCCGCTGACCGCGACCAGTCCGGTTACGCGTTGGGGCCACAGGGCCGCAACGACATTGGCTGTCCGGCCGCCCCAGTCGTAACCGCCGAGAATGGCGCTGGGGATGTGCAGAGCATCCATCAGGTCGATCACATCGTGGGCGAGGGCCGACTGCTGGCCGTTGCGTACGGTATCCGGCGAGCGGAATCGGGTGGAGCCGAACCCGCGCGCGAACGGCACGATGACCCGAAAGCCCTGTCCGGCCAGACTATCGGCCACATCGGCATAGCTGTGGATGTCGTAGGGCCAACCATGCAGCAGGATCACCGGCTGCCCGTCGGCCGGGCCTGCCTCGACGTAGCCGACGTCGAGTTCGCCTGCGTCGATCTGCTTGACCGGCCCGAGCGAGTGCCGCGGCGCGGCGGGCGGACCAGCCGGTGCGGCCGTGCCCTGGGGTGGGGTGCCGCAGGCGGCGACGGTCAACGCGCCCGCGGCGACCGTGGTGAGCCTGGCGAAGTTCCGTCGGCTGATCCCGTTCACAATCCGTGCTCCGTTCTGATGAGGTCGGCGGCGCGTTCGCCGATGACGACGCAGGGCGCCATGGTGTTCCCGGTGGTCACCCGGGGCATGATCGAACCATCCGCGATCCGGATGCTCTGCAGGCCATAGACTTTCAGGCGAGCGTCGACCACCGACATCGCATCCCGGCCCATCTTGGCGGTGCAGGTCTGATGCCAGTAGCTCGATGCCGCATCACGGACGAAGTGTTCCAGATCCGGGCCGGCGAGGTTGCCCGGCATCACCTCGCGCCGGGCGAACGGCCGCAGCGGGGCGGAGTTGCCGATCTCGCGGCACAACGTCACCGCGGCCACTGCGGCCTTGACATCGTCCGGATGGGACAACATGTTGGCATGGATGTCGACGGGGTCGAGCGGGTTCGCCGAGCGAAGGGCGATGTGCCCGCGGCTCTTCGGCCGCACCACCCCGGCGAACAGCGTCCACCCTGCCTCCGGCAAGCCGAACCGCGCGATGTTCTCGACGCTGGCCTTGGGCACTTCGGCCTGACAGGTCTGCAGGTCGGGAGTCTCCATCCGCGCCGAACTGGTGGCGAAGTACGTGGCCTCCGACGCGTTGTTGCGCGGGGCCAGCGGTTCGCGGTATTCCCACACGCAGTCGAAGCCGGGATGGTCCTGCAGGTTGTGGCCGACGCCGGGCAGGTGCATCCGCAACGGAACTCCGACCCGGTCCAGGTCGGCTTCGGCGCCGATACCGGAGTACATCAACACCTTCGGGGTATTGATGGCGCCGAGGGACAACACCACCTCGGCTGAGGCTCTCACCTGGTGTGGTCGGCCGTTGCGCACCAACTCCACGCCGACGGCCCGCCCACCGTCGAAAATGAGCCGGGTGACCAGCGCGCCGGTCACCACGCTCAGGTTGGGCTGATGCAGCACGGGCACCACGTAAGACCCGAACACCGACTCGCGCCGACCCGCCCGTGCCCTGATGTCGGTGATCGCCGCACCCGAGGCGGCCTCCATCATGCGGCCGTTCTGGTTCTCGAAGGTCGGGATGCCGGCGGCGGCTGCTGCCTCGACGGTCGCGGGCGCCAGCGGATTCGGCCACGGGGCGGGTTCCACATAGACCGGGCCACCGGTGCCCCGATAGCGGGGATCGGGTGCGCCGTGAAAATCCTCGATCCGCCGGTAGTTGTCGAGCACCGCATCGTAGCCCCAGGCCGGGTCGCCCGATTCGAAGGCGAAATAGTCCCAATCGCTGCGGTGCCCGCGCGCCCAGACCATCAGGTTGATGCTCGAGCCACCGCCGAGCACCTTGCCCATCGACAGCGGCACGGACCGGCCGTTGACGTGGGCGCTGGGTACCGCCGAGAAGGCCCAGTCGCGTGCGCTGCCCAAGTTGCGCGGCCACTGATCGGCGGCGCTGACACTGCGCACCCTGTCGTCACCACCGGCCTCGAGGAGCAGGACCGACACCGCGGGATTCTCCGCCAGCCGGCGGGCGACGACGGACCCCGAGGTGCCGGCACCACAGACGATGAAGTCGTAAGCCGGGGCGATCGAGGTGACGAGAGGCATGCGTTCATCTGACCGCCACCGCATCATCAAGTCCAACGATTCTTTTCAATCCAAGTCATCTATTATGCAGATATGGAGCTGCGTCAGATCGAACACTTCGTGGCCGTCGCGGGTGAGCTGAGTTTCACCCGTGCTGCGGAGCGCGCCCACGTCGTGCAATCGGCGTTGTCGACGTCGGTCGCCAAGCTCGAGCGCGAATTGGGTGTGCAGTTGTTCGACCGCAGTCGCCAGCAGATCACCCTCACCGCCGCCGGTGAGCGGTTTCGGGTGCACGCGTTCGAGGTGCTGCGGGCCGCCAAGACGGCCACCGAATCGGTCGGCGAATTTCGCGGCTCATTGACCGGCACCGTCGAGTTCGGATCGCTGATCTCCTTCGGCCCGCTCGATGTGGCCGGGGCGCTCGGCGAGTTCCACCGCGCCCATCCCCATGTTCGACTTCGGTTGCGGCTCAGCCAGAGTGGCGCGTCGGCGTACTTGGCCGCGTTGAGCGAGGGCTCCCTGGACCTGGCCCTGGTCTCGATGCCCAATCGCTTCCCGGCGCAGCTGGACCTGCGGTTGTTGTTCGAGGAGCCGATGGTCTTCGTGTGCGGCCCCGATCATCCCCTGGCCGGGGCCGCACGCCTGGACATCTCCGACCTGGCCGCCGAGGAGCTCGTCGGTTTCCCGCCCGATTTCGGACTTCGACGACTGGTGGACAACGCCTTTCACGCCGCGGGGATACGTGCGCAGACGCAGTACGAGGTGCCCGCCGGGTTCGCCGCGATCGCCGAACTGGTGAGCAACGGGCTGGGCACCACCTTCATGCCCCGCTGTGAGGCGCGCCGGTTCCCCGGTCTGCACGCCGTCGATCTGGCGAGCCCGGTGACCTGGCAGGTGTACCTCGCCTCACCCCCCGTCGAGCAGATGACCCCGGCCACCGCCCGCCTGGCCGACACGCTGCTCGCCGCGGCCGCGCGGGCCAGGTCGCGCTAGCCCTGGGCCGAGATGGTGGCGCCCAGCCACCGCCTGACGAAGCGGCGCAACTCTTCTCGCGATCGCCCCGGGGGATTGGGTGCCACGAAGAACGACAGCATGAGCCGCAGGGTGAACTCCACCAACTCCTGAAGGGCCGCGTCGTCGTACCCGTGCCCGGCCCAGTCCACATCGAACCGGTTGATCATCCGCATGCCGAAGTCCTGAGCCTCGTCGGAGGCCATGCTGCTCGGCCGCGCGTTCTCGTAGGACTCGGACAGCAGGATCGCCAGATGCGGGATCCGGGCCACCTCCTCCAAGGTGAACAGCATCCCTTCGGTCATCGCCTCGGCCGGGTCGGCGATGCCGCTGACCGCACCCGCCAACCGGTCCAGGAATCCGTCGACCGAGGCAATGGCCGCCGCGTGCATCAGGGCGTCAGCCGTCGGGAAGTACCGATAGACCGTCTGCCGGATCACCCCGAGCGACACTGCGACGTCGGCAATGCTGATGCCCTTACCGGTTTCCGCGATCAGCGCCACGGCGGCGTCGACGATGCGCGCGGTCGCCTCCTCGTCCGTGCGCGGCGGTTCGCCGCCCCATCCGCGTCTACGCGCCATGGCCGGAGGATAGCGATTTGTGCACGTTCCGAGGCGGTAGGCGGCGGTGAACGTGCACAAGTCGCCGATTGACGTGGCCCACCCCACAGTGTCAACATACAAACAACGATCGATTTGTATGATTACAGCGAGGTACCTTCATGACGGATCTACAAGTACGCAAGATGCGGTTCGCGTTCGCCGACTACGACGTGCCCTTCTGCTGGAACGAGACCAATCCCGCCTTCTCCGCGATGGCCAATGCGGTGTCCTTCCTGGCCATTGCGTTCGAGAAGATGATCGTCACCACCATGGCCGAGGCCAAGCCACTGCTCACCGATCCGGTGATCGCCGAGGAGGCCGACGCGTTCGTGCGCCAGGAGGGTCAGCATTCGATGGCCCATCGCCAGCACGCCCGCGGACTCATCAAGGCCTACCCGGCGCTCAAGGAGACCCTCGACGAGGTCATCGCGGCTTTCGACGACCTCGTCGACAACAAGCCGCTGAAGTACCGGCTGGCTTACACGGCCGACCTGGAGGCCACCTTCACCCCGGTGTTCAAGCTCATGCTGGACAACGACGCCACGCTGTTCGCCCCGGGCGACGACCGGGTGGCCTCGCTGTTCCTGTGGCACTTCGTCGAAGAGGTCGAGCACCGCAGCTCCGCCCTGATCATCTACAACGGACTGGTCGACGACCCGTGGTATCGGATGCGAGTGGCACCGTCGATCTTCAAGCACGTACTGGCCGTGGTCCGGATGGCCTGCGAGGGCTTCAACAAGCACATCCCGCTGGAGGTCCGCAAGGTCGACGCGCTGTCCGCCTTCGCCCTCGAAGCGAAGAAGAACACGGTGCTCAAGAAGATGGGCCGCATCCCTGACTACGGACCCTTCGAAAACGCCTTCGCCGGACTGGGACTGCGGGAATCATTGACCGCACTGACGGGCATCGTGCGCAGCCAGATCCCCGGGCACGATCCCACCCACGAGAACCTGCCGGCGCTGGCCGGCGAATGGTTCAAACGCTACGACGAGGGATACGACGTGACGAAGTGGTACACCGCGGTGAAAGCGCCCGCCGATGTCTGATCTCTGTGCGGCGACGTTCGCCGGTCTGGCTGCACGCCTGGGCTTCTCGTGCGATGAGATGGGCGGCCCTATCGCGTTCCGCAACCCGCTGAACCTGGAGAACTGGACCCTTCCGGTGCTCGAGCTGATCGTGATCGCCGGGGCGATCCTGTCGCTGGTGTATGCCGTCAACAGGTGGCGCCGCCACAACGATCCGACCAACGTGGTGCTGTGGTTCGGCGCCATCGCGTATCTGCTCATCGTCGAGCCGCCGCTGTATTTCCCGGCACAGTTCGGGATCGGCGAGTACGTGGACACGATGTTCGCGCACAACGTGTTCAGCGTCGACTTCCTCTGGGGGCGGTTACCCCTGTACATCGTCGCCATCTATCCGATGATGGCAACGGTCGCGTTCGAGATCGTGCGCATCCTCGGGGTGTTCCAACGGCGTGGCGTACTCGTCGGCGCCATCTGCGTGGGCTTCGTCCATCACGCCTTCTACGAGATCTTCGATCATCTCGGGCCGCAATTGCGTTGGTGGGAATGGACTCTGGACCATCCGATGAACCAGCCGTTCTTCGACTCGGTGCCGCTGCCCAGTGTCGTGGTGTTCGCCGCGCTGTGGCCGATGTCGCTGGCGTTCTGTGTGCAGCTGTTCGTCGGGCGTCACGTCGAGGCAGGCACGAAATTCACCGGGCTCCAGATACTCCTGCGCACCGTGGTCGTCGGCGTGTTGGCCTCGATCGGCACCGTGCTGCTGCCGTTGCCCGCGACGGTGGTCGGCAAGCTCACCGACAGCACCGACATCGGCGGCGTCGTGTACGCCCTCGAACTGGTTGCGCTCACCGTCGTCGCAGTCCCGGTGCTGGTCGGGCAGTGGCGATCGCTACGCAAAACCGGTGCGAGCCATGCCAACCCGCTGATCCTCGGTTACGCCGCCGTGTACCTGGCCGTGATGGCCGTCCTGTGGGCGGCG
>JAHFVC010000460.1 GCA_023264765.1 Mycobacterium sp. | reverse complement strand
TAGTGAATCTAAGGGTATAAGTGGATAGGGTCAATCCATTTATTCCCGGGAGTAAGGCACGTCACTAAGGTGGTGCGAATGACGGATCAGCCACGGCGGGCGCTGCGCAAGGATGCGGAGCGCAACCGGCAGCGCGTGCTCGAAGCGGCGCGCGAACTGTTCGCGGTCAAGGGCATGGAGGCCACACTGAACGACGTGGCCCACCACGCGAACGTCGGCGTGGGCACCGTCTACCGCCGCTTCGCGACGAAAGAGGAACTGGTCGACGCCATCTTCGAGGACGGCATCGCCCAGGTGGTCGCCCTGGCGGAAGAGGCTCTGCGACAGCCGGATTCGTGGGACGGTTTCGTGTGGTTCGTCCAGCACATGTGCGAACTGACCGCCACCGACCGTGGTCTGCGTGAGATGGTTTACAGCACGGCCTACGGCGGCGACGGGGTCGGGTGCGCACGCGACCGGTTGACCCCGCACATGACCAAACTCGTCGAGCGCGCCCGCGCCGACGGGTACCTGCGCCCGGACATCGAGCACACGGACATGCCGATCGTCGGACTGCTGGCCGGCACGGTCAGCGAGTGGGCAGGCCATGTGGAGCCCGAACTGTGGCGCCGGTACGTGGCGTTGCTGCTGGAGGGGATGCGCAATCGCGCCGACCGTCACCACCTGGAGGTCGACGCCCTCAATCCCGATCAGATGGATGCGGCCATGCAGGGCTGGGACCCGGCGGGTGGTGCTTAGACCAGGCCCGCGATGATGCGGTCGAGGTCAATACCTGCCGGTTGTTCCAACTGGCCGAACGTGCACGAGCGCGGGTCACGATCTGGTCGCCAGCGGTTGAACTGCGCTGTGTGCCTGAATCTTTCGCCCTCCATGTAGTCGTAGCGCACCTCGACCACCCGCTCGGGCCGCAACGGGACGAACGACAGATCCTTGCCCGCGGCCCAGCGCGACCCACCCCCGTACCGCCGCGCCAGTTCCGGATCAGCCGCCGCCTGGGCAGCCCAGTTCCACGGGTGATCGTCGAATGTGGTTACCAGCGGCTGTAATTCGGTGATCAGTGCACGACGCATCGCCATCGGGAAGGCGCCGATCACGCCGACCGACGCCAGCCGGCCGTCCTCTTTGTAGGGACCGAGAAGCAGCGATCCGACGGCATCGACACCCGACTTGTGCAACCGGTAGCCGGCCACCACGCAATCCGCGGTGCGTCGATGCTTGACCTTGAACATCACCCGCTTGTCGGGCAGGTAGGCCCCCGACGCCGGCTTGGCGATGATCCCGTCCAGACCTGCGCCCTCGAACTCGGCGAACCACCGCTGCGCGGTGGCCGGGTCGGCGGTCGCCGGGGTGAGGTGGAAGCGCGGGCCGCTCGCCCCCATCAGGTCCACCAGCCGCGCGCGGCGTTCCTCGAAGGGCCGGTCCATCAGGTTCTCCTGGTCCACGGCCAGCAGATCGAACGCGATGAACGATGCCGTCGTCTTGACCGCCAGCATCTGGACCCGACTGTCTGCCGGATGGATACGATGTTGCAGCGCTTCGAAATCGAGCCCGGACGCCGTGGCGACGACGATCTCGCCGTCTATCACGCAGCGCGTCGGCAACTCGGCCTTGGCCGCCTCGACGAGCTCCGGGAAGTACCGGGTCAGCGGCCGCTCGTTGCGGCTGCCGAAGACGACGTCGTCCCCGTCCCGGAAGCAGATCGACCGGAAGCCATCCCATTTCGGTTCATAGATCGCATCGGGCGGGATGGCCGTGACGGCCTTGGCCAGCATCGGCTTGATCGGCGGCAGGACCGGCGGGGTCATCGGTCCATTCTCAGCCGTGCAGTTTGCGGTAGGCACCCACCGCGCCGGAATGCAACGGAAGAAAACCAGTCTGGATCATCGACGGGGTGTCCAGGTACTGCAGTCCGCGCACATACGGCGGCACCAGTTTCATCCCGTCGGTCGCCAATACGTCGACGACGGCCCCGATCAGCCCGTCCGGGGTATCGGGACGGCACAGCAGCAGGTCGGGCACCCCCACGGACAACACGCCCGGTGGGACGTATCCGCAGGTAGGCACCCGCCGCACGATGTAGGGATACCCGGCGATCCGGCTCATCGGCGCCGCCCGCGCGCCGATGTCGAGAATGCGCAGCGGCAGACGACCGTCCAGGTCGCTGATCGCCGGTGTCGGCACACCGCCCGACCACACCAGGGCGGCGATATCGCCGTCCGCCAACCGGGTCAACGCTTCCTGCAGGCGGTAATTCAGCATCTGCACCCGATCGCTGAGCCCGGCGGCCTCGAACAGGACCCGGCTACTCATCGCACCGCCGGACCGGGTGGCCCCGACCGACACTCGCCGCCCCTGCAGATCGGCGAAGTCGCGGACGCCATCGGCGTCGCTGACGATCACCTGCAGATAGTTCTCGTACACCCGGGCGACGGCCACCGGCGCGCCCACCGCGGGCTCGGACGCCCGATCCCGTTCGGCGACGTCGGCCAGCGCCATCCCCATATCGACGTCGCCGGCCCTCAACCTGGCCAGGTTCTCGACGGTGCCCTCGGTGGGGATCACCTCGATGTCGATGTCGGGGTAGCGGGCGCGCAACTGGGTGGCGAAGACCTCGGCGAAGGCCAGATACATGCCGCCGGGATCGCCTGCCGCCAGGCGCAGGCGACCGCTCGGCCCGCCCTGCATGGTGCAGGATGCCGTCAGCGCCGCGGCCGCGAGAAGGAAAGTGCGCCTGCTCAACCGGCTCATGCGCCGACCTCGCTCGCCGCGGGTAGGCGGTAACGCACCAGGAGACCGCCTTCGGGGGCGGGCTCGATGGCGAGCACTCCGCCGTGACCCGCGACGATCTCGGCGGCGATGGCCAAACCCAGGCCGGTGCCCGAGCCGTCGTCGGCTCCCCGCCAGAATCGTTGTGCGGCGCGGGCCAGGTCCTCCTCGGACAGACCGCAGCCGTCGTCGCTCACCGTCAGCTCGACCCCGGTATCGGTCGGCGCCGCCGCGACGGTGGCGGTGGCACCCGGTCCGGCGTAACGGCGGGCGTTCTCCAGCGCGACGTCGAGCAGTTGTTCGATGTCGTGACGCGGAACCTGCACCGCCGGAACGGGATCGGCGTGAACGAGGAGTTTCTGGCCCCCACCTTCCAATAGTGGTCGCCAGAACGCCTCACGTTCGGCGATCACGTCGGCCAGGTCAGTGGTCTCCACCGTGCCGGCCAGACCGACCCGACGGCTGCCGCTGACCTGTTCGGCGCGGGCCAGCCGCAGCAGCTGTGCCAGGAGGTTCTCGAACCGGTCGAGTTCGGCGGTCATCGAGCTGTACGTCGGCCAACCGGCCTGCTGCACATAGTCTTCCAGGGTGTCGGCCCGCAGGCGCACCGCGGCGAGCGGATTGCGCAACTGATGTGAGGCGTCGGCGACGAGACGCCGCTGCCGGTCCAGCGAGGCCCGCACCACGTGGGCCATGGTGTTGAACGCCGCGGTGAAATGGCGCAACTCCGGCGGCCCCGCGATGTGCGCGGGTGGGCCGGACACCCCCTCGGTCATCTCCGCCACGGCGCGTTCCAGCCCGTCCAGCGGGCGCAGCACCCACCGGGTGAGCCCCCGGGCCACCACCGCGGCGAACACGAGCATGAACAGGCACCCCACCACGATCCACAACCATTCGCGGCCGACGTCACGCGCGGCCGTGCCGGGATCGGCGGAGACAACGACGGCGCCGACCACCTCGCCGTCACGGCGGACACTCGTCGAGATCAGGATCGGGTCGGTGCGCCAGTGCAGCACCCGCGGCCAGCGTGGGGCCGGTGCGTCGATCAACCCGCGGCCCGCTGCGGCCGCCACCTCGGGTTGCGCGGTGGTGAGCCCGCGGGCGGCCAGCACCTGCCCATCGGTGTCGACGATCAGCACGCTTTCGGAGTACACGTCCCGGTAGCGATCGAGCAGGGGTTGCATGGGGATACCAGGCACGGCGGCGGAGTCGGCGAGCTCGGCCATCTGGCGACCCCGTTCGTCGGCGAGCGCCGCGGTGCGCCGTTCCGCGGAACTCAGTGCGAGCGGGATGGCCAAGGCCGCGGTCGCCAGCAGGGCGAGCACCACCAGGACCACCCGGACTCTCAATCCCATGTCAGCGGCCCAACCTCAACCGTCCAGCCGGAAGCCGAAGCCGCGCACCGTCTGCAGCGGTACCCCGGCAAGTTTGGTGCGCAACTGGCCGATGAAGAAGTCCAGCGAGCGGGACCGGCCGACCACCGCGGTCCCCCACACCTCCAGCATCAGCTCCTCCCGGCTGACCGCCTCCCCCAGCCGGGCCGCGAGCGTCGCCAGGATCTGGAACTCCGTCCTGGTGAGCGCACGCGCCTCGCCGGCCACGGTGACCTCCCGGCGCTCCCGATCGACGGTGACGGGCCCGGCGGTCACCGGGCCGGCCGGGACGGCGGCCTCCCCGGCGCCGTGCCGGAATC
>JAHFVC010000459.1 GCA_023264765.1 Mycobacterium sp. | reverse complement strand
ACGGCAACACCCTGGTGATCGCCACCGCCGATCACGGGCACAGCAGCCAGATCGTCGAGCCGATCTCGAACGAGGACCTGGCCGCCATCGCGGAGCAATCCAAGCAGCCCATCGAGCGGGTGCGCGACATCATGTACCCCGGCCTGACGCGGGTGCTCACCACCGCCGACGACGCCGACATGGTGGTCAGCTACGGCACCTCGGCCGACGTCGGAGTCGAGGACCAGACCCACACCGGCACCCAGGTGCGACTCGCGGCCTACGGTCCGCGCGCGGCGAACGTGGTGGCGCTGACCGATCAGACCGATCTGTTCTTCACCATGACCGACGCGCTGGGGATCAAGCGCGGGTAGCGGATCCGTCCGGTCGCAAGGCGCGGGTGAACAGCACGTTCACCCGGCGCATGCTCACACTGTAGGGCCACCACGCCAGCCGCTTGAACAGGTACAGCGCCCGGATGTCGGACGAGGTGTAGATGAGGAAACGGTTGCGCGCGACGCCGTCGAGGATCTTGGCGGCGGCGTGTTCCGGGGACACCGCATGGCCGGCGAACCGGTCCACCCATTTGGCCACCCTGGGATCGTCGCGGTCCACACCGGCGATCTGAATCGTTTGAACCAGACCGGTTTTCACCGCGCCCGGCACCACCACCGACACCCCGATGCGGTGCCGGGCGAGGTCGAAGCGCAGCACCTCGCTCAGTCCGCGCAGCCCGTATTTGCTGGCGCTGTAGGCCGCGTGCCAGGGCAGCGCGACGATACCGGCCGCCGAGGACACATTCACCAGGTGTCCACCACGGCGCGCGGCCACCATCGGCGGCAGGAATGTCTCGATGATGTGGATGGGCCCCATCAGGTTCACGTCGATCATCGACTTCCAGTGCTGGTGGGTCAGCGTCGACACGGTGCCCCAGGCCGAGATCCCGGCGATGTTGCACACCAGGTCCATCGCACCGTGCGCGGCGTGGACATCGTCGGCGAACGCAGAGACCGCGTCGAAGTCGGTGATGTCGAAGGCGCGGTACGCCCCGACGATGCCGCCGAGGGCCTCCACGTCGGCGGCGGTGATCGCCAGCCCGTCGGCATCTCGGTCGGTGAGGAACAGCTCGGCGCCTTCGGCGGCAAGCCGCAGGGCGGTGGCGCGGCCGATCCCGCTGGCCGCACCTGTCAGGAGACACCGTTTGCCCGCGAACGTATCCGGCATGGCCCAGATGCTACCGGCGGTACCGGATCAGACGGCGTTGCCGCCCCACAGACCGTGTAGCCACAATTTCTCCAGCACCCCGACGATGCGATCGCGGTCTTCGCCGGGCCCCGAAAACGGCAGGTCCCCGGAGAACGCCATCACCGTCGTGGCACCAAGGGTCCGGATCAGCGTCGGGATGTCATCGGAGATGGGCTGCGCGGTACCGGCGGCCATCTCGTTCTCGACCACCGCGATGATCTGTTTGATCACCGTCAGCATCTGCTCGTCCTGGATGCGGCGGATCTCGGCGTCGGTGGCCCGGGCGGCGTAGCACGCCGACATCACCGGGTCGTTGTGGGCGAAGGTCAGGGCCGCGCTGCCGACCATCCGCTTGGCGAAGGCCGCGGGCGTCTCTCCAGGCCCGCGTGGCGCGAAGTGGTGGGTGAGCTCTTCGAGTTCTTGGGTCGCTTCGTCCAGGATCTGTGCGAGCACCGCGTACTTGGTGTCGAAGTAGAAGTAGAAACCCGACCGGGCGACCCCGGCCCGCTCGCTGATCATGCTCACCGACAGGTCGGCGAACGGTTTCTCCTCCAGCAGTGCGCGGACGGCCGCGACGATGGCGTCGCGCTGCCGGTCCCCCCGGCTGCGACGGACCGGCGAGTCTGGCGCAGGTTCCGGCTGTGCAGTCATGGTTTAGACCTTTGCACCGCGACGCGCCAGAACAAAACTTGACATGCGTCAAGTCTGGCATACAGGATGGCTCCTACGAGTGACATCGACCACAGGTCTGTTAGCCCGACGATCTTCTCAGGAGCTCCGAACGATGCCGACCATCAGCACTCCGGCCTATCTTCTCGACCAGGCCAAACGCCGCCTGACCCCGACTCCGGTGACCATCCCGGGGATGGGCGCCATCGAGAAGAGGTTGCTGGAGCACGAGTGGGATGAGTTCCCGCTGGCTCCCGCGCCGCCGGAGAGCGGCCTCAAGACGGTCATGGGCGACGCCGGACTGCCCGTGTTCGGGCACATGATCGAGATGTTCCGGGGCGGACCCGACTTCCTTCTGCACCTGTACCGCAAGTACGGTCCGGTGCACTACATGTTCTCGCCGGTGCTGCCCGCGGTGCTGGCGCTGGGACCGGACGCCACCCAGGCCGTCTTCTCCAACCGCAACAAGGATTACTCCCAGCGCGCCTGGGATCCGGTGATCGGGCCGTTCTTCGAGGGCGGCCTGATGCTGCGCGACTTCGACGACCACATGTTCCACCGCCGGATCATGCAGGAGGCATTCACCCGCAGCCGGCTCACCGGCTATGTCGAGCACATCGACAGCGTCGCCAGCCACGTGCTGGCCAACGACTGGGTGGCCAACGACAAGCGGTTCCTGTTCTTCCCTGCGGTCAAGGAGTTGACCCTGGATATCGCCTCGGTGGTGTTCATGGGCCACGAGCCGGGCGCCGACCGGGAACTCGTCACCACGGTCAACCACGCGTTCACCACCACCACCCGGGCCGGCAACGCGATCGTGCGCAAGCCGGTGCCGCCGCTGAGCTGGTGGCGCGGCATCAAGGCCCGCGAGACGCTGGAGAACTACTTCAACAGCCGCCTCGACGAGAAGCGCGCGTCCGGTGACACCGACATGTTCAGCGTGCTGTGCCACGCCGAGGACGAGGACGGCAGGCGGTTCACCGACGACGACATCGTCAGCCACATGATCTTCCTGATGATGGCGGCCCACGACACCTCCACCTCCACGCTGACGACGATGGCGTATCACCTGGCCGCCAACCCGGAGTGGCAGGAGCGCTGCCGCGAAGAATCCGAGCGGATCGGCGACGGCCCGCTCGACATCGAGGCGCTGGAGAAGCTGGAAACCTACGACCTGGTGATCAACGAGGCGCTGCGGATGCAGACCCCGCTGCCGTTCAACTTCCGCCAGACCGTGCGCGATACCGAACTGCTCGGCTATCACCTGCCCGCGGGCACCAACGTGATGACGTGGCCGTCGATGAACCACCGGCTCGAAGAGCTGTGGACCGAGCCGGAACGCTTCGACCCGTCACGGTTCACCGAGCCACGCAACGAGCACAAGGCACACCGATACGCGTTCGCCCCGTTCGGCGGGGGTGCGCACAAGTGCATCGGGATGGTGTTCGGCCAGCTGGAGATCAAGACGGTCATGCACCGGTTGCTGCGCCGCTACCGTCTGGAGTTGACCCACCCGGGCTACAAACCGCACTACGACTACGGCGGCATGCCGGTACCGATCGACGGTATGCCGATCGTGCTGCGCCCGATCCGCTGATCCCTGTTTCGCCGAAACGGCATTCCAGAAGGTTCGCACTCGGACCTTTTCTTCCGGAATGCCGTTTCGGCGTCTAAGCCAGCCGGTTCGCGCAGGCGATGAATGCCCGTAGCGCCGACTGCGTCGCGCACTCCGACCAGCCGATGGCCCACTCGGTGCGTATCCCGTCGGTGCCCCGGATGAAGGTCGCGGTCTGCCCGCCGGCGCGCAACTGGTGGAATCCCAGCATCTCGACGGCGAAACCCCGCTCGTAGAGCAACGCCGTGAGCGCCCCGAGCGGGCCCGGTGCGGCGGCCAGCGACGCCGACGTCTGCTCGTCCAGGCTCAGCGGACCGGTACCCGAGAAGGTCGCGGCGACCTCGTCCCAGGACATGTCGCCGGCCAGCTCACGCAGGCCGCGCGGCAGTGGGGTGTCGAAGAAATCGGCGAAACGGGGGCCGGTGAAGGTGGTGGTGAGGGTGCTCATGATGTCGGTCTTTCGGCTCAGAAGAGGCGACCGACAGGTAGTAGCGTCCGACCCACAGCGGGGGGTCGGTCCGGATCAGACCCCGCTGCGGATGGCTACTACGACATTGCGATGCACGTCGGCGAGGGTAGTCCCCGATTCACCGACTGCGCAACCACTTATTCGAGCGCCCTCACCAGCAGCGGGATGAAAGGCCGGTGGCCGGCCTGGCCGTCACGACGGAACGGCATGCTGTCCGCCGAGGCGCTGTACCACTCGGCTCGGGTGATGCCGGACAGGTCGAACGGATACCCGCACAGCGCTGACAGCGTGTGCAGGAGCAGGGTGCCGGTGCGGCCATTACCTTCGCGGAACGGGTGAATCTGGTTGTAGTCGGCGTACATCCGCGCCAGTTCATATGCCAGAGCCGGCGCATCGGTGGGCCGGTCGGCAGCCACCCGGCGCGCATGCCCGGTGACCGCGTCCATCTGGTCGGCGATATCGGCCTGCCACCCGAATGCCAC
>JAHFVC010000180.1 GCA_023264765.1 Mycobacterium sp. | reverse complement strand
GGACCCGCAAGTCCAAAAGCTGACGGCGAAGGGCGCCGCCACCCGGGACCGCATCGTATCCGGCGCCGCCGGCGAGATCCGGGATCGCGGCGTGGCGCTGACCACCCTCGACGACATCCGGGCGCGCACCAACACCTCGAAGAGTCAACTGTTCCACTACTTCCCGGGCGGTAAAGAGCAACTTCTCCTCGCGGTGGCCCAGCACGAGGCCGACCAGGTGCTCGCCGACCAACAACCCCACCTGGGCGCGTTGACGTCGTGGGCGGCATGGCAGCGCTGGCGCGACACCGTGGTGGACCGATATCGCCGGCAGGGCCAGAGCTGCCCGCTGAGCATGCTGATGTCGGAGATCGGCCGCACCACACCGGGGGCGCAGGCCGTCACCGCCACGTTGATGCGGCGCTGGCACGACGAGTTGGCCGGCGGGATCAGGGACATGCAGAGCCAAGGCAAGATCTCCGCACGCCTGGATGCCGAGAAGAGTTCGGCCGCACTACTGGCCGGGATTCAGGGCGGGGTGGGCATCCTGCTTGCCACCGGCGACCTGTCCTACCTCGAACACGCACTGGACGTGGGGATCGAGACGCTGCGCTCAGCGCGTTAAGTACTCCTCGAGCTGATCGCACACTCCGGCCCAGCCGTTCTGGAAGTCCCGGTACACCTCGGACGGCAACAGCGTGTGTTCGATCGACATCAGCGTCTGGTCCGCACCGTGCGGATCGAAGGTGACGGTGACGACGCTGGCGGCCGTGGGATCCGGCCAATCCGAGTTGGCCCACGTGAAGCGCAGTCGGCGTGGCCGATCGATGTCCAGGAACTGACCACTGATGATCACGAGCGTGCCGGAGTGGTCGACGTCGAATCGCACCTTGCCGCCCACGCGCGGGTCGACCGTTACCGCCACGCATTTGTCCGGTCGTGGACACATCCAGTCCGCCAACGACTCCGGGTCCAGCCATTCGTCGAAAACCACCTCGGGGGGCGCCGGGATGACCCGGGCGACGCGGGCGGTGACGGTCTCGGTCATCGGGACCGCCCCTTCTTGCGCAACCTCTGCGCCAGTGCGTCGGCGCGGGCCGACCAGAAGTCGGTCTGCTCGCTCATCCACTGCTGGGCGAGCGCGAGTCCGTCCGGCTGCAGGGACAGCCAGTGTTCCCGGCCGCGCACCTCGCGGCGCACCAGGCCGGCCGACTCCAACACCCCGACGTGACGCGACACCCCGGCGAAGGTCATGGGCAGCGGCGCGGCCAGGTCGGTGATGCGCGCGTCGCCGTCACGCAGCGCCTCGAGGAGCCTGCGGCGGGTCGGGTCCGACAACGCCGCATAGGCGCGGTCGAGCACCTGATCTTCAACCATTCTGTTGACTATAGCGGTCGGTCATGCTTCCCTGAAGAACAAGAACATTAAACATATTGGTTGAATTAAGGGGGCGACGATGAACACACCGATGATCGTTCCTGCCGCCGAATGGCAGCGGGCACTCGACGAAATGCTGGTCAAGGAAAAGGCTTTCACCAAAGCTCGTGACGCACTGGCCGCCGAACGCAGACGGATGCCGTGGATCCTCGTCAACAAGGAGTACCTGTTCGACGGTCCGGACGGGCAGATCGGTCTGCTCGATTTGTTCGGTGGCCGGCGCCAACTCCTGGTCTACCGGGCGTTCGTCGACCCCGGCGTCAACGGCTGGCCCGACCACGGGTGCGTCGGTTGCTCGCTGATGGCCGACCATATCGGCAACCTCGCGCACCTCAACGCCCGCGACACCACACTGGTGTACGCCTCACGCGGATCGCAGGCCGATCTGGCGCGGATCAAACGGCGGATGGGCTGGGACATCCCCTGGTACACCATGCTTCCCGGCGAGAACGCCTTCGATGTCGACTTCGGCGTGGACCAATGGCACGGCACCAACGCCTTCATCCGCGACGGCGACCGCGTCTACCGCACCTACTTCATCGACAGCCGCGGTGACGAGGTGTTCGTCAACACGTGGAACTTCCTCGATATGACGGCGCTGGGGAGACAGGAGATCTGGGAGGACTCCCCGGCGGGCTATCCGCAGTCAAAACCGTACGAATGGTGGTGCTGGCACGACGAATACGGGCAGCGTGCACCGTCCCGCTGGTTCGGTGACCCCGACCCCGACGATCCGAAGGACCCAAGACCCTCGGCCTGCCATCATCAGTAGGTGATCATCACCCGATCGGTACCCGATATCGATTACCTCAGCCCGCAACTGTTCGACGATCTGGGCATCGTGCAGACGGTCGTCGCCAATGGGACGGTCTACGTGTCGGGCATCGCCCCGCTGACCGACACCTCCGGTGAGGTCGATGTGGTGAGCACGGTCTTCACCGACCAACTGGCCTACGTACTCCAGGTGCTGGAGCGCTCGTTGCGCGCTGCCGGTGCAGGCCGAGAAGGCTTGGTGGCGTGGACCATCTACACCACGGACATGGCGGCGCTGGCCGCATGCACCCCGATGCTCAGGGAGTGGGTGGGACAGCACCGGCCGACCAGCACCTGGATCGGATGTGCGAGCTTCATCCATCCTCAGCAGCGCCTCGAACTGACCGCGACAGCCGTCCTTCCGTAGCGATTTGTGCACGTTTGGTAACGCTGAGCGTGACGAAACGTGCACAACATCACCAGAAAGCGGACTCCAGGCGCTCCACATAGGCGTCCACGTCCCCGATCGCGGACTCGGCCGCGAACACACTGATCGAGATGGTGTCACCGACCCCGGTGACGCAGTGCGTCAAACCCACCATCGGGGACAGGCCGGGAAACGCCGCGGCCACCCGCACCGGCGCGCCGCCGAACGCGAAATCCGCCGGCCCGCAGTTCACGCTGGACACCACCGTGTTCCCGGTGACCGTCGCCGACCGCGTCGACGGATCGAATTGCCCTATCCCCCAACGCAACAGTGGCGCCGGCGTGGCGGCGAAAGCATCATCGGAGGCACGCATCGCCGGATGAGCCGCCCGCGCCCTGCGCGCATCCAGTTCAGCCGCGATGGCCGTACATCGCTCGCCCAGCGTCAGTCCGGGAAACAGGCCGACGCCCACCGTGCCGAAATGGTTGTACGCCTGTCGCGGGCCGGGTTTGGCCATCGTCACCTCCGCACCGAGCGCGGACACGTCCTCACCGAGGTCCGACAGCTGAGCGGCCAGGGCTTCGGCGATACCGGCCAGCGCCACCACGGTGACCGTGCCACCGGTCAGCGACGACCTCGGCCGCACCAGGGTCCGCATGGACTGCGCCCCGGCCGGTGGCGCATTGGTGCGCAACGGCACCCGAGCCGGGGCGGGCGGCGGCACCATCCCGGATGCGGTGTCGTGCACCAACTCTCGGTGCGCTCGGGCGGCGGCCACGCTGCGCCACGGTAAGGACAACGGGCCGATGCGAGGTGACACCACCGGTGCCACCTCGCCCACCCTGCCGAACATCAGTGCCGCCGGCGCGCAGGTGCGCCCACCGCCGCCGAGGGCGTGGGTGATCTGCAGTGCGACGACGGTGCCCGGACCGGAAACGCCAGGGATGCCGTCGATCCCGGCGAATACGTGCAGCCGCCAGGGTGTCACCCGCGGATCGAGCTGATCGTCGACAACCGCACGCACGGCGGCCAGGCAGCCTGCCCAGGTGCGCTCGCCGGGCGCGTGCACGGTGAATCGGGAGCGGTCGGCCGCGCACGGTAACCAGTTCGGGTAGTGCACCCGCGATGAGTCGTCGATGCGCTGCGACAGGTCCACACTTGCGCGTGCCTGGGCGACGAGTTCGTCGAGCGCCCGGTCCAGATCGGCAGGCACACCGTCGAACCCGTACACCAGGAAGGTGTCGTTGGGGATCTTCGCCGACATCCAGAACATCTGGGCATCGGCGGGTGCCACGCGACACCCCATGGTTACACCGGGTCGAACTTGGCGATCAGCCAGCGGTCGCCGTGCTTTTCCAACACCACCCGAACGCTGGAGGCGGTGTCGGTGGGTGCGTCGGCTCCCACCACCACGGTCTGGTTGACGAACACCAGCACCACGGCGTGGTTGGGATCGGCCGACACCGACGCTGCCGCCGGAACCGTCGCGACCGCGGAGATCTGCTTCTGCTTGGCACCCGGGATGACGACCTCATGGGTCAGCGAGGTGTAGGACTCCTGGAACTCGCCGGTGAGCAGATCGCGTGCGGCGTCGAGCTGTTGTTCGACGGTGTCGGGCTTATAGGACAGCAGGGCGATGGTGCTGTCCTTGGCCACCTGGACCGACTCGGCGCGGGCCTTGTCACCGTCGCGTACCGAATTGTCCTGCCATTTGAAGAATCCCGCGGTCAGCGCCAGCACCAGGGCCAGGCCCGGCAGGACGCCGTAGGCCAGGACGCGCTTCCAATCCAGGGATCGCTTCGGCTGCGGCTCGACAGCCTCGGTGGCCGCGTCGGCTGGGCTGGCCTCCTCGACCGCCGACGATTCGCTGAGCTCCTCGGCAATTCCCGTCGCTTCGCCGGCGCCAGCGGTCGCGGTGGCCGAGTCTTCGACGAGGCCGTGCTTCGGTTCGGTCATGGCACAAACTCCACGTTGGACACCTTCACGTCGTCACCCATCTTCTCCACGGTGATCCGCATCCGCCACAACCGCGGTTGCTGCTCGGCGGCTCCCGCGTTGGACGTCTTCACCGTCACCGCGACCAGCACCTCGGCTTCGGTGTCCGTGTCGGACTCCAGGCCGGCCTCGGTCACGGCGCCGACGGACTTGGACTTGGCTTGCTTGACCACCTCGACGAACGGCCCGGCACGCTTCTGGAAATCGTCGTAGAAGGTGCCGGTGGCGGAATCGAGGATGCGCTGGACATCGGCGTCGGCGTGCTCGAAGTCGATGGTGGTGAGGTTCAGCGCGCCCTGACGGCCGACCTGCAGGAACACCTTGCGTTGTTCGTCGAGCTGCTTGGACTGATACGCGCGGAACCCCAGCCAGCCGGTGAGTCCACCGAGCGCGAGTACGAGCACCAGACCGGCGATGAGTGCCAGCGTGACGTGCGAACGCTCGGCCGTGGCGGTAACCGGCGGAGTGTCCTCACCTGCTTCGGCGGCGTCGATGTCCTCGGCTGTGTCGTCTGAAGACTCGACGGCCTCGGCCTCTGATGTCGTGATCTCGTCTTCTGCCTTCGTCGCGGACTCGCTTACCGCCCCTTCGGGGGTAGCAGCATCGTCTGCCATGTTTGCTCCTCGGTAGCACTCTGGGCCAGATTCGACTGGGTATACACCTGCCCGTCGGGTCCAACGTACGTGCCGGTGCTGGGATCGTATTCGGCGGCCGCTATGGGTGGGGGCGGCGGGGCGGCCGGGGGCGGCGCCTGTGCGGGCGGTGTTCCCGGCGGTAATTGCGGGATGGCCTGCCCGGACAACGTCGCGTTCGGGTCGCCCTTCCAGTTGTAGCCGTCGTTGAGCGGAATGTAATTCTCGGTGCTCTCGCACATCTTCACCGTCGGCGCCCGCTTGCCGGGCACCGTCTCACACGGCAGGTTGCGCGCACCGCGCACGTTGCCCGCGGCATCCTGTGGGATGCGGCAGTACAGATCGCCCGCGGGCCGGTTCGGATAGTCCACGTCGGCGGCCACCCGCTGCTGTTGCGGCGGAAGGAAACCCGTGGTGCACGGCGGCGGCAGGTTCAGATTCAAGTTGAGGTCCAGATAGGCACCCTTGAAGGCCTGCTTGCTGTTGCGGTTGGCGGTACCGACCGCCTGCGAGGTCGCGGTGCCCTGCGGCAGCAGGACCAGCAGCTGTTCAAGCGCCGGCTGATAGGCGATGGCGACCTGGTTGATGTTGACCAGGTTGGCCAGCACCACCGGCAGGGTGGGCTGCAACCGGTCGAACAACGCCCGCACCTCGTCGGCGGCGCCGGGGCCCTGGGCGAGCAGCCCGCGCACGGCGTCGTCGTGGGATTGCAGCGACCCGGTGATCGACGCCAGGTGCGACGCCCAGGCCTTGATGGAGCCCGACGTGTCGGTCTGGGTGTCCAGCACCGGCTTGGACTGGTCGATCAACGTGGTGATCGGGTCGAGGTTGGCTCGGGCATCGATGGCCAGCGCAGTGGAGCCCTTGACCAGACGGGACAGGTCGGGCCCGAGCCCTCCGACTGCTTGATAGGCCTCGTCGACCGCGGTCCGCAGGTTGTCCCGTGGGATGGCGTCCAGGCCTCGGTTGGTGGCGTCGAGCAGGGAGTTGACGTCCGGCGGCACGGTGGTCCGGTCGCTCGCGATGACGTCGCCGTCACTCAGGTACGGCCCGCCGTCGGCACGCGGCAAGAGTTCGACGAACAACTCGCCGATCGCGGTCTGACTGTGCACCTGCGCCTCGAGATCCGACGGGATCTTGATGTCCGACTTCAGCGACAGCACCGCGTTGACGCCGCCGTGGTCGTCGAGATTGACGCTCTCCACCCGGCCCACTTGGGTGCCCCGGTAGGTGACGTTGCTGCGCGGGTACAGCCCGCCGGTCTCGGGGAGCTGCACCGTCACCTTGTAATGCCCTGCGCCCCACAGCAGATTCGGCAGGTTCATATAGCCGAACACCATGATGCCGATCGCGATGGCCGCGATGAAGGTGAACACCGCGAACTGCAGCAGGATGCGTCTCGTCAACACCATGGTTACGGCCCCTGATCCCAGCGGTACGGCACCACGAGCGGATTCACCGCGGTGTAGGGGCTGGGCATCTGACCGATGGTGCGGCCCCACTGCATCTCCAGCTCGGTGAGATCGCCCTCCCACCGGGTTCCGGTGAACACGCCCTGGTCCAGCCGGCTCAACGTCAGATCCACCACCAGCGTGAGGTTGGCGTAGTCGCCACGCATCCAGTTGGCCAGCGTTTCCTTCGGGAACGGGTAGGTGGTGAAAAAGCTCAGCGACCTCGTCAGGGCCGGCCCCGCGTTGGCCAGCTGCTCCAGCGTCGGGCCGAGCGTCTTCAGTTCGGCGACAAGGGAATCCTTGGTCTGGTTGGCCGAATCGGCGGCCAGGGCGCTGAACTTGCCCAGCTGGGTGACGGCCTCGGCCAGTTGGTCGCGCTGATCCTTGAGCACCGCCAGCGCATCGGGCACCGTCTTGAGTGCCTTGTCCACCACCGGCTTCTGCGCGGCGACCTGACCGACCAGATCGTTGAGGCTGGAGGCCGCATCGATGATGTCGTTCTTCTGGTCATTGGTGTTGGCGATGAAGATGTTCAGCTGATCGATGAGGCTGCGCAGGTCGGCCTCGCGACCGGTGAACGCCTGGCTGAACGCCGCGGTGATGTCCTGCACGTTACCCAGGCCACCGCCGTTGAGCAGCAACGAGATTGCCGCCAGCGTCTGCTCGGTGGTCGGGAAACCGCCGCTGTTGGCCAACGGGATCAGCGAGCCGTCGCGCAGCCGGCCCTGCGGTGCGGTGTCCTTGGGCGGCGCCAGTTCGATGTGCTGGGAACCCAGCAGGCTGGTCTGACCGATCTTGGCGGTCGCATTGGCCGGCAGCACCACATCGGAGTTGAGCTTCATGGTGATCACCGCATGCCAACCTTGACGTTGGATATCGGTGACGTTGCCGACGGTGACGTCGTCGACCCGCACCCGCGAATTGCGGTCCAGGTTGTCGACGTCGGGCATCTCGGCCTTGACCGTGTACGCGCCCGCGCCTTGCCCCTGCACGCCGGGCAGCGGCAACGAATTGAGTCCCTGCCACGAACATCCGCTGAGCGCCAGGCAGATCAGTACCGTCACGAATCGCTTCATGACCCACCTCCGCTGTGCACCATCAAACCGGGCAGGCCGGCGTTCGGGTCGGTCACCACGGCCGCTTCGGCCGGCAACGGGGGTGCGGACGGATCAGCGACCGGCGCGGGCAGTACCGCGGGTGCCGGACCCGGCGGCGGGATGTAGTCCGGCCGCATCCATTCCTCGCTGTAGGTCACCTCGTTCGGGCGGGCTTGCGCACCGACCAGCTGATTCAAGCCGATGGGCAGGAAGTTGTACTGCCGGTTCTTCACGATCGGAGCCAGGTACTGCACACACAGCTTGGCCGACTCCTCGGCACCCATCCGGGACGCCGCCTGAATACCGCCGCACAGGAACGAGATCGGGTCGGCGAAGTTACTGATCGCCGGGACAGCCGCGACCGCGCCCACCGCCGGTTGGTAGATGTTGACGTAGTTCTGGAACGCCGAGGGTGCCACGTGCAGGAACTGCTTGACGTCGGCGAGGCTGTCGTTGAGCGTCTGCGTGACCCCGGCCAGCTTGTCCGACGTCGTGCCCAGCGCCTCGCGGTTGTCCGCCACGAACGTCTGCACCTGTCCGACGGTGTCGGCGAGATCCTTGACGGCGTTGCCGACCTCGTTGGGGCTGTCGGAGAGCAGGCCCGTCACCGACGCCAGATTCTGGTTGAGCTGGCGCATCACCGTCGTGCTGTCCTGCAGCGCCGAGACGAGGATGGACAGGTTCTTCACGGTGCTGAAGATGTCGGTGCTGTGATCGCCGAGTGCCGAAAAGGCCTGGGACAGTTTGGTCAGCGCATCGCGGATGCTCGCGCCCTGGCCGCGCAGGTTGTCCGCGGTGGTGTTGATGAAGGACCCCAGGGTGCTGACACCGCCGGGCTCGGTCGGCTGCAGCGTTTGGGTCAGGCGCTGCAACTGCTGCCGGAATTCGTCGTACTCGACCGGCACCACGGTGCGCTCCCGCGGGATCACCGCGCCGTCGGCGAGTACCGCGCCGCCGTTGTAGGCGGGGGTGAGCTGGATCGCCCGCGATGTCACCAGCATCGGGGACAGGATCGCGGCGTTCACGTCGGCAGGCACCTTGTAGCGATCGTCGTAGTGGAACGAGATCTTGACGCGCTGCGGCTCCGGTTCGATCTTGTCGATCCGGCCCACGGGCACCCCGAGGATCACCACGTCGTCCCCGACGAAGATGCCGTTGCTGTTCTCGAAGTACGCGACGGCGTTGCGCCGGTTGAGGGAGTCGCTGGCGCTGGTCACCAGGTACACGCCCGCAGCCAGCAGGATCACCAGGGCGATCGCCAGCCCGATCCGGGCGTTGCGTGGGTTCACTGCCGCGTTCACTGGCCGTCTCCCGTCTGGGCGGGGGCCGGTTCACCCGGCGCCGGAACAAGCACGGGGCTGGGGAACGGCGTTGGCGTGGACGCGATCCCGGGCGGCGCGATGGCCGGCGGTCCCGGCGGGGGCCCACCGGGCGGGCCGGGCGGAATGGGCTCGCGGTACGGGTAGCAGCCGGTCGGCCCGGGCAGCGGGATCCCGGGCGGACCGCAGCCCGGGTCGCCGGGGTTGCCGGTGATGGCGTCGGGCAGGTTCATCCGAGGCTCGCCGCCCTGACCGGTCCGCGGGAACGGCACCGGCATGGCCGGAGTTCCGGCCTGGCCGAGTTGCGGATCGGTGCGCTGCGACGGCAGCAGCACATGCGGGTCCAGGCCCAGGTCGGAGAACGCCGCGTCGACGAAGGGCTGCACGAACTGCCCCGGCAACAGGTTGACGATGTAGGTCTTGAAGAACGGTCCCGAGCTGACCGATTCACCAAGCGACATCGCATAGGAGTTCAGCAGCGGAAGTGCCTGCCGCAGCCGGTCCTTGCGGTTGTCCAGGATGGTCAGCACGCCATTGAGCTTGTCCAGTGCCGGTCGCAGCGTGGCCTTGTTCTCACCGATGAAACCTTGCAGCTGTTGACTCAGGACCGAGATGTTGCCCGAAAGGCTGTCCAGCGCAGCGCTTTGCCCCTGCAATTCGGCCAGCAGTGCATTGGTGTTGCGGACCAGGCCGACGATCTGGTCGCTTCTTTCGGCCAGCACCGTGGTGGCCGTGTTGGCGTTGGTCAGCAGGCTGCGCAGCTGGGCGTCACGCTGGTTGAGGGTCTCGGAGAACCGGGCCACGCCGTCGACGGCGACCTTCAATTCCGGTGGGGTGTCGGCGAACGTCTCCGACAGGACGCGCAGCGAATCCGAAAGCTGGTCGGTGTTGAGTCCGCTGACGGTCGCCGCCAGATCACCCAGCGCATCCGGCAATTGGTATGCGGGCGTGGTGCGTTCGAGCGGGATGGTCGCCTTCAGCGTTCCGTCACCGCGCGGGGACACTTCGAGGATCTTGGTGCCGAGCAGGCTCTTGGTCTTGACGGCGGCCTCGCTGCGGTCACCGACGCGCACCCCGTCGTCGATCTTGAACTTGACCAGCACCTGCCGGCCGTCCAGTTCGACGGCCGTCACGTGCCCGACACGCATACCCGAAACCTGAACGGCGGCACCGTCTCGCAGGCCGCCGGCCTCGGCGAAGTAGGCCGAGTAGTTCTTGCCGCGGTCCAGGAAGGGCAGCTTGTCGTAGTTGAGTGCGCCCAGCACGATCGCGACGAACACCGCCAGGCCGATGGCGCCGACGACGAACTGGTTACGTTCGGAGAAGGATTTCATCGCGGCGTGCACCGCCCGCTGTCCTGCCCCGCGGCCTTCACGTACACGGGCTGACCGCCCTTGCCGTTGAGCTTCAGCACGATGTCGCACAGGTAGAAGCTGAAGAAGTCACCGTAGATGCCTTGCCGGGCCAGGATCTGGTAGGAGTCCGGCAGGGTGTTGATCAGGTTGTCGAAGTAGTCGTGATCGGCGACGACGATGCCTGCGGCGCGGTCGGTTTCGTGCACGGTCTTGATCAGCGGCGGCCGCGCCTGCGACAGCAGGTCGGCGATGCTGCCCGCGGCGGCACTCGCGTAGGCGACCCCGTTGGCGATGTCGCTGCGCCGAGCCGACAGCACGTCGAGCAGTTGCGCCAGACCATCGATGCCCTTGGCGAACTGTTTGTTCTGATCTCCCAGGGAGCCCATCACGGTATTGAGGTTCACGATCACCTCACCGATCAGCTGATCGCGGTCGGCCAACGTGTTGGTCAGCGCAGCGGTCTGGGTCAGGAACGACCCGATGGTGCCACCCTGACCCTGCAGCGCGCTGATCAGTTGGCCCGACAAGGCGTTGACCTGATTGGGGTCCAGTGCGCGGAACAAGGGGCGGAACCCGCCGATCAACGCATCGAGGTCCAGCGCGGGTGAGGTGCGGGCCAGTGGAATGGTGTCACCGGGCTTGAGCTTCTTGGTATCTCCGGTGCCCTCCTGCAGGGCCAGATAGCGCCCGCCGATCAGGTCGTCGTACCGGATCACCGCGCGGCTGCCTTCGGTCAGCACCACCGAATCGTCGGCGGTGAACTCGGCCAGCACCGTGCCGTCATCCAGGATCCGCATGGCACCGACCTTGCCGACCTCGACGCCGGCGATCCGCACGAAATCGCCTTCCTCCATGCCGGAAGCGTTGGCGAACAATGCCTTGTAGCCATGCGTGGCCTCGCCGAACCGCAGCTGCGCGAAGATCGCGAACAACCCGAATACCCCCAGCAAGCAGACGGCCAGGAATATGGCGAGGCGCCAGATCGCGCCTACCAGATTGTCTTTCATGGCTCGTTCCTTCTAGGTGCTTGCTTCGCTACGGATTCTTGGGGTGCTAGGGCGCGGGGGCGGCCTCCTCGGGGAGCGGTACCGGTGGCAGCGGTGTCGGCTGCACTCCGGGTGCGACGACCACGAACGGTTCCGAACCCGGGGTTGCACCGGGGTCACGCGGCGCGCCGGGCGGCGGCGCGGGCGGCAGGCCCGGCCACAACGGCGTGCCGTCGGGTGCGTAGAGCGGCGCGCCGTACGCGGGGGCTCCGGGGCCGGGGATCGGGCCGGGTGCCGGGCCACCGAAGGTGTTGCGGATGCTCGGGGGTTCGGGGACCGCACGGGTGGTCGGCAGGTAGTTGCCGTACATCGGGAACGCGATTCCCGGGTTGGGCCGCCAATCCAGGCCGGTGCCGAAGCCGGTGTTGGTGATGAGCTGACGCACCGGCCAGTTCTGGTCGACGATCGGCAGCGAGCCGCAACCCGGCTTGCCGCCGGGGCCGCCCTTCGCTCCGACGACCGGCAAGTTCTCCGGGAACTTGTAGGGATCATTGCCCGGACGGATACCGGCGTCGAGGATGAACGACTTGCCGTTGCCGCCGGTGGCCTCGTAACCGCCGTGCTCCAGAAGGTATTTCGCGCCGACGAGCATGCAGGTGTACTCGGGGTCGTACTTGGACAGCAGGTCGGTGGTCGGCTGCAGCGTGTTGACGGCCTTGATCAGGTTGGCCTGGTTGGGGGCCAACAGCTCGATGCCCTTGTTGGAGAACCCGGTGGTGGCCAGCAGCAGCGCGTCGAGCTGCTGGGCGTGGCTGCTGACGGTGACCGCCGTGGTGGATGCGGCGTCGAGGGTGGACAGGATGTCCTGGGCCGCACCGCTGTAGGCATCGCTGAAGCCCTGCAGAGACTTCCAGTCCGCGCGGATGGTCTCGCTGCGCGGGTTGACCGCCAGCAGCACCTGGTTGGCGTCGGTGGTGGCCTGACCGATGCGTTCACCCTGCCCGCGCACACCTTCGGCCAGCGCCGAGAGCACCGCGTTGAGCTTGGCGGTGTCGATCTTGTCCAGCACGCCGACCAAGTTCTGGAAGACGGTGTTCACCTCGGTGGTGACGTTCAGCGACGTGAGCACCTGCCCGGACTTCAGCCGCTGCGGACTGGGGTCGTCCGGGTACACCAGGTCGACGAACTTGGCCCCGAAAATGGTGGTGGCCCGGATCCTGGCTTCGACGTTGGCCGGGATGAAGCGGATTTGGTCAGGATCGATCTCCAGGCGCAGCGATACCGGCGCCGCGCTCTCGGAGTTCCCACCGGAGATGGCGCTGACCTTGCCCACCTGCACGCCGCGCATCTTCACCTTGGCGTTGGTCTCCATGACCAGACCGGAACGATCCGAGGTCAGCGTGACCGGCACGTTGGATTTGAGGTCGCCGGTGAACAGCGAATACGACAGCCACACCGAGCCTGCCAGGAACAGCACCAGCAACAGCGTCCACCAACCGGGCGCCAGGCCCTTTTCCCCTGAGTAATGGTCCATATGAGTCAGCCGGCCAAGTTGAAGTTGCCCGACTGCCCGTACACGGCCAGCGAGATCATCACGACGACGAA
>JAHFVC010000458.1 GCA_023264765.1 Mycobacterium sp. | reverse complement strand
ATGATCCCGTCGATCTTCGAGGCGAAGGCCGCCGACCACGACGAGTGGACCCGCGAGGAAAAGGCGTCGTGGGCGCGCAAGATGTCCGGTGCATTGATCGGCTTCGCAGGTGCCGTCGGAGCGCTGGGCGGGGTGTTCATCAACATCGTGCTGCGGGCGTCCTACGTCAGTGACGCCAAATCGGCGACCAACGCCTTCTGGGTGTTCCTGGGCTTCTACGTGATCTGCGCGGTGGTGACCTGGTTCGTGTTCCTGCGGATCGCGCCGGTCAAGCCGGCCGTCGCCGACGAGCTGCCGGAGTCGGTTGCTACCGCCTGACCTGCCGCAACGCGGCCTCACCGCGCGCTCACCGAGGGGTCGAGCGCGCGGTGAGGTCGAGTTTTCTTTGCGCTAACGTCGCCACAAAGGAACCGGAACACTGGCAGCAGACGATGTTCCCATGTCGGTGAAAACGCGGACCGCGTGCTCGTATTGCGGGGTCGGCTGCGGCATCGAAGTCACCACGAAAGCCGATCCGGTCAGCGGCCTGCCGGTGATCGCGCAGGTCAGCGGCGACAAACTGCATCCCACCAACTTCGGCAGGTTGTGCACCAAGGGTGCCACCCACGCCGAGATGATGGCCGCCACCGACGGCAGGCTGAGTACGGCACTGGTACGCGCCGGCCGGGACGCCGAGGCTGTCTCCACCCCGGTCGATGTCGCGATCGCCGAGGCGGGCCGGCGGTTGCGCGAGATCATCGACGAGCACGGTCCCGACTCGGTTGCGCTGTATGTGTCCGGCCAGATGTCGATCGAGGCCCAGTACCTGGCCACCAAACTCGCCAAGGGTTATCTGCGCACCGTGCACATCGAGTCGAATTCGCGGCTGTGCATGGCCAGCGCCGGGACCGGTTACAAGCAATCCCTGGGCTCTGACGGGCCGCCCGGTTCGTACACCGACTTCGACAACGCCAACCTGTTCTTCGTCATCGGTGCGAACATGGCCGACTGCCACCCGATCCTGTTCCTGCGGATGGCCGACCGGATCAAGGCCGGAGCCAAGCTCATCGTGGTCGACCCGCGCCGGACCGCCACCGCGGAGAAGGCCGACCTCTTCCTGGCGATCAAGCCGGGCACCGATCTCGCGTTGCTCAACGGACTCCTGCACGTCCTGGTCGAGAACGGCGACATCGATCGCGAGTTCATCGCCGAGCACACCCAGGGCTGGGACGCCATGCCGGACTTCCTGGCCGACTACACCCCGGCGCGGGTGGCCCAGATCACCGGCATCGCCGAAGCCGATATCCGCACGGCCGCAGCGATGATCGCCGAGGCCGGCGACTGGATGACCTGCTGGACCATGGGCCTCAACCAGAGCACCCACGGGACCTGGAATACCAACGCGATCTGCAACCTGCACCTGGCCACCGGGGCCATCTGCCGTCCCGGCAGTGGACCGATGTCACTGACCGGACAGCCCAACGCCATGGGCGGACGCGAAATGGGTTACATGGGACCCGGATTGCCCGGCCAGCGCGCTGTGCTGTCGGCCGAGGACCGCGCGTTCTGCGAGGACCAGTGGGGCCTGGAGCCGGGCACCATCCGAAGTGACGTCGGGCCGGGCACGGTCGCGATGTTCGAACAGGCTGCGGCGGGGGACATCAAGGCCTGCTGGATCATCTGCACCAACCCGGTCGCGACCGTACCCAACCGCAAGACCGTGATCGCAGGCCTGGAATCCGCCGAACTCGTCATCACGCAGGATCCCTACCACGACACCGCCACCAATCGGTATGCCGATATCGTGCTGCCCGCGGCCTTGTGGGCCGAGTCGGACGCCGTGATGATCAACTCCGAACGCAATCTGACGCTGCTCCAGCAATCGGTGCCTGCCTTCGGTGACGCCCGCCCGGACTGGGAGTTGATCTGCGGAGTGGCCGAAAAGCTCGGCTTCGGTGACGATTTCGACTACAAGTCCAGCTCCGATGTCTTCGACGAGATCCGTAGGTTCGCGAACCCGCGCACCGGATACGATCTGCGCGGCGCCAGCTACGAGCGGCTGCGCGAAACGCCGCTGCAGTGGCCCTGCCCGCCCGAGGACGCCGAAGACCGCCACCCCATTCGCTACCTCAACGACGGGGTGTCCCAGACGCTTTTCATCGACGACAACGGCCACCGCCCGCGGCTCGCGTTCGCGACGCCGTCACGCAGAGCGGTGTTCTTCGCCCGGCCCCACATGGATGCGCGGGAGCTGCCCGACGACGACTACCCGATGGTGCTCAACACCGGGAGGTTGCAACACCAGTGGCACACCATGACCAAGACCGGCCGGGTCGCCAAGCTGAACAAGCTCAACGGCGGGCCCTTCGTGGAGATCCATCCCGATGATGCCGCCGCCCAAGGCATCACCGAACAGCATCAGGTGGAGCTGACCTCACGGCGGGGCCGTGCGGTGCTACCCCCGGTGATCACCGACAGGGTGCAACCGGGCAACGTATGGGTTCCGTTCCACTGGAACGACGAGCACGGCGAATATCTGACCATCAACGCGCTCACCAATGATGCGGTGGACGCCGACTCGCTGCAGCCCGAGCTGAAGGTCTGCGCGGTGGCGCTGCGGCCGATCGCGCCGGTCCTGCCCGCCGTTGCCGGCCATCCGCTCGCCGAAGCGCTCGGACTGCAAGGCGTGACAGTGGAGCTCACCGATGACGAAAAGCTCTACATCGCAGGCTTTCTCGCCAGCGTGACCGATGGTTCCCCGGGTGTGCCCGTGCTGCCCGCAACCGCGCCCATGCGACCGCAGGCGCGGTTGTGGGTCGATGGTCTGCTCGCCGGCATGTATTCGCGATCCGGGGGAGCGGTCGCTGTGGCCGAGGACCCGGTGGCACCGGGACCGCTGGTGCTGTGGGCTTCGCAGACAGGGACGGCCGAAGAGTTCGCGACCGGGTTGGCGGGCCGGATACCCGGCGCGCGCCTGGTCACGATGGACGACGTCGCGCTCACCGACCTTGCGGCAGCATCCGAAATCCTCTTCGTGACAAGCACGTTCGGTGACGGTGGGCCACCAGACAACGGCGCCGACTTCTGGCAGCGCCTGGAATCGGCTGACGCTCCGGCGCTCCCGGGGTTGCGATACGCCGTGCTGGGGATAGGGGACAAGGCCTACGACAATTTCTGTGGGCACGCCAAGGCGCTGGACGCGCGGCTCGCCGCACTCGGGGCGACCCGGATGCTCGACCGCGTCGAGAGCGAAGCCTACGACGACGAACCGAGGGCCACCTGGTCCGACCAGGTCACAGACCTGGTCGGGTCGCAGGCCACACCGGTCCCGGCGGTCGAGTCGAGTGCCACCCGGACCGCCGCCCCGCTCAGCCGCAATGCCCCGGCACTGGCACCGCTGAGCCGCAACATCCGGCTCACTCCGGAGTCGGCGCAGAAAGAGGTGCGACAGTTCGGCTTCGACATCTCCGAGCATGTCGCTGAACACGGTACGAGCTACGCCGCGGGCGACTCCCTTGGCGTCTTCGTCGCCAATTCCGACGAGGCGGTGGCGGCGTGGCTCGCAGGCACCGGGCTGACCGGACATGAGGTCGTCGAGGTCGACGGCGTCGATACCGATCTGCGCAGCGCGCTGACATCGTCGTACGACATCTGCCGGATCACCCCCAACCTGCTGCGCTTCATCTCCGAGCAGTTACCCAAGGCGGCCAAACGCCTACGCGGGCCCAAGGACGAGCTCGACAAATGGCTCGTCGGACGTAACGGACTCGACATCGTCGAAGAGTTCGGTGTGCGAGCCGAAGCTCAGGAGTGGCAGGACGCCTTGGTGCGACTCACCCCGCGGCAGTATTCGATCTGCTCGAGCCCGCTGGTGAGTCCCACCGAGGTGCAGCTGACGGTGTCGGTGGTGCGCTACCAGAGTGTGCGCGGGGCGCATCGGCATGGTGTCGCGTCGACCTTCATGGCCGACCGCGCGCAGGCCGCGCCGGTCTTCATTCAACGCTCGCCCAACTTCCGGCCGCCCCTGGAATCCGAGACGCCGATGATCATGGTGGGCCCGGGTACGGGGATCGCGCCGTTCCGAGGCTTCCTGCAGGAGCGCCGCGCGCTCGGGCACACCGGCCGCAACTGGCTGTTCTTCGGTGACCAGCACCGCGCGGAGAACTTCTATTACCGAGATGATCTGGAGCACATGGTCGCAGACGGTCTGCTCAATCACCTGGATCTGGCGTTCTCCCGCGACCAGGCCAAGCGGATCTACGTGCAGCACAAGATGCTCGATGCCGGCGCTGAACTGTGGCGGTGGATCGACGACGGTGCGCATTTCTACGTCTGCGGTGACGCCACTCACATGGCCAAGGATGTCGACGCCGCGCTGACGGCCATCATCAAGAAGCACGGCGTACTTTCCGACGAGCAGGCACACGATTACAAACGCGAGCTGGTCGCCGACAAGCGGTACGTGCGCGACGTGTATTGATCCCCCAC
>JAHFVC010000179.1 GCA_023264765.1 Mycobacterium sp. | reverse complement strand
CGCATCGAGATCGGGAACCACATAGCCGATCTGGCGGATATTTCCGGGAAGCACGGCGCCAGCCTAACCGCTCGGCCACTGCGTCCTTGAGCAGAAATAGCCGATCGGCTAGTGTGAGTGCATCTGGATAGCCGAACGGCTATCTGCATGAAGGCAGGTGTCGATGAATGCTTCGATGAACACGACGGGCCAGCGCATCCTGTTGTGGACCGCCCCGCCGGCGGTGGCACTGCTGGTGCTCGCCTACTTCCTGTTCCCGCCCTTCTCCCCACCGCTGTCACCGACCCTGACCCCCAACGAGGTGGCAGCGTTCTTCCGCGACAACAACACCGGCATCCTCGGCGTGGTGATCCTGTGCAATCTGATCGCGGGGTCCCTGGTCCCGCTGTTCGCCGTCACCGCCGTACAGATCTCCCGCACCGCCACGTCGAGCAGCGTGTTCACCTACGCCTACGTCATCTGTGTCGGCGTCGGCACGACGGCATTCATCCTCGCCGACTACTGCTGGGGGGTGGCCGCGTTCCGGCCCGACCGCGACCCGCAGCTGATCAGCCTCCTGAACGACATGGCCTGGTTCTTCTTCATCGCGCCGGTCGGCGCGATCGTCGTGCAGAACCTCTGCTTCGCCCTGAGCGTGTATCTCGACGCCCAGCCCGACCCGATATTTCCGCGCTGGGTCGCACACTTCAACATCGCCATCGCCGCCCTGCTGATTCCGAGTGCCTTCTCGATCCTGCACAAGACGGGTCCGCTCGCCTGGGACGGCGCCCTGTCGTTCACGTTGCGGCTCCTCGTGTTTGCGAGCTACCTCGTGGTGATGTTCCTGGTTTTGCTGCGCACCGTGGCGCGCCAGGGCAGCGAACAGGCGGTCTTGGCGTGAACGCCAAAACCCGGCGCCCCAACCGCAAGCGGGATCAGTGGATCGCTTTCTGGACTGTTCCGATCTTCTTCAACTTGTTCGGCATCGTCTTCGTGCCCTTGAGCTGGATGATGCCGCCGCGCTCACCGAGCAGCAGCGAACCCCAGATCGTCGAATTCATGCAGTCACACAATCTGCTCATCGCGTGCGCGATCCTGACCCTCTCGTTCGGGCTGGCGCCCCTGTCCAACGCGGTGTACCTCACGCAGATCAAACGCATGTCGGTCAGCCCGGCGTTTCGCTATGCGGTGATGATCGGCTCGATGACCGGGGCCATGGTCGGCATGCTCTTCCCGATGTTCTGCTTCGGCCTCGGCGCCTTCCGGTCCGGGTATGACCCGTCCACGCTGGCGATGCTCTACGACTTCGGCTATCTGGCCTACATCGGGTCGCTGGGTTGCTTCTGTGTCATGTGGATGTGCTTCGGCTTGGCCATCATTCTCGACACGAACAACATCCTGCCGAAATGGCTTGGCTACTACACCATCTGGCAGTACGTCACCGAGCTGATGGCGGCGCCGGTCTGGATCGCGAAATCGGGTCCGTTCGCGTGGAACGGTCTGCTGACGTTCTGGTTCGCCATGGTGCTGTATGTGTCATGGCAGTTCGTCGTCTACATCTGCATCTATCGGGCCATCAAGAAGCAACCCGACGAAGAACTCGAAAATGCCTGGCTGGCTACGTCATCGCCGTCGCCAGAGGACCGTGAGAAGGCACACGCATGACCGACCTGGCGGAAAATACCGTCAACACCCGGCGAAATACCAAGGTGCGCAGCCATGTTCCGGGCGAACCCAGCATGTGGTTCTTCGTCATCGGGGATCTGTTCATCTTCGGCGTCTACTTCGTCGCCTACATGTACTACCGCGGCCAGGATCCTGAGCTGTTCTTGCAGGGCCAGACCCGCCTGAACGTCGACATCGGCGCGATCAACACCGTGATGTTGCTGACCAGTTCACTTTTCGTCGCGCTGGGCACCGCTGCCGCCCGCGGCGGAAAGTCAGCGCACGCTATCCGGCTCTTCGGAGTCGCATTCACCTTCGGTGCGGCCTTCCCGCTGTTGAAGCTCTTCGAATACGTCCCCGAGATCACCTCCGGTCTGACGCCCGGAACCAGCCTGTTCTTCATGTACTACTACCTGATGACCGGGCTGCACCTGTGTCATGTCCTGCTCGGTCTGGTGATCCTCGCCTTCGTCATCAGGAACCTGAAAGGTCCTGCAGCGCCCAAGATCTCGTTCGTGGAGACCGGTGCGACCTACTGGCACATGGTGGACGTGCTGTGGCTGATCCTGTTCGCGCTGCTCTACCTGATGAGGTGACGACCTGATGATCTCCTACCTGCGCCATCCGCTGACGGCCGTCTGGGCACTGCTGACGACGGTCACCGTGGTCTCGTGGCTGACGGCCCGCGACGGCGGTTCGGCGCATCAGCTCAACGTCGCGGTCACGGTCACAGTGCTGGTGATCGCCGCGGTGAAGACCTTCCTGGTCATCTGGCACTTCATGGAGGTGCGCCGGGCACCCGCCTGGCTACGGGCGACCACCGCCGGCTGGCTGATCGGCCTCTTCGCGCTGCTCCTGGGCTTCTACTTCACGAGTCCGTGACGGTGCTACGGCGCGGCGGGCACCACTTCCGGGATCCCGTCCTCGATGCGCAGCAACTGGCCGTCGGGCAAGGGGATCTCCAGCGGCCGTAGCGGGCCCTCCAACTGGTGGAGCCACTGCTCCACCATCTTCAGGGTTTCGGCGTGACCGGCGGACATGCCGAGTACCTGCTCCACCACCAGCACTCGGGACAGGCTGGTGGCGAACACCGTCCACACCACCGGCGGCACCTCGGACGTGTCCACCCCGTAACGATCCAGGGCCGCCGTGATGGCAGCCACCTGATCTTGCCGGTACCGCTCGGCAAAGGTGCGGATCTCGGCGCGCAGCACCTTGCGATGGTTCGCCAGGCCCATGAATTCCATCGTCAATCTCGTCGCCGTCGGGTCCATGCCGAACAACCACAGCGCCCACAGCGGCTGCTCCGTCTTCAGCGCAGCGGCGTGCACCGCAAGACCCTGTTCGGCGATGCGGCGGAAGACCGCGAGGAACAGGTCGTCCATGGTCCGGAAGTAGTAGTGCACCAGTTGGGGCTTGAGGCCGGCCTTGTCGGCGACCCGGCGCGAGGTGACAGCGGCATACCCCTCTTCGAGCATCAACCCCTCGGCGGCATCGAGCAGGACACCGCGATTCTTCGCATCCGGTGCCCCGATCCTGCGCGACGTCGTCATGGCATCCCCAGTCTTTGCTCGGCGTGCACCGATGGTAGCCACGGCGGCCTTGTGATCTTGACCACGACTCTATCGTCATGCTAAGCAGGTGCACAGCACTTTGAGCGGCAATGCTCTTTGAACGGATCACCGTTCCCTCAGCCCAGGGAGAACTCTTATATGACGACTGACTACGCGACGCTGGATTTCCTCACCGACCAGTCGCTGGTACCCAACCCGTACCCGTACTTCGACTACCTGCGTGAGCAAAATCCGGTGCTGCAGGTTCCGCCGTGGGGTTGCTACGCCGTCACCGGTTACGAAGCCGCGATCGCGGTCTACAAGGACACCGACACCTTCTCCAATGCCGTCGCGCTCGGCGGTCCGTTCCCCCCGCTGCCGTTCACCCCGGAGGGCGACGACATCTCCGAGCAGCTCGAGGCGCACCGCCACCTGCTGCCGATGTTCGAGCACATGGTCACCATGGATCCGCCCGACCACACCAAGGCTCGCTCGCTGCTGAACCGGCTGCTCACTCCGCGCCGGCTCAAGGAGAACGAGGACTTCATGTGGAAGCTGGCCGATGTCCAGCTCGATGAGTTCCTCGCCACCGGGCAGTCCGAGTTCCTCGCCGAATACGCCAAACCGTTCTCACTGCTGGTGATCGCCGACCTGCTCGGTGTGCCGGAAGAGGACCACAAGCAGTTCCGCACGGTGCTCGGCGCCGACCGGCCCGGCGCCCGCGTGGGCTCCCTGGAACAGGAAGTCGTCGCCGAGAACCCCCTGCAGTTCCTCGACGACAAGTTCATCGCGTACCTCGAGGACCGTCGCGCCAAACCCCGCGAAGACGTCCTGACCTCACTGGCGACCGCGCTGTACCCGGACGGCTCGGTGCCTCCGGTCATCGAGCCGGTGCGGTCGGCGACCTTCCTGTTCGCTGCGGGCCAGGAGACCACCACCAAGCTGCTCAGCGCCGCGATGCGGGTGCTGGCCGAAAATCCCGAGGTGCAGGAGCGCCTGCGTGCGGACCGTAGCCTCATCCCGACATTCATCGAGGAGTCGCTGCGCCTCGAGAGCCCGGTCAAATGCGACTTCCGGTTGGCCCGCAAGACCACGGAGCTCAACGGCGTCCGGATTCCGGCGGGCGCACCGGTGATGGTGCTCCCCGGCGCGGTCAATCGCGACCCGAGTCGTTTCGAGAACCCGCATGAATTGCAGCTGAACCGCAAGAACGTTCGCGAGCACATGGCCTTCGGCCGCGGCGTGCACTCCTGCCCGGGCGGACCGCTGGCCCGGGTCGAGGGCCGAGTCTCCATCGAGCGCATCCTCGACCGGATGCTCGACATCCACGTCGACGTCGACAAGCACGGTCCCGTCGGCGACCAGAACTTCAACTACGAACCGACGTTCGTGCTGCGCGGCTTGACCGAACTGAACATCAAGTTCACCCCGGTCGCCTAGCTGAAGCTTTTCGACCAGATCGACGAGATGGCTGTTCCGACCCCCTCCGGAGCAGCCATCTCGTCGTTTTCGCGTCAGGGATAATGACCGCGTGACGTCCGGAAGTTCCCTGCACACCGACTCCGGTGACACCCGGCGCCGAATCCTGGATGCCGCACTCGACCTCGCATCGACCACCGGACTCCGCAAGTACTCGATGGAACAGATCGCGCGGACGGCCAAGATCGGCCGGGCCACGCTCTACCTCTATTTCAACGGCCGCGAAGCACTGATCGCCGCGTTGGTGGAAGCCGAACTGGCGCGCTACTTCGCAGGCATCCAGGCAGTCATCGACGGCTACGAGGACACCGACGACCGGCTGGTGCACGGCTTCGCCGCGGCGTACCGGGGACTGCGCCACCATCCCGCGTTCACGACGGTCCTTCGGGTGAACCCCGACCTCCTCGCGCCGTACCTGATCGCCGAGAACTCGACCGCGATGGATCTGGCGCGGCGTTTCGTGTTCACCGCGATCCGGGCGGGCGAGCTGCCCGACGACGTGCGCGCCCAGTTCGCCGAGCACGTCGCGCGCGCCATCCACTCCTTCATCCTCATCCCCGGCGGCGTCCTGGAACTCGACTCGGCCGTCGGCCCCGAGGAGTACGCCAGGCGCTTTCTGCTGCCGGTGCGCACGGCCCTGGCAGCAGGCCGCTAGCCTTCCGCCAGCAATCGAATCTATGCTCTCCAATGACGAGAACATCATTCTTCAAAAGTGCGAAGCCGAGAATCGCGTTTTTGCCGAATGCGGCCAGCAACCGTTCTATAGTCAGCCGAAGATCGCCTAGCCGTGGAGGACGCCCGTGAAGTCGGTCGTGACGAATACCGCGACCCGCGTCGCGACATTGGCCGCCGTCGTGGGCACGACCCTGACGGCAACCCTGCTCGCCGCGGTGCCTGCACATGCCGACGATCCGGTGTTACACCACGTCAAGTACACAGTCGGCGCCAGTCAGTCGTTGCGTGCGGAGATCTACTACCGCGACACCCAGCCGCCGACGTTCGCTGACTACAGCCACAACCCGTACCTCTACAGCCCCAATGTGGAAGCAGATCTAGGGCCGGGCAAGCCGTGGGTCCTGGAGGCCATGCTGGCCGATCCTCAGGATTGGGCCATGGTGGTCGCCACCAAACCCGAGCACATGGCGGAACTCTCACAGCCCGGCTTTGTGTGCGAGCTCCGCGTTGATGACATAGTGGTCGCGACGGACTCGGGAACCAAAGGAGTGCTCTGCTCGCAGCGCACCTGGTGAGTGAACACCCGGCGGCGCGCTGCTCGAAACTTCAGCGGAAATGACATTTCCGCTGCTCAAGACCTGTTAATAGCGCCCAGCCAAGGCACTTCAAACGCTCGGGTACCGTAGGAAAGATAATGCCATTCTCACAACGAACGCAGTGCCGCAGGGTGCAGAACGGACAGGAGGCCGGATGCCGTCCCGCAAACCTGGCACGCCCGAGCACGCCGATGACGGTGCCGGCATGAGCGCGTCGGCCAACACCGATTCACTGGAATTGGCGGAGGCCGAGGCGCTCGAAGCCGAGACCGCCGCGACGGCCGCGCGGGCCAAGGCCGAAGTACTGCGCCTGCGCCGTGCGGCCGAACGCGCGAAGGCGGAAGCCGAGGCCCCCGAGGACATCGACGCCGAAGAGTCCGAGGACGCCGAGGTCGAGGACGGCCCCGAGGTTGTCGCCGTCGACGAGGCCGCCGAAGACAGCGAAGCCACCGAAGCACCCGCCCGCACAAGCCGGCTCGGCCGGGCAGTGCGCTGGGTCGCCGCCGTGGTGACGGTGCTGATCATCGGCGCCCTGATCGCGGCCGGCGCATGGATAGTCACCCAGCATCGAAACGTCCAGGCCCAGCAGCAGCGCACGGCCGAGTTCGAAGCCGCCGCCCGCCAAGGCGTCGTCACGCTGATGTCGCTGGACTACAACAAGGTCGACGACAACGTGAAGGCCATCGTCGACAACTCCACCGGTGACTTCAAGAAGGATTTCGAAAGCGCCGCCGACGATTTCAAGAAGACGGCGCGCGAGTCCAAGGCCGTCACCGAGGCGAGCGTCAGTTCTGCCGCGGTGGAATCCTCCACCGAAACCGACGCCGTGGTGCTCGTGGCCGCCACCACGAAGGTCACCAATGCCGCCGGTGCCAGGCAGGAGCCGCGCGGATGGCGCCTGTCGGTCAACCTCGTCCGTGAGGGCGATCAGGTCAAAATATCGAAAGTCGAGTTCGTGCCGTGACCGCAGACGATAAAGACACATCGGGGGCCGTCGAGCTCGCCCAGAGCACCAGGGAAACCGATACCGACGCGGCAACCTTAGACGACACCGAAAAGGGCGACACCGCAACGGAAGTCGTCGCTACTGCGACCCGGCGGCGCGTCAACAGGTCCTGGCTGGTGGCCGGGGTCCTCGCGGTGCTGCTGCTCGCATCGGCGGGTGTGACGACCTGGCTGTATTTCCAGCAGTACCGCCCCGACCAACTGGTCGACGCCGATGCCCAGCAGTCGGTGCTCAAGGCCGCCAATGACGGCACCGTCGCGCTGCTGTCGTATTCTCCGGACACGCTGGACAAGGACTTCACCACCGCCAAGTCCCACCTGACCGGTGACTTTCTGTCGTATTATACGAATTTCACCCAGCAGATCGTCACGCCGGCGGCCAAGCAGAAGGCCGTCAAGACGTCCGCCGCGGTGATCCGAAAGGGGATCGCCGAGATCACCCCGGACCGTGCGGTGGTGCTCGTGTTCCTGAACCAGGTGACGACGAGCAAAGAGAACCCCGACGGTTCATACACCACGAGTGCCGTGAAGGTCAGCATGGAGCGCCACGACGGTGCCTGGCTGATCTCCGCTTTCGATCCGGTCTAGTACCGCTGCAGCGCGAAGGTCCAGGTGTTCACCCCTGCCGGACCGCCGAAACAGCCCACGTCGAAATGGGATTCGACGGCACCGGCTAGGGTGTTCGCGTCCCAGGCGTAGGTGTCTCGGGTCGGCAGGACCTGGCCGGGGCAACGCAGGCCATCCGGTACATCGGTGGTGAACGAGAATTGGTTGCCCACCCGGGTGGCCTTCCCGCCGTAGTACGCGCCGCGTTGCGGACTCGGGAGCGCGCTCACCACAGCACAATCAAGCAGCTTTGTCGGGATCCCTGGATCGCCGGGGTCGCACGGATAGAAGGCCCAGATCCACTGCGGGCCGCCGTTGGCCCACCGATCGCTGAGTACCTCGTAGTTGCCGAGCTTCTGGTCCGCATGAACGGCCGGGGCTACGGCCACTGCAGTCACCGCCGCAAGGGCAGCGCTTAGAATCGACCGCTTCATCGGTCCCCTCTTCTCTGTAAAGCGTGGGCCGCGAACGGATTACAGATCTCCGCGCAGCCACACGGTCTTGTCGTTGGCGGACACGCAGGTCAGGAACAGGCCATCGGGGGCCTGTGCCACTTCGCCGTCGTAGCCATGGCATTCGGAGTTCTCGTCTTTGACGCCGTGCATCTCCGGCGACCGGAACCAGCGCGGTGCGTACCGGCGTGGTGAGCCGCAGAACACCAGGCGTCCCCAGTTCGTCACGCCGTATACGTAGTAGGTGGAGTTGTCGCACGGCGCACCGAGCACCACATTGGGCGCGATGCCCGGCGTGCAGCCGGGATAGTCGCATCCCCCTGGTGTCGACGCCGGCTCGGCCGCGGCAGGTGACGCAGTGGCCCACGGTGCAACCGCAGCGGACACCGCCAACGCGATGGCCGCCGCCTTCTTTCGCATGCTCACGACTGTCCTGCCTTTCCTGCCCGCATCCACATCACAACTTGTGCAAGGTCAACGGCATCGTGATGACCAGCGGCTGGTTCTTTCCGCACGCGCCGCTCAGCCCGATGGTGCGGTCATAGCCCTGAAGGGTCTCGAGGTTGTCCTTGTCGACCTGGCCGTTGGCATCGGTGCCCTGAAACTGGAACCGTTGCCGCCCAGGAGCGAAGGTGCCGTCCGGGCACGGTTCCCAATTGTCGTGGTAGACGTCGACGATCCATTGGGACACGTTGTATTTCAGCGGCACGGTCCAGCCCTGGTCACTGCTCACCGTGCCGGTGCACGTCTGCGGATCGCTACAGCTGGAGCTGAACGTCCATGTCGAGATCACCTGCTTCTCGTCCATGAAGACCTCGTTGGTCCTGGCCCAGTCACCGTTGGATACCACCCGATAGGACCCGTTCAGCTCGAACCCGAAAGCGCCGTGTGCCGGCGGCGCGGCCGTTGCCATACCGGACACCGCCGCCACCAGCGCAGCCATCGCGGCCGCCACCCGATATGTCTGCATCGCTCTCCTCACGGTTGCCGATGCCACCGGTCAGGTGGGCATCAGATCCTTCCAGGACTTCGCAGCGGACGAGCCCGCAATGAGATTCGTCTGCTGTTCCAACCGGCCGTTTGCCGACATGTAGCGACCGGTACGCGGGTCATACGGCACCACAGCCACCGAGGGGCCGGTGCCGGCATAGCCACTGGGCGCGGCCGGGATGGCACCGTCGCCGGGGGGTACCGGCACACCGTTGATGGAGTTACCCGGCGGGGGTGGCGGAATGTACGGCGCCGCAGGGGCTGTGGGCGCGGGCGGCACCGCGCCCGGTGCGGGCATAACCGCGGGCGGCGCATCCGGTGGGGTTCCGGACGGCACCGCGCCCGGCGGTAGCGGCGTACCCTCCACCGGCGCGAAGATCCGGTCGTTCAATGTGGTCCGGTCATCGGGCGGGACGCCCTGTTTGATCAAACTCGGATCGAAGGGTTGAGGTCCGGTCAGGTGTTGACGCATCGACAACGGGACGAACCCCCGTGGGTCATCGCACAACTGCACCGTCGGCGCGCGCTTGCCCGGATGTTCGATACACGGGAAGTTACGGGCCCCGCGCACGGAGGTCGGTGAATCCTGCGGGAGCTTGCAATACAGGTTGTCAGGGGTGTCGATGGTCGTGGTGTCCGCCGGCGACCGCCACGACGACGGCGGTAGGAAGCCGACCGTGCACGCCGGCGGATCGCCCAACGTAAGGCTGAAGTCACCCTGCGGCAGCCCGGTCGCGGTGGATTTGGGCAGACCGAAACTCTGTTGTGCGCCGATGTATCCCGGCAGCAACACCATCAACTGTTCGATCGACGGGTTGTAGGCGAGCAGAATCTGGCCGACCGTGTTCATGTTGGCCAGCAGCAGCGGCAGCGTCGGCTTGATGTCGGTGAGCAGACCGGAGACTTCCTGGGCGAAACCGGGTCCCTGCTGCAGAATCGTCCGGATCTGCGGGTCGTCGGCCGCCACCTGGCCGGTGATCCCGGCCAGGCTACGCGACCATGTCCGGATTGCATCGGTACTCTTCGCCTGCGAATCCAGCAGCGGCCCACTGTCATCCAGGAGGGCGCGCATCTGGTCGGACACCCCGTTGGCGGAGGTGCTGATTTTCGAAGCGGAATCCAGCAACGACTGGAAGTCATAGCCGGCACCGTTGAACGCCTGATACGTCTCGTCGAGCAGATCGCTGATCCGGTCTTTCGGAATCGAGTCGACGAGCCCGCTCACCTTGTCCAGCATCGGCCCGACCGCCTGGGGCACCGTCGTGTTGTCCCGAGAGATCACCGACCCGTCCGTCAGGAACGGTGCATTGTTGTTGCGCGGCCGCAGATCGACATATTGCTCGCCGACCGCCGAAACGCTACGCACCTCGGCCTGCAGGTCGGCGGGGATCTTCGGCGAGGTGTCCAGCGACAGCGTGGCCTGCGCACCGTTGCCGGTGAGCTGCACGTCGGTCACCTTCCCGATCTGCACGCCGTTGTACGTCACATTCGAGAAGCGGTACAGGCCACCGGTTTCCGGCAGCTCCAACTTCACCGTCAAGCGGCCCAGCCCGAGCAAAGTGGGCACTTGCATGTAGGCGAACGCCATCACCGTGACACCGACCACCGACGCGATCGTGAAGATGATCAGCTGGGTACGGACGAATCTGGTCAGCATCTATCCACCACCTCCCGGGGGCGCTGGGGCGGCACTCGCCGGGTACGGTCCGGCGAACACCGGACCACCCGGCGTTGGCGGGGCGGCCGCCGGCATCAGCGGTGGCGGTGCCACCGGCAATATGGGTTCGTTGACCGCGGGCATCGCCCCGGCCGGCGGCGGAGGCGACGCAGACTCTGGCGGAGGGGCAGCCAACGGATTGCTCAATGGGTCGTAGCTGTAGTTCAGGTACCAGGGATCGCCAGGTGCCGGGACGAGTTTCGCGTTCTCGTCACCCCATCGGGTGCCGAGGAACAACGACCGCTTCAACCTCGAGTACGTCAGGTCGAAGACTGCGTAGAGGTTGAGGTAGTCGCCCTTGACGGCACGGTCGATCGCGTTCGGTCCATACGGGAACGCCGTCGCGTATGCCAGCGCCGCGTTGATATCCGGCCCGATGTCTGCCAGCGCTTTGATGGCCGGTTCGAGGTGGGTCAGATCGCCGACCAGTTGATCGCCGGCATCGTTGACCACACCGGTGGCGGTGGTACTGAACTTGCCGAGCCGGTCCAGGGCCGCGGTGAAATTGGGCCGCTCCTTGATCAGTACATCCACCGCTGGCGGAATGTCGCGCAGCGCACGGTCGAGCACCTCGTCCTGGGCGGCAAAGGTGTGCGCAACGCGGTTGAGCTGCTGAATGGTCGTGATGATGTTGTCACGTTGACGGTCAAGCACCCCGACGAAATTGTCCAACCGTCCGAACAGTTCCCTGATCTCGGGCTCGCGCCCCGACATCGCGGTGCTGAAGTTGTGGATGATGTCACCGATTTGACCGAGGCCGCCCCCGTTGACCAGAACGGACAACGAGGACAAGGTCTGCTCGGTGGACGGGTAAGTCGACGAAGCGCTCAACGGGATGGTGGCCCCTGACTTCAGCTGCCCCGAGGGCTGCTCTCCGATGGGCGGATTGAGCGCCAGGTGCATCGAGCCCAGCAAGCTGGTCTGGCCGACGCTGGCCACAGCATTGGCCGGGATCACCACACCCTCGTTGACCGAGATGTCGACGTCGGCATGCCAGTTGTCGGCCGTCATCTTGCCGACACTCCCGACCACCACATCGTCGACCATCACCGGCGAATTCGATTCGAGCGTACCGATATTGGCGACCTCGACGTGGAACACCTGGGCCCCGCCACCATGGCCTTGGGCGCCCGGCAGCGGCAACGAGTTCACACCCTGAAAAGCACATCCGCTGACGGTGAGTGCTACCGCGCACCCGGCGACCAACCCCATACGCGTCTCGCGCATTCGCATCATGACGGGGGAGTCCCTTCGGCGGGCAGGAGCGGGGCGTTGGCGTCCGGGACGGGACCCGGGCCGGGCAGAGGACCGGCCGGCATCAGCATGCCGTCGAAGGTCGTCGGCCCCGGCGGTGGTGCACCCGGGTACACCGGCGGCGACGGCATGGCGGGCATGGTGCCGTTGGGCAGGAACGCACTCGGCGGTCCGGGCGGTGCATTCCACCCCGGCGGCGGCGGCACGTCACCATTGAGGCCGGTATAGGCGGACACCGTCGGCGGCGCCTCCGCCGGCTGCTGAGGCTGATTCGGATTGCCCGGCATCATCGACGGATCGGAGTAGATCAGTTTGTCCGGGCTCGGAGCCTTGGTGAGATAGGGACTGATGGGGAACGGGATACCGTTCAAGCTCAGCAGTCGGAGCGCCGGCCCCAGATACTGCGAGCACAGCTTCGCCGTTTCCGGAGCCGTGGTGTTCTCGACGGCACCGATCATCCCGCAGAGCACCTGAACCGGGTTGCTGAAGTTGGCCAGTGCGAAGGATCCGACGGCTGAGCCACTCGACGGGTTGTACATGTTGAAGGTGTTGGCGATGGCGTTCGGGGTGACGTGCAGGATGTTGCGGATGGCGTCCTTCTGCTCCGCCAGCACCTGCGTGACATTGGCCAGTCGCTGTACCTGTTCGCTGGTCTCCTTGCGGGTACCGGCTACGAAACGCTGGACGTCGCCGACGGCCACCGACAGGTTCTGCAGCATGGCATCCAAGCTGGAACTGCTGTCATCCACCACGCTGGTGAGGGTGGCCAACCGGTTCTCGAACACCACGATCTGATCACTGCTGTCCCGCAATGCGGTGATAAATGTTTGCAGACCCTTGATGATGTCAACGATGTTGCCGCTACCGTCAGCGAAGATCCGGGCAACCCCTGAAAGTTGTGCCAGCGTCTCGCGCAGCTTGGCGCCGTTACCGTCCAGCGCGCCGGCGGCACTGTCCACGAACCTCGACACCGACGTTCCGGAAATCCCGCTCTGGGGGCCCAATTCGGTTGCCAACCGGTCCAACTGGGTCTTGACCTCGTCCCACTCCACCGGAATTGCGGTCCGATCCTTCGGGATCACCGCCCCGTCGGCCATCGTCGGTCCGCC
>JAHFVC010000178.1 GCA_023264765.1 Mycobacterium sp. | reverse complement strand
CCGGTGATCAGTTTCCGGCTCAAGGGCGACCCCGGCTACACCGAGTTCGATGTGTCGCACGCTCTGCGTGCGTATGGCTGGCAGGTTCCGGCTTACACCATGCCCGAGGGCGCCGAGGACGTCACCGTGCTGCGGGTGGTGGTGCGGGAAGGATTCTCCGCGGACCTGGCCAGGGCGCTCAAGGACGACACCATCACCGCGTTGAACCACCTGGACCAGCTCAAGCCGAATGGCCACTTCGACGAGGTGCAGCCATTCGCGCACTAGTGACGCGCGCCCGCCGACGGAGAGCATGTGATGGACGTCTCGAGCGAGCTTCGCTAACAAGCCCACATTCGCGGGCATGAGAAAATGGTGGTGATGCAGACAACCGACGTTATCGGCGCCCAGGCCCTCATCGATCTCGATGCGGTGGCCCACAACGTGGGCGTTCTGCGTGGTCACGCAGGGTCGGCTGCGGTCATGGCGGTGGTCAAAGCCGACGGATACGGCCACGGCGCCACGCCCGTGGCGCGCGCCGCGTTGGCTGCCGGTGCCAGTGAACTCGGCGTCGCCACGGTCGACGAGGCGCTTGCCCTGCGCCGCGACGGCATCACCGCGCCCATCCTGGCGTGGCTGCATGCCCCCGGTACCGATTTCGGGCCCGCGGTGGCGGCCGATGTGCAGATCGCGGTGTCCTCGCAGGCTCAGGTGGTCGCATTGCTGGACGCGGCGCGCAGCACCGGGATGACGGCGTCGGTGACGCTCAAGGTCGACACCGGCATGAGCCGCAACGGGGTGGCCGCCGCGGACCTGCCCGTGGTCCTCGGCGCGCTCGGTGCCGGTGCTGCCGAGGGGGCGCTGCGACTGCGCGGCATCATGAGTCACCTGGCCAACGGCGATGACCCAGCCCACCCGGAGGGCACCGACCGGCAGGTGCGCCGATTCGACCAGATGCGCGCCGCCGCTCGCGAGGCGGGCGTGGAGTTCGAGATCGCGCACCTGTGCAGTTCACCGGGTGCGATGACACGCCATGACCTGGCCTACGACATGATCCGGCCCGGTATCGCGCTCTACGGCCAGAGCCCCATCCCCGAACGCGGCGATATGGGATTGCGCCCCGCGATGACACTGAAATGCCCTGTGGCCCTGCTACGTTCGGTTCCGGCCGGGGAAGGTGTCTCCTATGGCCACACCTGGGTGGCCCCACACGACACCACCCTCGCGCTGCTGCCGATCGGTTACGCCGACGGCGTCTACCGCCCGTTGAGCGGGCGCATCGACGTGCTGATCAACGGCCGGCGCCGGCCCAATGTCGGCCGCATCTGTATGGACCAGTTCGTGGTCGACCTCGGACCGGGGGTCCCCGATGTGAGCGTCGGAGACGAGGCGGTCCTGTTCGGTCCCGGCGACCAGGGTGAACCCACCGCGCAGGACTGGGCCGATCTGCTCGGCACCATCAACTACGAGGTGGTCACCAGCCCCCGTGGTCGGGTGACCCGCGTCTACAAGGGAGAGGCGGGCTGACACCGGTGACCGACGACGAGACTCGGCCGCACCCCGACCGGGGCAGAGCACCCTGGTTGGCTGGTCTCGCCGGATTGGTGGCGGTGGGAGCGGGCGCCGGAGTGTCGGTGGCGCGGTCGGTCGCGCGCCGCATCGCCGACGAGGACCCTTATCTGGACGAGGATTTCGAGCTGCTGGAGGCCGACCGCAGCGTTGTCGTCACCACCCCCGACGGGGTGCCACTGGCGGTGCGCGAGGTCGGTCCGGCCGACGCGCGTCTGACGGTCGTGTTCGCGCACGGATTCTGTCTTCGTATGGGCGCCTTCCATTTTCAGCGCGCCCGGCTCGCCGAACAATGGGGCGATCAAGTTCGCATGGTGTTCTACGACCAGCGCGGCCACGGGATGTCCGGGGACGCCCCACCAGATACGTTCACGGTCCCGCAGTTGGGCCAGGATCTGGAATCGGTGCTTGCGGTGATGGCTCCACGCGGGCCCGTCGTCCTGGTCGGCCACTCGATGGGCGGCATGACGGTGCTCTCCCACGCCCGGCAGTTCCCGAAGCGCTACCCGAACCGGATCGTCGGCGCGGCCATGATCGCCTCTGCGGCCGAAGGGGTTTCGCGGTCACCGCTCGGTGAGGTGCTGAGGAATCCGGCCCTGGAAGCCGCCCGCTTCGCGGTGCGGTACGCGCCCAAGACGGTGAATCACGGTCGCGGCGCCGCACGATCGATCATCGGCCCCGTCCTGCGGGCCGCCTCCTATGGTGACGAGAAGGTCAGCCGCAGCGTTGTGGCGTTCTCCGAGAAGATGATGCACGAAACGGCGATGACGACGATGGTCGGATTCCTGCACGCACTCGAAGTGCACGACGAGACCGCCGGGCTCCAGACCCTGGCGAAGGTCCCGACGCTCATCGCCTGCGGCGACCATGATCTGCTTACCCCGATGGAGTACTCGCAGGACATGGCGGTGGCGCTGCCGAAGTCGGAACTGGTGATCGTCGAAGGGGCCGGGCATCTGGTGCAACTGGAGCAGCCCGAAATCATCGACGACGCGTTGGTGCGTCTGGTGGAGCGCGCCACCCCGTCCAAGCTCATCGCCCTTACCCGCCGGCTCAAGGAGCGGGCCCGGTATGGCTGACAGGACCGACGGGACGGCGCAGCTCCCCACCGAGGGTGACACCATCGCGCTCGGGACGCAGCTGGGCGGGCAGCTGCGTGCCGGGGACGTCGTGGTGCTCGCGGGGCCGCTCGGGGCGGGAAAGACGGTGCTGGCCAGGGGAATTGCGCAGGCCATGGATGTCGACGGGCCGGTGACGTCGCCGACCTATGTGCTGGCCCGTGTGCACCCGGCGCGGCGCCCCGGGGCGCCCGCTCTGATCCACGTGGACATCTACCGGCTGCTGGATCAGACCGATGACATTCTGGGTGAGCTCGATTCGCTGGATCTGGACACCGATCTGGAGGACGCCGTCGTGGTGGTGGAATGGGGTGAAGGGCTGGCCGAGCGACTGTCGGACAATCACCTGGACATCCGGTTGGAGCGCGACGCCGAGACCGACACCCGCACCGCGACCTGGCAATGGAGCTCCCTGTGAACCCCCGTCGCTCCGCTCGCCCGGGCATGACGCTGGTGCTCGCCATCGATACCGCCACCCCCGCGGTGACGGCCGGGATCGTCTCGGTGGGGCAGACCATCTCCACCCTCGCCGAACGGATCACCGTCGACGCCCGTGCCCATGCCGAATGCCTCACCCCGAATGTACTTGCCGCCCTTGCCGACAGCGGTAGGGCGATGGGTGATCTGGATGCCGTCGTGGTCGGGTGTGGACCGGGTCCTTTCACCGGCCTGCGGGTGGGCATGGCCACCGCCGCGGCCTACGGCCACGCGTTGGACATCCCGGTGTTCGGGGTGTGCACCCTCGACGCGGTCGGCGGACCCACTCGCGGGGATGTTCTGGTGGTGACCGATGCGCGTCGGCGAGAGGTGTACTGGGCGCGTTACCGGGACGGGGTCAGGATCGGTGGGCCCGACGTCAGCGCACCGGCAGATGTGGCTATCGACGGGGTGGACGCGGCGGCCGGGTCGCCCGTGCATGCCGCGACGTTCGGCCTTCCGGTGATTGGTCCGGAATATCCGTCGTCTGCGGAACTCGCTGCCGTGGTGGCGGATTGGTCGGCCGAGCCCGGGCCGTTGGTGCCCATGTACCTGCGCAGGCCGGACGCCAAGTCGCTGGCCGAACGGGGCCTGGCGTGACGGTGATCGACGCGCTGACTCCGCTCGATGCAGACCGGTGCGCGGAGCTGGAGGCGCAGCTGTTCGACGGGGACGATCCGTGGCCGCCGTCGGCATTCCTACAGGCCCTGGAGGCCAAACACACTCACTATGTGGCGGCGCGGGACGGCGCGCAGTTGGTGGGCTACGCCGGAATCGCCCGGCTGGGCCGGATCCCGCCGTTCGAGTACGAGGTACACACCATCGGCGTGGACCCGGATCATCAGGGCAGTGGCATCGGCAGGCAGCTGCTGGCGGATCTGCTGGAGTTCGCCGGTCGCGGCGTGGTGTTCCTGGAGGTTCGCACCGACAACGACGCGGCGATCAACTTGTACGAGAGCGTCGGCTTCGTGACAGTCGGGCTGCGCAAGCGGTATTACAAGGTCAGCGGCGCGGACGCCTACACCATGAAGCGAGACCCTCATGCCTAACCCCGAGTCGCTACGCTCCTGCCCGTCGCCAAAGATCATCCTGGCCATCGAAAGTTCCTGTGACGAAACAGGGGTCGGCATCGCCCGGCTGGAGAACGGCACCGTCACACTGCTGGCCGACGAGGTCGCCTCCAGCGTCGATGAGCACGCCCGCTTCGGTGGTGTGGTACCCGAGATCGCGTCCCGCGCACACCTGGAATCGCTGGGACCGACCATGCGCCGGGCCCTGGCGACAGCCGGGGTGACCCGTCCCGATGTCGTCGCCGCCACCATCGGCCCTGGTCTGGCCGGGGCCCTGTTGGTCGGGGTTGCCGCGGCGAAGGCGTATGCGGCGGCCTGGGGTGTGCCGTTCTACGCGGTGAACCATCTGGGTGGGCACCTGGCCGCCGACGTGTACGACCACGGTCCACTGCCGGAATGCGTGGGGCTGCTGGTGTCCGGCGGACACACCGAGTTGTTGCATGTGCGCTCGCTGGGTGAGCCGATCGTCGAACTCGGCAGCACCGTCGACGACGCGGCGGGGGAGGCCTACGACAAGGTGGCCCGACTCCTCGGGTTGCCCTACCCGGGCGGGCGGCCGCTCGACGAGCTCGCCCGTACCGGCGATCGCACGGCCATCGTGTTTCCGCGCGGGATGACCGGACCCCGCGATGGGGCATATACGTTCAGCTTTTCCGGGCTGAAGACGGCGGTGGCGCGGCACATGGAGCGCCACCCGGACGCGGTGCGCGCCGATGTGGCGGCCGGGTTCCAGGAGTCGGTCGCCGACGTGCTGACGGCCAAGGCGGTGCGTGCTGCCACCGACCTGGGGGTGTCGACGCTGCTGATCGCGGGCGGGGTGGCCGCCAATTCGCGGGTGCGCGATCTTGCTGAAGAGCGTTGTAAGGCAGCGGGATTGACGTTACGGGTGCCGCGGCCGCGATTGTGCACCGACAACGGCGCGATGATCGCATCGTTCGCCGCGCACCTGATCGACGCGGGGGCCCCGCCCTCGCCGCTCGGGGTGGCCAGTGACCCGGGATTGCCTGTGGTGAAGGGGCAGGTGGCCTAGTTCGCCGATGTCGGTGGTGGTTCGAAGGGCTGGTACCACCACCATTGGGCGCGTTCGCCGGTCGGCCCGCGGTAGGGATCCACGGCCGGTGGTGCCATGGTTGGTGGGTGCGCGAGCGACCCGCCGTGCAGTGGTCGGCCATCCGTATCGGTGACGATGAGCCGGTCGGCGGGTCCGGTGATGGTGATCCCACCCCGATGATGCAACCGGTGATGATAGGGGCAGAGCAGCACCAGATTGGACAGCTCGGTGGGGCCGCCATTCTCCCAATGTTTGATGTGGTGAGCATGTAGCCCTCGAGTGGCGCCGCAGCCGGGGACCGCGCAGCAGCGGTCGCGGTGCTCCAAGGCCCGGCGTAACCGTCGGCTGATGGTGCGGGTGGACCGGCCGGCCCCGATGGGCCGTCCGTGGCGCTCGAACCACACCTCACATGTCGCATCGCACAACAGTTCCCGGCGCTCGTCATCGGTGAGAACGGGCCCCAGATGGAGGGCGGCGGGTTTGTCGACATCGACGTGCACGACGACGGTGGTGTGCTGGCCGTGCGGACGGCGTGCCACGTCGGCGTCCCAGCCGGCCTCGACCAGGCTCATGAACGCATCGACCCTGGTGGGGAACGGAGTCTCGCCACCGGTGTGCTCGGCGACCAACGCATCCTGGTGCGACGCCATCGCTGCGTCGAGTTTCGCGGATTCCACTCTGGGTAGCTTGATCCGGTAGGTGATGTGGGTATCGGATTCGGTCCTGGTGATCTCCCGTGCCGGTTCCGGTTTCGGCGCCACCTCGGCTCTGGGTGCGAGCGCTTGAGTGCGCTACGCAACTGGTTCACCGTCGCACTGGCGGCGAGTTCAGCGTAATGGGCGTCGGAGCCGTCAGCGGCTTTCTCAGCGATCATCCCGATCTGATCGAGCGAGTACCGACCCTCTCGTAACCCGTTGGTGCACATGGGGAAGTCCTCGAGGCGGCGTGCAATGGCAACGGTCGTCTCGGCGTTTCTGGATGAGACACCCATCTTCCAGGCCACCAACGCTTCGACCGAACGGCAGCCGGTCATTCCGGCCAGTTCGTCGCGGTCGATCTCGGCGATGATGTCGACCAGTCGTCCGTCGATGGCGTTGCGCTGTCCGCATAGCTCGGCGATCTCACCGAACAGCGCCTCCAAACGCTCCTTCGGAGGCGCGAAAGATGCTGCGGTGGTGGACATATCCCCATTGTTTCAGAGGGGTCCGACAAGTCGGGGCCATAGCGAGGATCAGTGAGTTAGGCTGGCCCGATGGCGGATGACCCGCGGGACAAACCGGCTATTGCCGAGCTGCTGTACATCTACGCCGAACTCATCGATACGGGCGACTTCGACGGTGTCGGGAGACTGCTGGGAAGGGCGACCTTCGGTGGTCCGGCGTCGGGGTCGGTCTCCGGGGCGGAGAAGATTGCCGGGCTGTTCGCGATGACCACCCGCCGTTATCCCGAGCACGGTAACCGTCCGCGCACCCGTCATCTCGTGCTGAATCCGATCATCACTGTCGATGGCGATGTGGCGACGGCACGGTCCACCTTCGTGGTGGTCCAGAACGCCGAGACGGTGCCGCTGCAGCCGATCGTGGTCGGGCGCTACGCAGACACCTTCGCCCGTGACGAATCTGGTTGGTACTTCACCCAGCGACTGGTCGATGTCGAGATGGTCGGGGATGTGTCCGCGCATCTGAACGTGGACCCGGCTCGGTACGGGCGGTAGTCAGAAGCGAAAAGCGTCGCCGGCGGCGGTGTAGCCCTCGACCGGGCGCAGTGTGTAACCTTCGGGCAGGGCATCGTGACGGTAGTACGCCATGAAGATGTCCGCGGCTTCGGCTGCAGTGAAAACCTCGTGGCGACTGATGGTTTCATCGAGGTGCGCAGTGACACTGATATCCGGTGGCCCCGGTCGCTTCGAAGAGTGGCCGACCACCGACCGCACCGAGACCGCGCCCCCGTTTGTCGTACCGACGTCGCGAATCTCGATCATCATGCCCGTAGCGGCGCCGGCGGCCTGCAGATAGCGAACCGAGGCGGGATCATTCTCGGAGCCGGCGGGCGGCCGGACGTCGAGAATGAAGCCCCAGGTTTCAGTGCCGTCGAGCTCGCCGAGGTGATGAGCACACCTGCCCTGGTGATGGGCCCGCATCAGGGTCGCGGAGAACCGCGGTTGGTCGATCGAGATGCGCGTGACCTCGTGTGTCGGTGCAAGGCTGGCAGTAAACGCGGCATAGGCTTCCGGACCCTTGGCGTAAGCCGCGAGGTACTTCGTCACGTACGTGTCTGACGACATGTTGCCCTGCTCACCGCGCGCGATGGCAGCGTCGGCGACATCGGCTGCCTCAGCATTCGAGCCGGCAGCCAGCAGAGCGGTGATCTCGCGGACGATATTCACCGATGGTCGCTGCTCGGCGTCGGAATGGGCACGGACCGCGGCGACGAAGCTGGCTGCGCTCGGGTGCTGCGCTATGAATTCGTCTCGGGTACGCAAGAACTCGTCGAGTTCAGCCCTCCAGTCGGGTGGGCTGTCGAGCGGAACAATTCGCGGGCCGCCGGCAAGGGGCAGCGACCAGACTCTGACGGTGCCGTTGATCCGTCGGTTGATGCGCATACGCGCACCCATCTGCACCTCGGGGAGGAACGACCCCCAGAGGATGTCGTCGACTGCAATCGGTTTGATGGCGATGGTCCACGACACCTGCAACTCGCCATTCCCGCGCGGGAAAACAGTGACATCAAGTGAACTGATGTACAGCTCGTCGACCAGGAAGCCCGCGTCGCTGACGAACTGAAGCTTGTGTCCCTTGCAGGCGGACTTGAACGCGGCGAGCCAAGCCTTCGTTGCGTCAGCGGACGTGATCATCGGCTTTCCCGAGCCAACGGTCACTTACCCGTTTCTGGCTTTCGCCGGCTCTTCGCGGCACTGGTGCCCTTCTCCTCGATCGCGGCTCGACCTCGCGATGTCGTCCTGTCACCTGTCGCGGTTTGGTCGTTGAGGTGTTCTTCGACTGCGGTGTCGGAGAATTCGGGTTGTTCGCGTAGGTGCCAGTCTGCAGGCACACTGCGGGTGTCGTAGTAGTGCTGGAAAAGCTCGATGGCGTCAGCGGTGGTGAGAACCTCGGCCGGGCGGACGCGATACTCGTTGTCGCCGTTGTAGATGACCTCAGTTTCGGCGTTTTCGCCGGCTGCTGGCTGGCGGCCGATGGTGTAAAGCCGGTGCACGCCTGCGCTGTCAGGCTGTTTGATCTCGACGGTCAGTCGGTCGGGGGCGATGCCGGTGGTCTGGATCCACTCAGCGGGAAGAGGGAATTCGTCGTACGGTACGTCTGGCCCGATCGGGTAGATGGAGTAATGCGTGTAGCCGCGCGAACCGAGTCGTTTAACCCCAGCGGCGATCTGCCCCGGTATTTCCTCCGGGAATTCGCTCATCCGCATCTTCGCTTTGTTTGACGCCAATACGAACGATCCGTGTTGCGCGCTCACTCGCCTGGGACCTCCACTACTCGGGTCGAAGTAACCTTCACGGTTTCCACCACTCCGGCTTCGTTGGTAATCGTTACATAGGCGGGAGTTGTGTTGCCGTTGGTCTTGTTTGCATTGACCGCGGCATCGAACGCGCGTTGCTCGGGGGTCAAACTGGCGCCGCCGGACTTCACCTCGACGCCTTCGTAGGTGCCGTCACCCTTACGAGCGAGGCCATCATAGAAGCGACCGTTGGATACACCGTCGACCGTCGCTTTGCGCTGTTCGGTCGACACCCAACGGCCCGGGTTGTCCTCGGTGTATTCCTGGATCCCCTCCGCCTCCCGCTGCCGCGCATACCCACCACCCTGTCGTCCGGTGATATGCCCGTACGGGTCCCGCCCGTCGCCGCGATCGACGCCCTCGCCCGGTCGCCCGGTATGAGCGTTCATCACGATCACGCCATTCTCGGCGACGTGCTGGGACAGGTCGATCGCGCCGCCCCCGGCGAGGGTGGCACCGCCTGCCATCAACCCGGCGCCGGCGAGGTTGAGAGGGACGCCCCCGATCGCCCCTACGCCGGTGGCATCGAGGATCACACCCGGAACTTCCAGCCCGGCACCGAGACCCATCATCGCGGCGCCCCCGGCCATCGCGAGCGCGTCGAGCGGATTGTGTAGTGCCGCGTTGCCGAAGCTGGCAGCGCTGTTCACGACATCGGCGAGAACGTTGTAGGCGGCGTCGCCGAACTGCTCGATCTCCATCTTGACGTACTGCGCCATCGCGGAGATGACCGCTTCGGCCGCGGCGACGATCGGGGCCAGCAGTTGGGCGAGGGCGGAGACCTCGGCCTTGAAATTGTTGATCACGACGCGGATGTCGTCGGCGATCTTCTTGATCTCGTCGTTGTCGTCGCCGGTGATGATGTCCCACACTTCGCGAATGCCCGTGAGCGGATTGACGACTCGGGAGAGCAGATCGAGGATTGCCGCGTGCACCGCGTCGATCTGTCCGGCGTAGTCGACGAGGTTGGAGGACACCGCGACGCACTGGTTGAACAGCGTCGTCGAGTTGGTGCTCGACGCGTTGACCGCCTGGCCGATCTTCTCGCCTTCTGGAATATGCTGTCCGGCAACGACTCCGAATGCGCCGATCATCTCCGCTTCGGTGGACAGGAACGCCGACCCGGCCGCCGACCACGCTTGCGCCGCCGCACGCAGTCGTCCGGAATCACCGTTGGGCCAGATCATCCCCAGAAACGGCTCGACCAGCGACCAACCGGGCGGTGCACCGTCGAAGTTGCCTTGCGCCGACGGCGCGAGCGGTGCACTCGCCGGCGGGGTCGGTGTCACCGCGGGCAGCGGCGGACCGCCGTTCCCGTGGGTATTCGACGCCACCTCGGCGAGCGAGTAGTTGACCGCACTGGCCCGCACCGCGTCACCGGTGCGGGCCATCCCGTTGGTGAGATCGATCATCGCTTCGAGCATCGACTTTGCGGAGCTGTCATAGGACCGGGCGTGGATGATGCCCGCGGGATCGTTCCCGCACATGCCTGCGCTGCCGCCCAGGGCGGCGCTGAGCGCCTGGATGGCCTTGCCGAGTTCGCCGGCCTGCGTAGTCATCGTCTGGCCGGCGGAGTCCAGCGCTTTCGGGTCGACAACGATGGGCGGCGCCATCGGCGATCAGGACCACATGGTCAGGTTGGCCCGAGCAGCTCCGGTGTAGTTCTGGTGGGCCGTCTTCGCGGCGCGCTGCAACTCCTGCAGCGCCTCGCGCATCTGCTGCGCACCCGCAGTCCAGCGCCGGTGGGCGTCCGCCTGGGCCGCCGCAGCCGTTCCCTCCCAGGAGGCGTGTACTGAGGTGACCTGTTGGTCGACCTCGGCGACCATCGCCTCGATCCGCCGCTCGAAGTCGGCTATCCGCGTCACGATGGCCATCAACTCGTCGGTGTTCACCCCGAACTCGTCCGACATGTCAGACCCCACCGCCGCCGAGAGATTCCGCCGATGCGTCGTCGCGGCGCTGATACCCGTCGGCAGCCGTGCTCAGCAGATGCGCCATCTCGGCGAGGCCGGTGTGCACCTCCATCGCACCCTCGTGCCAGTGCCAGAAGGATTTCGCGAAGGATCCGCTGGACATTCCGGTCCAGCCGCTGCCCACAAATCCTGACACCTCGGCGTCCAGGGCCTGAAGCCCTTGGATCAGCTCGTCAGCGGTCGACGAAACGGCTCCCGAAACGCGTCGCAACTCCTCGGGTGCTACCCCCAGAACCCCATCCCCACCCATGCGATCCACGCTATCGGCGCGAACCTGGAGGATTGCTGGGAGTTTCTCGGTTGACCCCATCCTTGAGCGCTGGCACTCTCGTGTATAGAGTGCTAGATGGCAGCGACCAAACCTAGCGCCGGCACCCGCGACGACGGAGCGAGGGCACGGGCGTCTGCCGAACACCTGAAAACGCAGGGCCCGGACAACCCGGACCCACACCCAACCAAGTGGAGGGCTCCATCGTGGCAGTCAACATCAAGCCACTCGAGGACAAGATCCTCGTTCAGGCCAACGAGGCCGAGACCACGACCGCTTCGGGTCTGGTCATCCCCGACACCGCCAAGGAAAAGCCGCAGGAAGGCACCGTCGTCGCAGTTGGCCCCGGCCGCTGGGATGAGGATGGCGAGAAGCGGATCCCCCTGGACGTTGCCGAGGGCGACACCGTCATCTACAGCAAGTACGGCGGCACCGAGATCAAGTACGGCGGCGAGGAGTACCTGATCCTCTCGGCCCGCGACGTGCTGGCTGTCGTCAACAAGTAAGCATTCGTGTCCCGCCCCGGAGGTCACCGTGTTCGCACGTGTGACGTCCGGGGCGGTATGCGTTCTTCTCCCTAAAGGACATTTATGAGCAAGCAGATCGAATTCAACGAGACTGCGCGCCGGGCCCTCGAAGCAGGTGTCGACAAGCTCGCCGACGCCGTACGGGTGACCCTCGGTCCGCGCGGTCGCCACGTCGTGCTGGCCAAGGCGTTCGGCGGACCGGTCGTGACCAATGACGGCGTCACCATCGCCCGCGAGATCGACCTCGAAGATCCGTTCGAGAACCTCGGTGCCCAGCTGGTCAAGTCGGTGGCCACCAAGACCAACGACGTCGCCGGCGACGGCACCACCACCGCCACCGTGCTGGCCCAGGCCATCGTGAAGGCCGGCCTGCGCAACGTTGCGGCCGGTGCCAACCCGATCGCGCTGGGCGCCGGCATCGCCAAGGCCGCCGACGCCGTGTCGGAGGCCTTGCTGGCCGCCGCCACCCCGGTCGCGGACAAGAAGGCCATCGTCCAGGTCGCCACTGTGTCGTCACGCGACGAAGAGGTCGGCGAGCTGGTCGGCGAGGCGATCACCAAGGTCGGCCACGACGGTGTCGTCACCGTCGAGGAGTCCTCCACGCTGAACACCGAGCTCGAGGTCACCGAGGGCGTCGGCTTCGACAAGGGCTTCGTCTCGGCGTACTTCATCACCGACTTCGATTCCCAGGAAGCGGTGCTCGAGGACGCGCTGGTGCTGCTGCACCGCGACAAGATCAGCTCGTTGCCCGACCTGCTGCCGCTGCTGGAGAAGGTGGCCCAGGCCGGCAAGCCCGTGCTGATCGTCGCCGAGGACGTCGAGGGTGAGGCACTGTCGACCCTGGTCGTCAATGCCATCCGCAAGACCCTGAAGGCCGTTGCGGTCAAGGCGCCGTTCTTCGGTGACCGCCGCAAGGCGTTCCTCGACGATCTCGCCGTCGTGACCGGGGGTCAGGTCGTCAACCCCGACGTGGGTCTGCTGCTGCGTGAGGCCGGTCTCGACGTGCTGGGTACGGCGCGGCGTGTGGTGGTCACCAAGGACAGCACCGTGCTCGTCGACGGCGGCGGAACCAAGGACGCCATCGAGGCCCGCGTCGCACAGCTGCGCGCCGAGATCGAGTCCACCGACTCGGACTGGGATCGCGAGAAGCTGCAGGAGCGTCTGGCCAAGCTGTCCGGCGGCGTTGCCGTCATCAAGGTCGGCGCGGCCACCGAGACCGACCTGAAGAAGCGCAAGGAAGCCGTCGAGGACGCCGTGTCGGCAGCCAAGGCTGCGGTCGAAGAAGGCATCGTCACCGGTGGTGGCGCCGCGCTCGTGCAGGCCGGTGCCGCGCTGGAGAGCCTGCGCGGCTCGCTGAGCGGTGACGAGCTGCTCGGTGTCGAGGTGTTCGCCAAGGCGCTGTCGGCTCCGCTGTTCTGGATCGCCACCAACGCCGGCCTCGACGGCTCGGTCGTGGTGAACAAGGTCAGCGAGCTGCCCAACGGCCAGGGTTTCAACGCCGCCACGCTGGCCTACGGCGATCTGCTCGCCGACGGCATCGTGGACCCGGTCAAGGTCACCCGC
>JAHFVC010000177.1:9029-13125 GCA_023264765.1 Mycobacterium sp. | reverse complement strand
CTGTACCGGCTGACCGAACTCGGGGTGACCGAGATATTCGGCGTACCAGGCGATTTCAACCTCGAATTCCTGGACCACATACTCGCCCACGACACCGTGCGCTGGGTCGGCGGGGCCAATGAGCTCAATGCCGGCTATACCGCCGACGGGTATGGCCGCCTGCGTGGAATCTCGGCGCTGGTCACCACCTTCGGTGTCGGTGAATTGTCGGCGGCCAATGCCGTGGCAGGAAGTTACGCCGAGCATGTGCCGGTGGTGCACATCGTGGGTGCGCCGTCCAAGGACGCCCAGAGCGCCCGCCGGGTGGTCCACCACTCACTCGGCGACGGCGACTTCGAGCACTTCCTGCGGATGGCCCGCGAGATCACCTGCGCCCAGGCCAATCTGGTACCCGCGACGGCCACCAGGGAGATCGACCGAGTGCTCTCCGAGGTGCGTGAGCACAAACGGCCCGGCTACCTGCTGCTCGCCACCGATGTCGCCCGCTTCCCCGTCGACCCGCCGTCCGCGCCGCTGGCGGAGTACGGCGGCGGCACCAGCCCGCGCGCCCTGGCCCTGTTCACCGAGGCCGCCCGGCGACTCATCGGCACCCACCAGGTGACGGTGCTCGCCGATCTACTGGTGCACCGACTGGGCGCCGTCGACACGCTGACCGAGCTCTTGGCCGCCGACACCGTTCCGTACGCGACGCTGATGTGGGGCAAGAGCCTGCTCGACGAGAGCTCGCCGAATTATGTGGGTATCTATGCCGGTGCGGCCAGTGCTGAACCCGTGCGCCGCGCGGTCGAGGATGCCCCGGTGCTGATCAGTGCCGGAGTTCAATTCACCGACATGGTCAGCGGTTTCTTCTCCCAGCAGATCGATCCGGCCCGCACCATCGACGTCGGCGCGGTCGTCTCGACGGTCGGCGGACAGGTCTTCGCCCCGATCGACATCGGGACCGCGCTGCGGGCGCTGACCGAAATCCTGCGCGAGCGTGGCATAACCTCCCCCGCCCCGGCGGCCGTTCCTGCGCCCCAGCGCGCCGCCACGCCGGCGCCGGACACCGCACTCACCCAGAAGATGGTGTGGGACAGGGTCTCTGACGCCCTGACACCGGGCAACGTGGTACTTGCCGATCAGGGCACCTCGTTCTACGGGATGGCCGGGCACCGGCTGCCCACCGGGGTCACGTTCATCGGCCAGCCGCTGTGGGGGTCGATCGGCTACACCCTTCCCGCCGCGCTCGGCGCCGCACTGGCACACCGCGACCGCCGGGTGGTGCTGCTCATCGGAGACGGCGCCGCCCAGCTGACCGTGCAGGAGATCGGGGTGATGGCCCGGGAGGGCATCACCCCGGTGATCATCGTCGTCAACAACGACGGGTACACGGTGGAACGGGCCATCCACGGACCGCAGGCCTACTACAACGACATCGTCGGTTGGCGCTGGCAGGAGCTACCTGCCGCCCTCGGAGTGCCGGACGCCCTGACGGCACGTGCATCGACGGTCGGCGAACTCGATACCGCGCTCTCGGAGGCGGCCCGGTCGCGGGACCGGATGGCGGTCATCGAAGTGGTGCTGGACCAGGCCGACGTACCTCCCTTGCTGTCCGAGCTGGCGCGCTCGGCGGCGGCTGCCAACGCCACGGGCTGATCACCGCCACTGGGTCATGACCTTCGCCGACGTACCGGTCCTGGGCGTGGCGATCCTGCTCTCGGCCGCGGCCAGCTTGGCCTCCGCCAGCCGGTAGAAGGCATCCAGGTTGTCCACCTCGACGTCGAGGTAATCGCAGATCACCTCGGGCGCGACTTTTGCGTCACGCAATCGCAGACCCAGGGAGTAGGGCGCAGCAAGGGAACGCAGGGCGCGCTCTCGTGGGGTCATCGAACCGGTCATACGATCACTGTGGGGCCGATCAGTCCGTCGTCGGCAAGTACCCGACTACTCGAATTACCTCCGCAGCAAACTCACCGGCAGCGCATATGCGACCGTTCCCGGGCCCAACGGCCGTGGCTGCGTATCGTGGCGCGGATGAATCTCGACGCGAATCGCGCCTCCATCATCGAGGCCATCGATGCCGGGCTGCTGGCCGGGGCGGTCACCCTGGCGTGGCACGCCGGCGGGGTGGTTCAGGTCAACGAGCTGGGCCACCGCGATCTGGCGGCCGGACTGCCGATGCAGCGCGACACGGTGTTCCGGATCGCGTCGATGAGCAAGCCGGTGACGGTGGCCGCGGCGATGACCCTGGTCGACGAGGGCCGGTTCACCCTGCGCGACGAGATCGCCCACTGGATACCTGAGCTGGCCGATGTGCGGGTGCTGGCGCAACCACAGGGACCGGTGGACGCCACGGTGCCGCTGCGCAGGCCGATCACGTTCGACGACCTGATGACACACCGGTCCGGGCTGGCGTACCCGTTCTCGGTGACCGGCCCGCTGGCGCGGTCATACGCCCGGTTGTCGCACCGGCAGAACGAGGATCGCTGGCTTGCGGAACTGGCCGCGCTGCCGCTGGCGCACCAGCCGGGGGAACGGGTCACCTACAGTCACGGCACCGATGTACTCGGTATCGCGGTGGCGCGGATCGCGGGCAAACCGCTGCACCAGGTGCTCTCCGAGCGGATCTTCGATCCGTTGGGCATGCGGGACACCGGTTTTGCGATCAGCATGGTGCAGCGCCGACGGATGGCGACGATGTACGCGATCGGCGCGAACGATCAGTTGCGGGACGACGTGATGGGGCAGCCGCCGCTGGCCCCGCCGGAGTTCTGTGCCGGCGGTGCCGGCTTGATGTCGACGGCGGACGACTACTTGCAGTTCGCCCGCATGCTGTTGGGCGACGGTGTGATCGATGGTGTCCGGGTGCTGTCGCCGGAGTCGGTGCGGCTGATGCGCACCGACCGGCTGACCGACGAACAGAAGCAGCAGAACTTCCTCGGCGGCCCGTTCTGGATCGGTCGCGGCTTCGGGCTGAGCATGTCGGTGGTGACCGATCCCGATCAGTCGCGACAGTTCTTCGGGCCGGGCGGGCTCGGCACCTTCGGCTGGCCGGGCGCCTACGGCACCTGGTGGCAGGCCGACCCGGCCAACGACGTCATTCTGCTGTACCTCATCCAGAACTTCCCCGATCTGAGCAGTGATGCCGCGGCCGTGCGCGGCAACACGTCGATGGCGAAACTGCAATCGGCGCAACCGAAGTTCGTCCGCCGCACCTATCAGGGGCTTGGTTTGTAGGTTCCCTTCGAATCCCCCGGCGAGCGGCCCCATTTGCACACAATTTCCGGCGTGTCCCTGTGCAGACGCGGCCGCTCGCCGAAGAAAAGCTCGGGTCAGGCGTTGACCACATCCAGCGCTCGGCGCGCGTAGGCCCGCACATCGGCATCCGCGTCGGACAAGGCCAGCCCCAGCGCCTCGCGGGCCGCCGACTCCGAGGCCGCCCATCGGGTCAGACTCAGCACCGCCGCCTTGCGCACGTCCAGGTGCGAATCGGCGAGGGTGCGCGACAGTGAGGGCACCGCGACATCGGGGGTCACCCCGGACAGTGCCCGGGCCGCGCCCTCGCGCACCTGCCAGGCCGACTCCCCCAGCGCCCGCTCGATCAGCACCATGTCCTCGGCGGCCCCACCGAGGCTGCCGAGCGCGCTCAGGGCGGCCGCTCGCACCAGCGGGTCGCGATCGGCCAGGCCCGCTCGCACCGTCTCGACACCGGCACCGAGGGTGGCGAGCCCCTTGACCGCGGTGATCCGGACCTCACGGTTGTCGTCCGCGCAGGCCTGCGCCACCCCGTCGGCGTCGTCGATCGACACGAGGGCGCGCACCGCCTCGATCCGCACCCGGTGGTCCCCGTCGGCCAGCGCGGCCCGGAAGTCGGCAGCCACCCGTCGCGAACTGGTGACGTACAACGCGACCGCGCGTACCACCGCGTCGGGTGAATTCACATGTACGGCAAGCTCTTCCGGCGACGGCAACACCTCGACCAGTTCCCTGGCCCCGTCCGCGGCCTCGTGTCGCACCCCGGCGTCGGCGTCACCGAGCGCGGCGACAAGCGCGCTGCCGTAACCGTCGGGCAGATTCTCCACCAGTGTGGCCACCGCGGTGCGGCGCACGCCCGCGT
>JAHFVC010000177.1:0-9019 GCA_023264765.1 Mycobacterium sp. | reverse complement strand
CCGCGTCGTCGTCGGAGAGGAAGCCGGCGAGGTCGGCCAGGGTCGGCTCCTGCAGCGCCAGCACCGCGGCGATCCGCGGTGACGGCGGCGGTGTGGGCTCGGCCGCCACGCGCGACACCACCGAAGCCGGGGCCTTGCCCCCGAAGAGTTCGGGCTGCTCGACGAAGGTCACCGGCTTTTCCGAGGGCACATGCTCGAATTCGGGGACCGGCACGAAATACTCCTGCACCGGTCGTTTGAGGAACTCCATCTCCCCGTCGGCGCTCTTGCGCAGATTGAGGTGGTAGTTCCAGTCCTCGTCGTCACGCGCCGGGACATCGGACCGCTCGTGGTAGAGCCCCCAGCGCGATTCGGTGCGGGTCAGCGACGACCGCGCCGCCATCTCGGCGCAATCCCGGATGAACGACACCTCCGCCGCACGCATCAACTCGTGCGGGGTGCGTGCGCCGATGCCGGCCACCTCCTCGCGCATCCGCTCGAAGGTCTGCACCGCGATGGACAGCTTGGGTGCGGTCTTGGGCGGCGCCACATAGTCATTGACGAACCGGCGCAGCTTGTATTCGACCTGCGGCTGCGGCGGGCCGTCGGGCTGGCGCAGCGGCCGGTAGATCAGCTCGTGCGCCGCCGCCAGTTGGTCGTTGGGAAGATCCACAGGCGCGGCGTTGTCGGTCAGGGTCGAGGCTGCGTGCTCGCCGGCCAGGTCGCCGTAGACGAACGCACCGATCATGTAGTTGTGCGGCACACACGCCAGATCGCCTGCGGCGTACAGCCCGGGCACCGTAGTGCGCGCGTGCTCGTCGACCCATACACCCGAAGCCGAATGTCCACTGCACAAACCGATCTCGGAGATGTGCATCTCGATGTCATGCGTGCGGTAATCGTGCCCCCGGTTGGCGTGGAAGGTGCCGCGGGTCGGGCGCTCGGTGGTGTGCAGGATGTTCTCCAGCGCCGACAGCGTCTCGTCGGGCAGGTGCGTCACCTTGAGATAGATGGGCCCCCGGGCAGATTCGATCTCGTTCTTGACCTCGGTCATCATCTGACCCGACCAGTAGTCCGAGTCGACGAACCGTTCGCCCGCCGCGTTCACCTGATAGCCGCCGAACGGGTTCGCCACATAGGCGCACGCCGGCCCGTTGTAGTCCTTGATCAACGGGTTGACCTGGAAGCACTCGATCCCGGAGAGCTCCGCCCCGGCGTGATAGGCCATGGCGTAGCCGTCGCCGGCATTGGTCGGATTCTCGTAGGTGCCATAGAGATAACCCGAGGCGGGCAGGCCGAGCCTGCCGCACGCGCCGGTGGCCAGGATCACGGCCTTGGCTGCGACGGCGACGAACTCCCCGGTGCGGGTGTTCAGCGCGGCGGCCCCGACGGCCCTGCCCTCGTGGGTCAGCACCCGCACCGGCATCAGCCGGTTCTCGATCTGGATCTTCTCGCGCATCGAACGCTGTCGCAGCACCCGGTACAGCGCCTTCTTGACGTCCTTGCCTTCGGGCATCGGCAGCACGTAGGAGCCCGACCGGTGCACCCGCCGCACCGCGTACTCGCCGTGCTCATCCTTCTCGAATTTCACCCCGTAGCGTTCCAGGCGCTGCACCATGGCAAAGCCACGGGTCGCGGTCTGGTAGATGGTGCGCTGGTTGACGATTCCGTCGTTGGCCCTGGTGATCTCGGCGACGTAGTCCTCGGGTTCGGCCTTGCCCGGGATGACCGCGTTGTTCACCCCGTCCATGCCCATGGCCAGCGCTCCGGAGTGCCGCACGTGTGCCTTCTCCAGCAGCATCACCTGCGCGCCGTTCTCGGCGGCCGTCAGCGCGGCCATGGTGCCCGCTGTGCCGCCGCCGATCACCAGCACATCGCAGTCCAATCGGACCATGTCTGCCAAGTCGGGAATTTCGGTCATCAATTGTCCAATGCCTCAAGGATTTCGGTGCGCAGCGCGCTACGGTCGACGTTCTCGGTACGAGGCCGGGGTATCTCCTGCAGCACCCGCAGGCCCCCGCCACCCAGCACCGCCACCCGGTCGCCGAGGATGAGTGCCTCGTCGACGTCGTGGGTGACGAACACGATGGTGGTCGGATGCGCCCGCCAGGTGGCGATCAGGAGGCGTTGCATGGCCGCCCGGGTCTGCGCGTCGAGTGCGCCGAAGGGCTCGTCCATCATCACCGCCCGTGGCGCACCGGCGAGCCCGCGGGCCAGCTGCACCCGCTGCCGCATGCCGCCGGACAGGCTCTTGGGCAGGTAGTCCGCGAACCCGGTGAGACCCACCTCGTCGATCCAGCGCTCCGCCCGCGCCCGCCGCGTCGACCTGGGTTCACCCCGAAGTTTGAGCGCCAGTTCGATATTCGAGCGCACGCTGCGCCAGGGCAGCAGGGCGCTGTCCTGGAACACCATGCCGCGGTCACGCGAGGTGGTGGTGATCTGCTCGCCGTCGGCGCTGACCCGCCCCGCGTCGGGAGCCAGCAGGCCGGCCAACGCACGCAACACCGTCGACTTGCCGCAACCGGACGGTCCGGTCAGCACCAGGATCTCCCCCGGCTGCACCGTCAGCGTCAGGTTGCCCAGCACCGGAGCGCCGGTGTAGGACAACGTCACATCGTCGAGATCCAGCGCCAAGGCACTCATCGGGTCGTCTCCTCACCGCGCGGCAGCCACCGGGTGGCCCGGCGGCCGATCAGCTCGATGGCCGCGGCGGTACCGAAGCCCAGCGCGCCGATGGTGATGATCCCGACGAACACCGCCGGGTAGTCCAGCACCGTGTACGCCTGCCAGGTGCGGTATCCCACGCCGAGCCGGCCCGAGATCATCTCCGCGGAGATGACGCAGATCCAGGCGACGCCCATGCCGACCGACAGCCCGCCGAACAATCCGGGCAGGATGCCGGGCAACACCACCTGCCGCAGCACATCCCATCGGCCACCGCCCAGCGTGCGCACCGAGTCCTCCCAGATGGTCGGCAGCGCCCGCACCGCATGCCGGGTGCTGACCATGATGGGGAAATAGGCAGCCAGGAACGTGATGGCCACGATGCCCGCCTCGTCGCTCGGGAAGAGCAGGATCGCCACCGGCACGATGGCGATCGCCGGGATGGGCCGCAGCAGTTCGGTGATCGGGCCGAAGATGTCGGCGAACAGCGCCGAGCGCCCCAGCAGGATGCCGGTGACGACGCCGGCGAGTGCTGCCAGCCCGAACCCGGTGAGGATCCGGATCAGCGACTGCGCGAGGTCCAGCCAGTACTCGTCGGTGCCGAGGCGGTGCCCCAGCGCCGCCGCGATCTCGGTGACGGTCGGGAGTGTGTCGAACCGCAGCCAGAACCGAACTCCGTTGGCGGTCAACACCTGCCAGAGCCCGATCGCCGCCAGCACCGAGACGATCCGCAGCACCCAGTGCCGCCACGCGGCCCGGTCCCGCGCACCGCGGGACGTCTGGACCTCGGTGTCCGGCCGGGTCAGCAGGGCGGTCATACCGCACCCGCGAGGGCCTGCTGGTAGTCGACCGTGCTGCTACCCGGATGGGCGGCGGTGTAGCGTCCGGCGCCTGCCGGGGTGTTGAACGGCAGGTAGTTCTGCCCGTCTCGCACCCAGATGGACTTGTCCGCGAACCAACGGGTGCCCAGTTCGGTGTCGGGCACATACGCGGCGCGCACCGTCGCCCCGCGGGCCTGGGCCTCACGCACCGCACGTAGGAGCTGAGTCGGGCCTGCCGCGGTCTGCGTGCTGTCCGCGCCCTGCAGCCAGAGTTCGCCCGCTGCCGGAGTACTGGTCGCCTTGAGCGCCGCCTCGTAGTCGAGTTTGCGCTCCGCGAATGCGGCCCGCAGCGGACCGTCCTGCACGAAGCCCGGGACGTCGAGCTCGGCGAAGTCGCCGATCGACTTCAGATAGGGCACATCACCTTTGAGCGCGTCGATCAGCGACGGTTTCAGCGTGGTGTCGAAGGAGGTGCCGCCCGGGCCGTTGTAGAGGTACACCACCTCCTGCGGCAGGCCGCTGCCCTCGGCGACGATACGCGAGGCTTCCAGCGGCTTGGTGTTCAGGAAGTCGGTGGCATCGAGCTGGGCCTGCAGGAAAGCGTCGAGCACCTCGGGGTGCTTGCCCGCGTAATCCCGGCGCACCACCACCCCGTGCAGGGTCGGGTAATTGAGCGACGCACCGTCGTAGAGCAGCTTGGCCTTGTTCTGGAACACCAGTAGGCCCGGCCATGCCACGAACTGCGAGAGGCCCTGCACCTGACCGGATTCCAGTGCCGACGCGCCCACCTGGGGCTGCTGGTTGAGCACCTCGACGCCGGTCTTGGGATCGATGCCGGCCTGCGCGAGTGCCCGCACCAGCGTGCCGTGCCCTGCCGAGCCGACGCTGGCGGAGACCTTCTTGCCCGCCAGATCGGTCAGCGTGCGCGCGGGCGAATCCGGGGACACCACAACCATGTTCAGCGCACCCTTGGGGTTGTACCCGGTGACCGAGACGATCTCGGTGTGAGCACGCTCATTGGCCTGGGTCTTCGAGCCGTTGATCAGCATCGGGTAGTCACCCATCGACCCGATGTCGATCTTCTCGGCGACCATCTGCGCGGTGATCGGCGCACCGGTGTCATAGTCCTGCCATGTCACGTTGTACTTGGTGCCGGTTCGGGTGGTGATGTCGGCCAGTCGGTGCTCCAGATATCCCTGCGCTTTGAGCAGGGTCCCGGCGGTGACGGTGTTGATGGTCTTGGACTGGTACCCGATGACCACGTCGACGACGTCATCGGATTTGGTGGTCGAGTCCAGCGAGCACCCCGAAAGCATCAGGGCAGCAAGCAGCACAACGAGAGGTTTCTTCACGGGAGGTCCTTGCGGGTTCGGCTCAGCGGAGGAGGTAGGGCATGTTGACGGTGACGGCGCCGGTAGGACAGCGGGCGGCGCACGGCCCGCAGTACCAGCACTCATCGACGTGCATGTAGGCCTTGCCGTTGTCGGGGTTGATGGCCAGCGAATCCATCGGGCAGATCTCGACACACAGCGTGCAGCCCTCGATACAGAGGGACTCGTCGATCGTCACGGGCACGTCGACGCGGGTGTTCACCAAAGCCATGTCAGCTCCTGACCGTTCAGTTTCGGAAAAGGTTGCCGCGCATGGTGATCCGGTCACCACGCATACGGATGTATTCGAGGTCGACGGGACGCCCGTCGCCCAGACTGGTCAGCCGCTCCAGCATCAGCAGTGCCGCGCCGTCGGGCACCTGTAGGGTCGCCGCGGAATGCGGGTCGGCCGAGATCGCCTCCAGGGCAAGGGCGGCCGACCCCAAGCGTTGGCCGCTGACCTGCTCGATCAGTGCGAAGACGTCGTTGGTCTCCAGTGGGTGTTCGGTCACCAGGTCGCCGATATCGGGTGCCAGATACGTCAGGTCCAGGGACAGCGGCAAGTCCCCCAGATAGCGCAGCCGCTCGATGTAGACCACCTGCGTGCCGGGGTCCAGGGCCAGCTTGCGCGCCACGGTCGGCGGCGCGGCCATCCTCAGCACGGCGCGCACCTCGTTGCGCACCTCCCCGTAGTCCTTGAAGGTCTCCTTCAGTCCGACCAGCGCGTCCAGCCCGTGGTCGTATTTGCGCACCGCGACGTGGGTGCCGACCTTGGTGCCCCGCTCGATCAGCCCTTCGGCCTTGAGCACGGTGAGCGCTTCCCGAATCGTGTTGCGCGACACCGAGAAGTCCTCGGCCAGTTCGGTGTCCCCCGGCAGCCCGTCGGGATAGCCGCCGGCGTGGATGTGGTGGCGCAGCACATCGGCGACGACGCGGGCCGCATCGGCGCGGGTGCGGCGGATCGGGGTCGGATCGGATGCGGGCACGCACTTACCGTAAAGCCGACGAGCACCCCGCCCCGGCGCGCTGAGCGGCCACGATGCCCGCCGCGGCCGATTGCGCCGCCCCCGTGGCACACGGACCTGCCGATAATCGCCGTGATTGTGCTATTGCGCCACCCAACGCGTGGGCACATGAGTTCGGATCGGTCTGAGCGGAAAGCTCTACATCGAACGCGACAGCACGCGGCCGAACTGCAGCAGCCGCTCCATCTGCGCCAGGCCCCCGTTGCCCACGGACTTGGTGTAGCGGAACGACTCGCAGTACAGGTCGCTCTCGGTCGCCGACGTCTGGCGGGCCCTGGTGACCAGCTGCGTGTACATCCGCAGCCGGACCTCCGAGAGCCGCCGCGTCCCGTCGTCGAGCACCTCGAACTGGGTGCTCAGGATGTGGTCGGTGATGGTGGACAGCAAGATGGTGCGCACTGAGGAGGCCAGTTGTCTGCGGTCCTCGGCGTACTCGTCATCGGCGCGCCACATGATGAGCCTGCGCCCGTCGGTGGCGACGACTTCCTGCCACAGCGCCGTGCCCCATGACTCTTCGCTCTCCCCACGCGACATGATGAACGACGCGATGCCGGGGAATTCGACGACCGACCGCAACTGTTCGAGCGCCAGCTCGGGATCGCGCAGGTACACACCCGCAGCATCCTTGACGTTCATGTACGGCGCCCAGTCCTGCGGTGCGTTCATCGCCGCTAGCTCTCCTGGGACCCGCGTAGCGCCGCGGATGCGGCCCGGATCTGCGGGGTCACCAGCATCACCTGGCCGAGCACCCCGTTGACGAATCCCGGTGAGTCGTCGGTGGACAATTCCTTGGCCAGTTCGACCGCCTCGTCGACCGCGACCGGTTCCGGGACGTCTTCGGCGTGCAGCAGCTCCCACACCGCGACCCGCAGGATCGCGCGGTCCACGGCGGGCAGCCGGTCCAGCGTCCAGCCCTGCAGGTGCGCGGAGATCAGCTCGTCGACGTGCGCGCCGTGATCGGTGACGCCCCGCGCCACCGTCACCGTGTACGGGTTCAGCGGCGTCATGTCGGCCTGGGAGTGCGACAGGGCGTTTCGCCCGTCGGCCACCTCGGCGGCCGTGATGTTGCGGGCCTCGGCTTCGAAGAGCAGGTCGACGGCGCGCTTGCGGGCCTGGTGGCGTCCCCGGTCGCCCTTGCGGTCAGGCATCCCGTCGCTCCGCTACGCTCCGCTGGCCGGGCAGGTCAGGCATTGACCCTTCCCAGGTAGCTGCCGTCACGGGAGTCGACCTTGAGCTTGTCACCGGTGTTGATGAACAGCGGAACCTGCAGCTCGGCGCCGGTCTCCACGGTGGCCGGCTTGGTGCCCGCGCTCGAGCGGTCGCCCTGCAGGCCCGGCTCGGTGTGGGTGACGACCAGCTCGACGGTCACCGGCAGCTCCAGGTACAGCGGCACGCCCTCGTGGAACGCGATCTGCACGACCATGCCCTCCAGCAGGAAGCCGGCCAGCCGGCCGACCAGCGGCTCGGGCAGGGGGTGCTGCTCGTAGTCCTCGGAATCCATGAAGACGAAGTCGGCGCCGTCGCGGTACAGATAGGTGGCGTCGCGGCGGTCGACGGTCGCGGTCTCGACCTTCACACCGGCGTTGAACGTCTTGTCGACCACCTTGCCGGTCAGGATGTTCTTCAGCTTCGTGCGCACGAAGGCTGGCCCCTTGCCGGGCTTGACGTGCTGAAACTCGGTGATCTGCCATAGCTGGCCCTCGAGGTTGAGGACGAGCCCGTTCTTGAAGTCGGCGGTTGATGCCACGGTCTGTACAGCTCCTAGATCAATTAACGACAACCAGTTCCTTGGGGAACCGGGTGAGCAACTCGGGTGTGGGGGTGTCCTGGCTGCCCACGACCAGGGTGTCCTCGATGCGGACACCGCCCCGGCCGGGCAGGTAGACACCGGGCTCCACGGTCACCGCAGCGCCAGCAAGCAGTGTACCGACGGATGACGCGCTGATTCCCGGCGCTTCGTGGATCTGCAATCCGACCCCGTGTCCCAGGCCGTGACCGAAGTTCTCGGCATACCCGGCATCGGCGATGACCTGCCGCGATGCGCTGTCGACGTCCTTGAGCCCCACGCCGGGCGCCAGCGCCGCGCGGCCCGCCCGCTGCGCGGTGGCGACCAGGTCGTAGATCTCGCTCTGCCAGGTGGCCAGCGGCGCCAGCACGAAGGTGCGCGTCATGTCGGAGTGGTAACCCGCCACCAGCGCACCGAAGTCGATCTTCACGAAGTCGCCGGCGGCCAGCACCGCGTCGGTCGGGCGGTGATGCGGGATCGCCGAGTTGGCCCCGGCGGCCACGATCGTCTCGAAGGACACCCCGTCGGCACCGTGGTCGAGCATCAGCGACTCCAGTTCGCGGCCGACCTCCTTCTCGGTGCGCCCGGGCCGCAGCCCACCCGCCTCGACCAGGTCGTGCAACGCGGCGTCGGCGGCTTCGCACGCCAGCCGCAGGATGGCGATCTCCCCGGCGTCCTTGACCTCGCGCAACCGCTCGACCATGCCTGCCGCCCGAACCAGCTCCACGCCTTCTGCCGCCCGCGTCAGCGCAGCGTGGCCGTCGACCGTCACCACATGGCTTTCGAAGCCGAGCCGGCGCACGCCCGCGGCCGCGGCCCGGGCTGCCAGATGCGGGCCGCAGGCCCGTTCGATGACCAGCTCCGCGTCGGGGGCCTGCGCTGCGGCCTGCGTGACATAGCGGCCGTCAGTTGTAAGCACCGGCGTGTCGTCATCGGCCAAAATCAGCAGCGCGGCGTTGGAGCCGGTGAAACCGGATAGGTAGCGCACGTTGACCAGGTCCGTTACCAGCATCGCGTCCAGGTTCGCGATCGCCAGCCGCTGCCTCAACCGAGCCCTGCGCTGCGAAATCGTCACGATCGCTGACGCTACTCGCTACGCTGTGCCCTCATGAGTAAGTGGTTGCTGCGTGGACTCGTGTTCGCGGCGTTGGTCGTTGTCCTTCGATTGATCCAAGGTGCGCTGGTCGACGCCTTCCCGACGAGTGCCGGCGTGATCAGCCCGGCGCTGGGATTGTTCCTCGCCGTCCCGGCTCTAGTCTGGGCGTACTTCGACGGCCGCGCCGACGCCAACGCACAGTCCGACCCGGACCGCCGCTCAGATCTGGCCATGGTCTGGTTGCTGGCCGGTCTGGTCGCGGGCTTGCTCGGCGACCT
>JAHFVC010000457.1 GCA_023264765.1 Mycobacterium sp. | reverse complement strand
TTGGCCACGCCGAGCGCGGTGGTACCGGCCCACCAGGCCGACCGGCGCGAGCTGGCAGCGAGCACGAGGCGGGCGCTCACCTCAAGGGCGCGCTGCGCAGCAATGGTGCGGCGGATGTAGCGCGCGTCGCGCTCACCGCGGGAGTCCTCGATGTCCTGGCGGATCGCGTCGAGTTCGACGGCGAGGCTTTCGATATCGGCGTCGGTCAAGTGCGCAAACGCCGGTACATCTGTAATAGCCACTGGTCAAACCTCCTATCCGGTTCCTACTGTAGCGTAACCTACGCAACCGTAGGTTAGCTCTCGGTTAACAGTTATGCGTCCACGACGCAGTCGCCGGACGCGGCCGAGACACAGGTCTGCACCCGGGTTCCCGGCTCGTGTTCCACGCCCGTGCGCAAGTCCCGCACGTGCCCTTCGACCAGGCCGACGACGCAGGATTGGCAGATCCCCATCCGGCAACCGAACGGCATTCTGATCCCGGCGTCCTCGCCCGCCTCCATGACCGACGTCGCCGCGTCGGCCTGCACCGTCTTGCCGCTGCGCTCGAAGGTGATCGCCCCGCCGGTGCCGTGCGGCGCGGCCCGCGTCACGGCGAACCGCTCCAGGTGCAACCGCTCGGGCAGCCCGGCGGCCGTCCAGATCCGCTCGGCGTCGTTGAGCATTCCCTCGGGACCACAAGCCCACACCTGGCGGTCACGCCAGTCGGGCACCACGTCGGCCAGCCGCAGCAGATCGAGTCGCCCCTGTGTGCGGGTGGGCCGCACGATCAGCCGGTAACTGGGGTGGGCGCGCTGCAACTCGGCCAGTTCGGCCGCGAAGAGGACGTCGGCCTCGGTCGGCGCCGAATGCACGTGGACGATGTCGGTGACCTGCCCGTGCCGAGCCAGCGTTCGCAGCATCGACATCACCGGGGTGATGCCGGAGCCCGCGGTCACGAACAGCACCTGAGCCGGCGCCGGGTCGGGCATGACGAAATTGCCCTGCGGCGCGGCGAGCCGGACGATGGTGCCGGGCGTGACGCCGTCCACCAGGTGCGTGGACAGGAATCCCTCGGGCATCGCCTTCACGGTGATGCTGATGGTGCGCTTTCCGCGGCCCGGCACGGGCGCCGAGGTGAGCGAGTAGGACCGCCACCGCCAGCGCCCATCCATGAGCAGGCCGATGCCGACGTACTGGCCGGGCTCGTAGTCGAAGGTGAATCCCCAGCCGGGCTTGATGACCAGCGTCGCGGAGTCCGAGGTCTCCCGCCGAACCTCGACCACCCGGCCACGCAACTCGCGCGCCGACCACAGCGGGTTGGCCAGCTTCAGGTAGTCGTCCGGCAACAGCGGCGTGGTGATCCTGCCGGCGATGGCGCGCAACGTCTTCCAGTGCGGCGCACCCGGGACCGCAGGGCGGACCGTATCAGCCACGTTCGCGGAGGTCTTGACGGTGCTCTTGGACACGCAACCTACGGTACCGTAACTTACGGTTCCGTATCTAGTACTCGCCGGTAACTTATTGTAGTGACGAAGCCGACACCGTCAGAGCAGTTCGAGCAGGAACGGTAGTTCCTGAGGCGCGTACCAGGCCAGATCATGGTCCTGCGCGTCGCCGACCGTGAGTTCGGCGTCCTCGTCGCCGAGGTCGGCGGAGTCGATGACGTCCACGGCCGCCAGCACCGCGTGCTCTGCGGCAGCGTTGTCGACATACACCGCGACCACGTCGTCGTAGCCGATCGGACCGGCCAGCCGCACCACCGCGTCATCCAGATCGGGTCGAACGGTCACGTCGTCGGCATCGGCGACCAGCACCACGCGGCGCGGCGGGAGATCCCCGACGCCACCGGCGAGCAGACGCAGCGAAGCCAGCGCCGCCTCACCGAGGGCGACCTCGGCCAGTTCCTCGTCGTCGCCGTGAGCGTAGGCCTCACGCAGCGTCGGGGTGAGTGCGAAAGCCGTGCCGCTGCGGGCATGGAGGACCCGGTCGGCGACCAACTGTTGCAACATCGCCAACGTGGCCGGGATATAGACGCGCACCAGGGCAGGTTAGCGTGCGCCGACACCCAGGTCAGCGGGCCGCTTCCAACAGCTCGTCCAGCGACTCGCGAAGCAGGATCGGGAACACGTCCACGTCGCTCATCGCGTCGCGGTCGGCGTTGATCCCGAAATACAACATGCCGTTGTACGACGTCACACCGATGGCCAGCACCTGGTTGGTCAGCAGCGGCGGGACCGCGTAGGTCTCGACCAGCTTTGTGCCCGCGATGTACATCTGCTTCTGCGCGCCGGGGACGTTGGTGATCAGCAGGTTGAACTGGCGGGCCGAGAAACTGGTGGCAACACGGATGCCCATGGCGTGCAGGGTCGGTGGCGCGAACCCGGACAGCGTCACGATGGTACGGGCGTCGACCAGGCTGGCAGCGGTCGAGTGCGACTCGGTGGCATGCGCGATCTGGGACAGCCGGACCACCGCATTGCCCTCCCCGATCGGCAGGTCCACCAGGAACGGCGACACCTCGCTGATCGCCTGGCCCGGCCCGGTCGAGTCGATCTCGGCGTCGGGGTACACCGAGTTCGGGGCCATCGCGCGCACACTCGACGTGGCCGTCACCGGTTCGCCGCGGGACAGCAGCCAGTTGCGCAGGGCACCGGCGACCACCGCCAACACCACGTCGTTGACATCGCAGTCATACCGGGCGCGCAGCGATCGGTAATCCTCCAGCCGGTGGCCGGCGACGGTGAACCGCCGGTTGCGCGACACCGTGGTGTTGAGCGGACTGTTCGGTGCGGTACCTCGCGCCACCGTGCGGGCCACGTCGGCGACCCGGCGCCCGACGTCGACCAGCGCGCTGGCGTTGGTCGCCACCTCGGTGACCGTGGAGCGCATTGCGGCGAGCTGGGCCGTGGGCCGGGTGATCCACTCGCCGAGCGCACCGAGCAGGAGCGCGGTGTCGCTGGGCTCGCGGCCCGGGATCCAGATGTCCTCGCCGAACTCCGGGGACTTCTGCGTGCGATCGGCGATGACGTGGCCGATCTCCAGCGCCGACATCCCGTTGACAAGCGCCTGGTGCGTCTTGGTGTAGATGGCGATCCGGTTGTGGGTCAACCCCTCGACGATGTACATCTCCCACAGCGGGCGGGTCTTGTCCAGGGGCCGCGAACCCAGGCGGGCGACCAGGTCGTGCAGTTGCGCATCACTGCCCGGGGACGGGAGAGCCGAACGCCGGATGTGATAGGTGATGTCGAAATCGCGGTCGTCGACCCACACCGGCCGGGCCAGCCCGAAACTGACCTCGCGAACCTTCTGCCGGTAGCGCGGAATCTGCGGCAGCCTGCGCTCCACGGTCTCGAGCACGGACTCGTAGCTCAGCCCGGCGCGTGGTTTGCGCACGATCGACAGGGACCCCACGTACATCGGTGTGGCGGTGTTCTCCATGTGGAAGAAGACCGCATCCGATGCCGACAGCCTGGTCACCATCGCGGTGTGGCCCCTCCCCCCGATCCGGCCTGCTGGTCAGATGAATGCACGAATGTCCGTCAACTTAGTCGGCCTCGGCTCCGCACCGCATCACGGGTGCGTGGGACGCCTGTCAAACCGTGCGATCATCAATATGCCTGTGCCTCTCCAGCAGCGCCCTGTCCGTGCCGTATTGCTGGATTGCCGTGGAGAGACACAGTGACGACCCTTCCGCCCGCCGCCCCCGAGCCGACCACGTCGTGTGTGGCGATGCCCATCATCGACTGCGAGCCACCGCCCTTGGGCTCCGCGTTCTGCCCACCGCCGGTGTTGCGCAAGCGGTCCACCGTGCACCTGCGTTCCGTCGCGCACGTCGACATGCCGCCCCCGATGCCGCCTCCGGCGGGCGCGTTCGCCGACGCCGCACTGCGCCGCGTGCTGGAGGTGATCGACCGCAGGAGGCCTGCCGCGCAGTTGCGGGGCGTGCTGGTGCCGGCGCTCATCGACGCCACGGTGGCCCTGGCGCGCGCGCCCAAACCGGACGGCACCGCAATCCTGCGACGGGTGGGGCTGCGCCGGGCCGACGACCGCGGTTCCGACCACGCCGGTGCCGCCGAGGTGTTCGCCAGTTACACGCGTGGTCCGCGGGTCCGGGCGATCGCGGCACGCATCGAACTGGTTGCCGGCCGCTGGCAGGTGGTGGCACTCCAGGTGGGCTGACTAGCGCCGGTTGGCCTTCGCGTCCCGGGCCTGCTGGCGGGCCGCCTCGCGGCGTTCCTTGCGGGTGCCCGGTTCCGGTGCCGCGTGGCGACCGCCGGTGGGCCCCTGCACCTCCGCCGAACCGTCCTCGGCAGGCCCGGAGTACGTCAGCCTGGACGAGCCGTCCGCTCCGTCGTCAATTCCTCTGGCGTGCAAGCCCGATGGCCGCTGCTTGGTCGCCACCTGGCCCTGCGCTTGCTGGGCAGCGGCCGCGGCGAAGTCGGCAAGCCCCTGCGACATCGCCTGCACCTCGGGGGCCGGCGCCGGGGGTGCGGCCTCGACGGCGACGTTGAACAGG
>JAHFVC010000176.1 GCA_023264765.1 Mycobacterium sp. | reverse complement strand
CAGCCCCGCCACACCTTCCAGGCCCAGGATCTGGCTATCGGCCAAGGGGTTCCGGGTGATCCCCTGGATCAACGCACCGGACAGGCCCAGTGCGATGCCGACGACGATGCCCAGCACGGTGCGCGGGATCCGCAACTCGTGCACGATCCATTCGTTGCCGGTGTCGGTGTAGTCGGTCACCGCGCGCCACACCGTCGACAGATCCACGGTCTGCGTGCCGACGGCCAGGCTCAGGACACCCATTACTGTCAGCACTGCCCCACAGATCGCCAGACCTGTCAGGCGGCGGTGCGGGGAACGCAGTTCGGCTTCGGCGGTAGCTGTGGCCATGGGCTACAGACGCCTACAGGCCGACGCGCTCAAGCGCGAGATCGTATTCCTCGGCGGCGACCTTCTCGCTCTTGCCGTCGGCCAGGGCCTGTTCGTAGATCGCCTCGACCTCGACACTGACCGCCTCGTATCGGCGATCCCAGGTCTCGGAATCAAACCGCCAGTACCCGACGATGTCGTATTGATCTGCCACCCAACCGTATTCACTGCGCAGGTACTTGCGCACCACCCGGGTGGCCTGCGCCTCGCCCGCGAACCAGCAGTACCCACGACCGTCGGGATGTGCGTGGTCACGCACCAATTCGGGCAGCCTGCTGGGAGCGTGCCCGTTGCCTGTCCCGACGGTGATCACGAGGGGGATGTCGGGTCGCGCCGGCAGATAATTCACGTCGCTGCGGTCGGCGACCTCCACGATGGCCGCCGCCTCGGTGCCGGGTGGGAGTTCTTCGAGAATGCGGGCGAGCGCCGGAAGTCCGGACAGGTCGGCGACCAGCAGCTGCCAGGCCGAGGTCGGCTCGGGCCGATACCAGCTGCGTGCGTGGTCCAACGCCACCCGCTGGCCGGGAGCCGCGTGGCGTACCCAGGAGGTGGCCAGTCCGCGCTCATGCAGGACGAAGTCGCAGGTGACCTCCCGGCCGTCGCGGCGGCGCACGCTGTAGTTGCGGCCCTCCGGGTCACCGTCCATATCCGGCGGGCCGGGTTGCGCGGGTTCCGGGAAGTAGATGCCCAGTGCGGCATCGCCGGCCTCCGGTAGTCCGAGTGCGTCCAGATCGGCCACCTCGAACACCACCCGCCGGATACGTGGCCCGATATCACTGACCGCAGTGACGACGCCGTGGACCATTCCCATGGAAGGCAGGCTAACCTAAGTCGCATCGCCACAGTCCGCCGCTCGGCTGCGTGTGATTTCGGCAATTGTGCAACCAGGGTATTCCCAGTCGTAACGCCTTGTGAGCGCATTCTCACGCGTCCTGTGCGCGATCTCAGCAAACTGCCGGTAGTCTGAGGCTCGACTCGTATCGTCCATCAAGCGCAGCAAAGTCCGGTCCCCGCATGGAGGTGGTGTGAACGCCCCGCTGATGTCGCCCCTCCCGGAGGATGCCCGGGAACGCGGATTCTCTGAAGCGGACTACGTGCGCGGCATGGAGCGGTTGGTGCACGCCGTGCAGGAGCTTTCGCTGGCACGCACGCTGGCCGAGATCCAGCGGATCGTCCGCACGTCCGCGCGTGAACTCGTCGGCTGCGACGGCACCACATTTGTGTTGCGGGACAACGGAATGTGCTACTACGCCGACGAGGACGCGATTGCACCGTTGTGGAAGGGCAGCCGCTTCCCGATGGAAACCTGCATCAGCGGCTGGGTGATGCTCAATCGTGCGGCCGTCGTCATCCCGGACATCTACGTCGATGCTCGCATCCCGCATGTCGCGTACCGCCCGACCTTCGTGCACAGCCTGGTGATGACGCCCATCCGCAAACTCGACCCGGTCGGGGCGATCGGCGCCTACTGGGCCGACGAACGCGCCGCCACCCCTCACGAGGTCTCCCTGTTGCAGGCCCTCGCCGACTCGACATCGATCGCCATGGAGAACGTGCAGATCTACCGCGAGCTCGAGCAGCGGGTGCGGGATCGGACCGCCGACCTCGAGCAGGCGAATGAGGAGATTCGCCAGCTTTCCGTCACCGACGAACTGACCGGGCTCAACAACCGCCGCGGCTTCTACCTTTTGGGTGAATCGGCGCTGCGCGCGGCACGGCGCAACAACCACACGTTCCTGCTCGCCTACATCGACGTGAACGGGCTCAAGCGGGTGAACGACGAACTCGGCCACGACGCCGGGGACGCGCTACTCGCCGATGTCAGCGAGGTGCTCAGGACCACACTGCGCGAGTCCGACATCCTGGCCCGGATCGGCGGCGACGAGTTCTGCGTGTTGGTCACCGAGCCCGCGGGTGAACCGGCGGGCCTCAAAACCCGTTTGGCGGAGGCGTTCGCGGCGTTCAACGCGGCGCGCGACCGCGCCTACGCGGTGTCCGCGAGTGTCGGCCTGGCGCTGACCGATCCGTCGTCCACCAACACCCTCGACGAACTACTCACGCTCGCCGACGAACTCATGTACGCGGACAAGAAGGGTGCCCCGGGCAGCCACCTGGCGGATCGCGCCTGCGGCTAACGATGGTCGTGCGGGTTTTCCAGGAAGCGCAGTGTCGGGTCGATGAGACAGCGCGAGGAGTTGCCGCCCTCGCGGCGCGCGTCGTTGCGGGCCTGATTGGCCAGCGGTAGCAACTCGTCGAGGACTTCGATGGCCGAGTAACTGGCCAGCGGGGGAAGCGGAGTGCTCACAGCGCCGATACTCGCGCTCAGTTGTGCGGGCCGGTCGGTCAGGGTGCCGCGTACCCGCTCCAGCAGCGGGGCAGGGTCGGCCGCGGTGAACACTTCGGCGATCAGGAATTCGCCGCCGCCGCGATGCGCCAGGATCGTGTCACGCCGCACCGTCGCGCGCAGTTGCCGGGCGGCCAGCACGCACGCGTCGTCGGCCCCCGCCGGCTGACCCATGCTCATCAACAGGTCGTAGGTATCGATGGCGATCACGACGATGACGAGGTGCCGGTCGTGCTGTCGACCCCGGGCGCCCAGCACGATCGACATCTCCTCTTCGAACGCCGTGCGGTTGAGCAGTCCGGTGAGGGGGTCCAAATGCGCGGACGCGACCTTCGCTTCGGTCAGTTGAACCACCAGCTGCCAGGCATACGCGGCGAACAGGTTGATCAAGATGACCACGGGCACCACCGGCAGCGCGAGCAGCGGGGCGGCCTGCACCAGTCGCAGGGTGGCCATCACCAGCGTCGCGCCACCCACCGCCCACGTCAGGATCAGTTCGCGCCGGGAGTGGAACAGGGCGCTGAAGCCGGCCGGGGCGGCAAACGCCAGGCAGCCCAGCGTCGCGAGCAGTGGATCCGGGATGACGTAGGCGGCAGCGGCGACGGCGATCGTTCCGGCGACCGCGCATACGCGCGATTGTGCGCGGGTGGGCCAGTACCGGGTCGCCCACAGCACGGCGATCGTGGTGCATATGCCGGCGACGGCGCCAGCGACGGCCAGCCGAAGACCGCTGTGCTGACCCGGCGCATCGATGACGAGCAGCAGCGGGATGATGCCGAGCAGAAAGGCGATGGCCGCCACCGCCCGACAGGTGACCCGCTCCAGGTTGTGGGATGCCACCAGGGAGGTCAGCCAGTAGTAGTGGTCGTCGAACTCCATGCGGCCCGCGCGCACCGAGTCGTCATTCATCGGCGACCACCTCGGACATCTGATTGCCGAGGAGTCGTGCGGCGCGAGCGTGTAGCAAACGAGCCGAACCGCACACTCACTGTGAACCACCCCTCCACAACGTTGTGCCACACAACCTAGTCGCTGTTGCTGGCAACGTACAAGTCGGTACAACATGCCTGTCAACCAGCCGAAGCGGTGCACCCGTGACTTTGCGGCCGGAGGCGGAAAGTGACCGTGCGCACCATGCATTCATTGCTACTCGACCCGGGTGAGCCCCCGAGTCGCGCGATCACTCTGCGGCACTTCATCGCCCGGTGGCTGGGCCCGGCGATCCTGTACCCGCGAATGGCGGCACTGTCCGGGGGGCCGGCTGCCCCCTGAGCATCCGCCGGTCGGCGGGTCCGGCAGCCGGCGCCGCTTGCCGTGCGGCGAGGATGGCCGATATGTCCGCGTTGAGGAGCGGCCCCAGCAGGTTGCTCATGGCCACCGTGATGTGGTGACGGTCGCGATAGACCAGCGTGTTGCCGATGACGGCGGGACACACGGAGTCGTTGCACAGGTAGTCGGTGTAGTCGAGATAGCTGAATTTGCCTGTCGCCGCCAGGCCCGCTTCCGCATGGCGCACGTCGCCACTGAGCGCGGCCGTCCGCGGAAGTGCGCAGCGCTGGGCGTCGTCGATGTAGCGGCTCAGGCACATCGACGGCGTGACACCGATGGACGGGGTGTCGGCAATGTAGGCGACGCGACTTCCAGGCGGAAACTGGTTGATGGTGTGCGCCAATGTATCCCGCCAGTGCTGGGTGGCCGCCTCGTCGCCGGCCAGGTACTGGTGCCACGCCGCGACGACGATCAGCGCCGGCTTCGACGCGCCGATGCCGGCGATGACCCCACCTCGCCACGCATCGCATTCCGGATAGCGCAACCCGGCGACCCACGCCGGTGGACACGCACTCTTGGTGTAGGAGTCGAGTCTGATCGCACCGGCATCGGCCAGCTTCACCAAGGCCGGAAACCACTGGGTGGCATGGGAATCACCGAACAGGGCCACCAGCGGCGCCGCGGAGTTGGCACCGAACCGGCAGGCGGCAGGATTGGCATCCAGGCGGGATCGGTGGCAGCCGTTGGTCGACACGAGCGGCAGGATGTCCTCGGCAGCGGCGAGTGTCGGGGTGATATTGCTGGGGACGAACGGCGTGCCGGGCGGCATCACGGCGATCCTGGTCTGCTCGGCAGGCTTACCGGCATCGAGGGCCGGATTGAGCACCACGGTGGCGAGTACCGCCATCCCGAGAACGGTCGCCATTCCCGCGCCGGCGGCAGCCAGCGTCCGGCGCGGCCGGGCGCCGGCCAGAAATGTCAGGCGCTGGCCGGGCAGCTCCACGTAGGTGTAGAGCAGCCAGGCCAGTGGCACACACGCGGCCGCGAGGACGGCGCGCATCCACAGCGGCAAGGGCTCCATATAGGCGGTGGCGGCGAGCGGCAGCATCAGAACGGGCCAGTGCACCAGATACAGCGAGTAGGAGATGTCGCCGATCCAGGTGATCGGTCGCAGGCTCAGCAGGGCCACCGGACTCCAGGGCACCGGGCCTGCGGCGATCAGCAGGGCGGTTCCCGCGACCGGTACGGCGACGGCATATCCCGGATACAGCGTCGCCGCCGAGAACAGCACGCCGCTGCCGATGATCGCCGCCAATCCCACCCATCCGGCGACCGCCGCCACGCGATCCGGCAGGATCCGGTCGCGGCGCAGCAGCGCAAAGGCGACCAGCGCCCCGAGGCCGAACTCCCACATCCGGGCCGGGAGCAGGAAGAACGCGCTGGGCTGGGAGAACCCCGTCAGCCACACGCACAGCAGGAACGACAGCGCGGTCAGCGCTACCAGTGCCGCGGCCATCCCGCGGCGCAGCTTGAAGACGGCGAACAGCATCACCAACAACAGCGGCCACAGCAGATAGAACTGCTCTTCTACCCCCAGCGACCAATAGTGCAGGAACAGCGACGGTGTCTTGTCGGCCAGGTAGTCGGTCGCGTTGAAGGCGAACAGCATGTTGGGGACGTAGAAAGCAGCGGCGACGGCGTCCTTGAGAACGATGTCGAACTGCAGAGGTGACACCCATACCGCGGCGAGGACCATCGTGGCCAGGATGACGGTCAAGGCCGCAGGCAGCAGACGGCGGGCCCGCCGCGCGTAGAACGCGCCGTATCCGATGCCACCACGGTCCCGCAGGCTTTCCACCAGGTGGGTGCTGATGAGGAAGCCCGAGATCACAAAGAACACGTCGACGCCGACGTAGCCGCCGCCGAATCCGGGCACCTCCGCGTGAAAGAGCACCACGAGAGCCACCGCAATGGCACGTAAGCCCTGGATGTCGAGGCGTTTCCGCCGTTGGAACTGGTCCTTCTGAGCGATCGTCGCGGTCAAGCGGCTACCGCTCCGACTGGGGCCTGTTGTGCATGGGCGCAGGATAGGACACATCGTCCTCGATTCCGAACCGGTTCACGAAACTCGAGAATGCTTGATGGCGAATGCATTTCACCCAAAGTTCGCCAGTACCGAAGTTCTGTGCGCACGGCTAACGAATGTGAATACGCGCGTTGACACTTCTAGTCAGCAAATATCTGGGAATGTGAATATTTTCAGTACACCGCGGTAACGAAATTTAGCGAACCTAAAAGTCTGGGCAACATGTTTGCCAGTCTGCAGTGATCTTGAAAAGTTGGGCTCCCCCGGTTCGGAGGCCTCGCCGGCACACAAACAATCGCCGCGATGCCAAATCTGGGTGCGAAACCACCCCGGCCGGATCATCGACACAGTGACCCTCAGTGAGATCTCCCGGGCCCCGATCGCCGCAGTCCCCGACGCCGAACCGCGCGTCGTCAGCGGCACCAGCCCGCTGGCCGACGGCTTCCGCAGCCGATTCTTCACCCCGCAGGACTACGCCCGGTTCCACGAGCGCGCGGCGCGTTACGACGCGGAGAATGCGTTCTTCGCCGAGGACTTCGCCGTCCTCGTGGAGCGCGGGTACCTGAAGGCGCCATTGCCACAACAAGTGGGCGGCTCCGGGCTCAGCCTCACCGAACTGGCCCGCGAGCAGCGCCACCTCGCCTACTGGGCGCCGGCCACTGCCCTGGCCGTCAACATGCATCTCTATTGGGCCGGGTCGGCAGCCGACGCCGTTGCCCGCGGTGCTGCCGACGCCCAGTGGCTGCTGACCGATATCGCGGCGGGGCAGATCTTCGCCGCCGGACACGGCGAGCCGGGCAACGACGTGGGATTGGACGACGCCCAGGTGCGGGCGGTCCCGGCGCCCGACGGCTCCTACTCGATCACCGGGCGCAAGGTCTTCACCTCGCTCACCCCGGTATGGGATCAGATCGGCATCCACGCCCGCGACGACTCCGACCCAGACCGCCCCGTCATCGTGCACACGTTCGTCGACCGCACCGACCCGGGCGTGCGCATCGTCGAGACGTGGGACGCACTGGGCGTGCGCGCGACGGCCAGCCACGACACCGTCTTCGACGGAGCGCGCGCCGAAGCGCACAAGACCATCGCCACGCATCCGGTGGGCCCGGTGTACCCCGAGTATGTCGGGCTGCTGCTGGCTTGGTACCTGCCATTGGTGTCCAGCGTGTACTTCGGTATCGCCCGGCGCGCACTCGATCTCGCGATCCTGGGCGCGCAGACCCGGGGTTCGCTGCGCGCCGACGTGGCCCGGCACGCGGACAAGCCGGCGGTGCAGCGACAGATCGCTGAGGCGGAGATCAAACTGGAGGCCGCGTCGGCATTCCTGGATTCCGTCACCACGGCAGCGTCCGACGACTGGGATGCGTTGCGCGCCTTGGCCGCCAAGGAATTCAGCACCACCACCGCACGGCAGGTCGTCGACACAGCCATTCAGGTGGTCGGCGCGGCGTCGGTATCCCGGCGGCATGAGCTGGAACGTCTCTACCGCGACGTGCGCACCGGCTCCTTACACCCGCCCAACACCGATGCCGTGCTGGAGGCACTCGGCTCGGCCGCGCTGGGACGGGGCCCGGCTGTTTAACCCGCCACGGCCGCCGACGCGATGAACGGCGTCACAATGTCCAGGAATTTCGCTGGCGCAGAAGAAAAGACCACATGTCCGGTCGGCAGCTCATGTAGGACAGACCCGTCGATCGCCGCCCGCGTGAGCCGCCCGACCCGGGCGGGGATGGCGATGTCCCTGGTACCCCAGACGATCAGGGTGGGGGCGGCGATCAGGTCTGCGCGATCTCTCAGGTCGTGCGCCGGATCGGAGAAGCTGCGCCAGATCGACGCGGCGGTCGCGGTGCCGGCCGTAGTGCGCACCCGCGCGGTGGCGCGCTCGGCGATGGCCTCGTCAGCCGGTCCGGCACAGCGCATATAGCCGCGGATGAATCGCGGCATGACGCGGCGCGTCACCCACGGGGTTCCCATCAGTGCGGTGAACACACGCACGGAGGGGGTCGCCGGGATGAATCCGCCGTTGTTCACCAGCACCAGGCCGGCTACTCGGTCCGGGTGTTCGATGGCCAGCCGGGCTGCGGCGTAGCCGCCGACCGAGTTGCCGACGAACACGGCCCGCCGTAGATCCAAACCGGTCACCACCTCCACGAGCACGTCGGCCAGCCGCGCGGCGGTCAGATCCTGCACGGCCGCAGATTCACCGTGTCCCGGCCAGTCCAATGCGATGACGCGGTGCCGCTCGGCGAGCACGGGGATGATCGGCGCGAAGTCGCGCCTGTCGTGCAGCGTCGCGTGCAGCAGAACGACCGGCGGTCCGGAACCGATGTCGTCGTAGGCGAGAGCGCCCGCTGTCGTGTCGATGCGTGCAGCGGTCATACGAGGTCACCATCCCTGCGTACTTTCACCGACCGACTGGTCGGTCATTGGTGACCGTACTCCTTGACCGGCCGTGTGACAAGAGCGCCAAAGACCGCCGACCTCACAGACTTTCGGCACATTCGACACCGAAATGCCCCCAGCGCATGCTGGGGGCATTTCGGTTACAAAGTGTCAGGCGTGCGCGCGGCCAGATGCCGCGCTATCAGTACCAGACCTTACGGCCTCCGATCGGGCGACCGACCTGGCCCAGAACGAGCAGCACCAAGCCGACGACCAGAATGATCCAGCCGATGGTGGCAATGACAGCGGGGACCGGCAACAGATAACCGACCGCAATGAGGATGATGCCGAGGACGATCACAGGACGCTCCTAAAGTTATTGACGTTTCCGACAAAGGTGGAATACCCAGCGGTGACGCGTTTCAATCCTGTTGGGGTCAACTGATTCGCCAATCGGCACGCTTCCGTGCGAGATGCCGTAGTTCAGAAGGTGTTACGGGCGGCGCGTCGCGCGGCGCCGGAAGCGGCCGTCAGCCGCCGAGCTCGGCGACCGCGGTGTCCAGCGCGGCGGCCTGGTTGGCCAGCTCTCCGTCGGAGTCCTCGGCGTCACCCAGCCGGGCCATCAGATCTGCCCGGGTGATGACCTCCAGGCCACCGCCCTCGGCTCCGGACGAAACGATGTGGACACGCCCTTCACGCAACACCAGTACCGCGTCGTCCTCGCCCTGCAGCAGCTGCCGCAGGATGTCCTTCGTGATCACCATGGTCACGGTGTACCCCATGGCGCGACCCTCATACCGGCGTACCGGTGCGACGGAGCTCACGGCGATTGCCCTCAGCTGATCGATACAACCTGATCCTGCGGGTCGAACGGCAGGTTCTGGTTGGTGGTCGCGTTGACCACCATGTTGGTCAAGGCGATCGATCCCCCGTGATTGTCGAGGAAGGCCGTGTCTGCGGCGTCACGGCCGGTGGCGATGCGCACCAGGGTCTGCCGCGGCGCCAGGCAGGTGGCGTCGACGACGCGCCAGTACCCGTCCACATAGGCCTCGGCGACGGCATGGAAATCCATGGGCACGCAGCCCGGCGCGTAGACCGCGACCAGGCGCGCCGGAACGTTCACCGCGCGCAACAACGCGACAACCAGGTGCGCATAGTCGCGACACACACCGGCACCGGCCAGCAGGGTGTCCTCGGCGCCGTCGATGGGATCACTGGAGCCGGGTACGTAGCTCAACCGTGCTCCCACCCAGGACGAGATCTTCGCCAGAAGTGTTGCCTTGTCGGCATATTGGTTGAACTCGAAGCCGGCAAAACCGTAGAACTTGTCGGACTCGGCGTACCGGCTCGGCCGCAGATATTGCGAGAGGTCATAGTCGGTCACGGGTGCGGGCTCGCTCTGCCCGACGATCGTGGCGTTGTAGTCGACGCTGAGGGTGCCCACGCCGGCATCGAATTTGTGGATCCGATTGCCGTGCACACCGATGATCTCGGACGCACTGATCGGTTGGCCGTTCAAGACGAACGTCAACGACTCCGAGACTTGCGCACCGGGATGTGGGGCGACGGCGATCTGGAACTCCAGGGTGCTCGGATCGGTGATTTCGACATCGAGATGGGTGCCCACCTCGCGGATGAGGGTGCTGATGGTGTCCGCCGTTCCGTGCTCAGGAAGATGACTATGCCGGCGCGGCGACGGTGCCGCGTCTGATTCCGGCTCACCTTAGCGGCGCGCCACGGCACCCGCCTACCGCGGTCACACGGAAGTTCGCAGGGTGGCCCGGTGCGCTTCGTCGCCGCGCAACAATGCGACTTCGATCGGCTCGTCGTCACCGCGTGCGGCGATGATGTCGGCAAGGGTCGCGGCGCTGTGTAGGGGCCGCCCGTCGATGTCGACCAGGAGGTCTCCGCGCTGCAGCCCGGCCGCTTCGGCGGGAGTGCCGGCTTCGACATCGCTGACCAGTAACCCCGGCGTATCGGACAGGCCGACGGCGCTGCGCATCCTGCGCGCGGTGATGGCGGACTCGACGGTCAACCCCAGATGCGTGCGTGTCGTGGAGTCGGGCTCCAGAGAAATCAGGAGGTGGCGGAGCAGGTCGGCGAGCGTGCCGCGCTGCTCCCCGGTGAGCGCCGAGAGCAACCGGTCCTCATTGGCGAGATGTTCGGGCGCGATCGAGTCGAACAGGCGCAACCCGTCCGCGGCGAGCGTGATGATGCTGCCGCGGCGATCGTCGGGATCGGGTGCCCGGGTGACGACGCCGGCCTTCGCGAGGCGGTCGAGTCGCAGGCTGACCGTGCCGGAAGTCAATCCGAGTGCGTCCGTCAGCCGAGCCTGCGGCATTCGGTAGGGCGCGCCACTGCGCCGCAGAGTCACCACGACGAGGAAGTCGGCCGCGGTGAGGCCGTGTTTGGCGTACACCTCGGCCATGCGCTGCTCCAACAGGCGGCGGACCCGCCCGAGTCGGTACACGATGCCAAGCGGCGTGAAGTCCAGGTCGGGACGTTCCCTGGCCCACTCGTCGAGCAGGTGGTCGACGCTGTCCCACGACGATGACGAAGCCGGGACGCCGTATCGCCGTATCGGTTGCTCCACGAGTCGACACCCTACTCGCGGCTCAAAGTATTGCACTATTGCTTGAACTCAAGCATTGTTACCAACATGACTAGCACCGAGCCGACCATCGAATACATCCGCTACCGAATCCCGCCGGAGCGAGCGGACGATCTCATGTCCGCTTACCGGTCCGCCGCCGTACCGCTGAAAGCCAGCCCGTACTGCATCGACTACGAATTGACGCAAGGCGTGGAAGAGCCCGATCGCTTCGTCCTCCGGATCGCATGGACATCTGTCGATGACCATCTCCAGAAGTTCCGCCGTGGCAGCCAATTTCGCGAGTTCTTCGGCCATATCGCCCCGTTCGTCGATCAGATCGAAGAGATGGCGCACTACACCACCCGTTTGAGGCTGTGACCCGATGCGGATCGCAGTGATCGGCGCAGGCAACGTCGGAGGCACGCTGGGGCGCGCATGGCAACACCGAGGGCACGAGATCATCTATGGCGTACGCGATCTCACCGATGAGCGGCACCGTGCGTTGGCCGCCCCGATCGCCGGCAACGCACGCGCGGTCGCCGATGCCGACGTGGTGTCCGTGTGCACGCCGTGGCGACACACCCGCGACGCCATCCAGGCGTGCGGCGACCTGACCGGCAAGGTACTCATCGACTGCACCAATCCGCTGACGCCCGACTTCGCCGCGCTGGAGATCGGCCACACCTCCTCCGGCGCCGAGCACATCGCCGCCTGGGCACCGAGCGCACGAGTGTGCAAGGCCATGAACCAGATCGGCGCTCCCATGATGGACGCCCCCCACTTGAGCAGTCCCGCAGCGATGTTCGTGTGCGGCGACGACACCGCGGCCAAGGAGATCACCGGGCAGTTGGTACGCGAACTCGGGTTCGAGGTGCTCGACGCGGGCGACCTGACATCTGCCCGCCTGCTGGAACCGCTTGCGCTGCTATGGATTCACATGGCTCTCACACGTGGGATGGGCACTCAGTGGGCTCTGGGTGTACTGCACCGGCAGCAGTGAGGGCCCTGGTCCGGCTAGCTGTACTGACCACGGACGTTAGGTACGGCGTGGCGTGGTGACATGAAGAAGACCTCCGAGTGGAGTGCGAGCTGTCTAAGGAACGCTCACCAATCTCGGAGGTCTTCATGTCTCACCGTAATGCGCCGTTGTCGGAAACTGGTCGGCTGCGGCTGGCTCGTTGTGTCGTTGAGGAGGGCTGGCCGCTGCGTCGAGCCGCCGAACGGTTCCAGGTGGCGGTGACGACCGCCGGGCGCTGGGCGAGCCGTTACCGCGTGCACGGGCCGGCCGGAATGGTGGATCGCAGCTCACGGCCGCACCGGAGTCCGAATCGGACACCGACGCGCACCGAGCGACGCATCGTCAAGGTGCGCGTCGTTCGCCGCTGGGGACCGGCGCGCATCGCCTATCTGCTGGGTCTGCATCCTTCGACGGTGCACCGGGTGTTGACCCGTTACGGCTTGGCCAAATTGCGCTGGCTGGACCGCCCCACTGGGCGTGTCATCCGGCGGATGGAATCGGCACGGTGCGGTGATCTGGTCCATGTCGATGTCAAGAAGCTCGGCAAGATTCCGGCTGGCGGAGGCTGGCGGATGATGGGCAAATCGGCGGGCAAGCGCAACGCCCAGGCCGACAAGAGCGACGGGGTCAGAAACCGCAAGCCGGTGCGGGGCTATCACTTCCTGCACACCGCGATCGATGCGCACTCGCGGCTGGCCTATTCCGAAATGCTGGGCGATGAACGCAAGGAGACTGCCGCTGCGTTCTGGCTGCGCGCCAACGCGTGGTTCAACGAATGCGGCTTCACCGTGCGAAACGTATTGACCGACAACGGTTCCTGTTATCGATCACACACGTTCGGCGACTCGTTGGGCGACATAAAGCACCGTCGCACCCGCCCGTACCACCCACAAACCAACGGCAAGGTCGAACGATTCCACCGAACCCTGGCCGACGAGTGGGCCTACGCCCGCCTCTATACCAGCGACGCCGACCGCTGCGCCGAGTACCCACGATGGCTACACACCTACAATCACCACCGCGGCCACACAGCACTCAAGGGTCAACCACCCGCCAGCCGCGTACCTAACCTCTCAGGTCAGTACAGCTAGC
>JAHFVC010000175.1 GCA_023264765.1 Mycobacterium sp. | reverse complement strand
TGCGCCGGTGGAGCGTGTCCGCCGAGGTACGCGACCGGTATCTGGGTGTCATCGAGGGCCGCGCGAAGACGGGGCGCAACGGCGCGGCCTGGCAGACCGCGACGGTGCACGCGCTGCAGGAGCGTGGCCTGGCGCGCCCTGCGGCACTGGCCGAGATGCTGCGCCTGTACTGCGACGCTATGCACAGCAATGCCCCGGTCCACACGTGGGAGACACCCGCTCCCTGACGCGGCGTACGTTGGATGCCATGGCATCTGAGGTTTTGGACTGGGACGGCGCATACCGGCAGGACGGCACGTTCGAGGGTCCGCCGCCATGGAACATCGGCGAGCCGCAACCGGAGCTGGCCACGCTCATCGCGGACGGAAAGGTCCGCAGCGATGTGCTCGACGCCGGCTGCGGGCACGCCGAATTGTCACTGTCACTGGCGGCGCAGGGCTACACCGTCGTCGGCCTGGATATTTCGCCGACCGCCATCGCGGCGGCGAATCGTGCAGCCCAGGAACGCAACCTGAGCACCGCAGCATTCGCTCAGGCGGACATCACGTCGTTCACCGGGTACGACGGCCGGTTCAGCACCGTCATCGACTCGACGCTGTTTCATTCGATTCCGGTCGAGGCACGCGACGGCTACCTGCAGGCTGTGCACCGGGCGGCGGCGCCGGGCGCGTCGTACTTCGTGCTGGTGTTCGCCAAGGGCGCCTTCCCCGCCGAGCTGGAGCAGAAGCCCCACGAGGTCGCCGACGACGAACTGCGGGCCGCGGTATCGCGGCACTGGACGGTCGACGACATCCGCCCTGCGTTCATCCACGCCAACGCGAACGCCATCCCCGACGAGGCACCGTTCGAGCTGACGCACGCCCTCGACGAGAAGGGCCGGGTGAAGTTCCCGGCCTTCCTGCTGACCGCGCACAAGTAGCCGGTAAGATTCCGCCGCGGGATACCAGTTGCGCCGCGATGACGTTGCGCTGGATCTCGTTGGTGCCCTCGCCGACGATCATCAACGGGGCGTCCCGGAAGTAGCGTTCGACGTCGTACTCGGTGGAGTAGCCGTACCCCCCGTGGATGCGCACGGCGTTCAGCGCGATCTCCATGGCCACCTCGGAGGCGAACAGTTTGGCCATCCCCGCCTCCATATCGCACCGCTCGCCGCTGTCGTATTTCTCGGCGGCGAACCAGGTGAGTTGACGGGCCGCGGTCAGCTTGGTGGCCATATCGGCCAGATAATTGCCGATCGACTGGTGCTTCCAGATGGGCTTGCCGAAACTCTCGCGCGCCTGGGCATAGGCCAGCGAATCCTCCAGCGCGGCACTGGCCACCCCGAGCGCGCGCGAGGCGACCTGGATGCGTCCGGTCTCCAGGCCCTTCATCATCTGCGCGAAACCCCGCCCAGGTTCGCCGCCCAGGATCGCCGACGCGGGGATCCGGTAGTCATCGAAGGCCAGCTCACACGATTCCACGCCCTTGTAGCCCAGCTTGGGCAGGTCCCGCGAGACCGTCAGCCCGGGCCCGTGCTCCACCAGCACGATGGAGATGCCCTTGTGCTGGGGCTGCGCGGAAGGATCGGTCTTGCACAGCAGCGCGATCAGATCCGAGCGCCGGGCGTTGGAGATCCAGGTCTTGGACCCGGTGATCACCAGATCGTCGCTGTCGGCTTTTGCGACGGTCGTCATCGCCTGCAAATCGGAACCGCCGCCCGGTTCGGTCAGCGCCATCGTCGCGCGGACCTGCCCGGTCGCCATCTTCGGCAGGTATTTCCGCTTCTGCTCCTCGGTGCCGAACAACGTGAGCAGCTTGGCCACCACGGTGTGTCCGCCCATCGCGCCGGCCAGGCTCATCCAGCCCCGCGCCAACTCCTGGGTTACCTGCGCGTAGCACGGCATCGACACCGGGTTGCCGCCATAGCCCTCGGGCACCGCCAACCCGAAGATCCCGATCTGCTTCATCTGCTCGATCCAGCGTTCGGGATATTCGTTGGCGTGCTCCACCTCCTGCACCGTCGGCTTGACCTCACGGTCGACGAAGGCCCGCACGGTCTGGATCAGATAAGACTCTTCATCGTTGAGCGCGGTCACCCGCTCACCCTAGCTACAGGCGACCAACGCCTCGGCGAACTGCTCCAGCTCGTTCTCGGTGACGTCGACGTGCGGGGACACTCGCAGCACGGGACGCGCGAGTTCGTATGGCGCGCGCACCAGTTCGCATGCGGTGGTGACGATGCGATGCTCGGCGATCAGCCGAGATCGCACCCGCGCGGGGACGGCGTCACCGGTCGGTTCCAGGGTGGTCAACGCGGTCGGTTCGCCGACAGGCTCGACGACGCGCCAGCCCGGGATGTCGGCCAGTGCGGTCCGCGTCCAGCGGCCCACCTCGGCCAGCCGCGCCCGCACCGCCGGGGGCCCCGCCGCCAGGTGCTCACCGACCGCCAGCGCGTAGCCGACGCGGGCGGCGATATTCGCCTCACCGCTCTCCAACGGGGGCAGCCTCGGGGCCAGACCGCGCGCGAACGCGGGCCGCAACGCCAGGACCCCGACGCCGCGCGGGCCGGCCAGCCATTTGCGCGACGAGGAGTACAGCGCATCCGCGCCCACCGCACAGTCGAGATGGCCGAACGCCTGGGCGGCGTCGATCACCAGCGGCAGCCCGAGCTCGCGGCACGCCGCGGCCAGCTCGGCCTGTGGCTGCGCGACCCCGCGGTGGCTGCCCAGTGCGGTCAGGTGGACCAGCCCGGGCGGGTCCGCCCGCAGGACCTCTTTGGCCTCGTCAACCAGGAGCCGCCCCAGCGGGTCGACGGGCAGCGGCCGTACCGCGAAGTCGTTGGCCGCCATGATCGCGAGGTTGGGCCCGTACTCGCCCGGCGGGCAGGCCAGCGTGCGCGGACCCGTCCAGCTGGTGAGCAGCAGATCCAGCGCGTGGTTGGACCCCGTCGTGAACACCACGTCGGCGTCCGGGACGGCGGCCAGCGCCCGTACCGCGTCGCGCCCGGCGTCCAGCACCGGCGTCGCTGCCTCGGCGGCGACATACCCGCCCACCTCGGCTTCGTGGCGGGCATGGATGGCTGCGGCGTCGATCACGGTGTTGCTCTGCCGCGAACACGCCGCGCTGTCGAGGTGCAGTCCCGCCATGGCGGGGCGGGCCGCCCGCCACTGTTGCGCGAGGGTCATTTGACCGCCAGGGACAGCCCGAAATCACCGGCCGGGTCGGTCCACCAGTGGGTGCGGCGCAGGCCGGCGGCCTCGAGTTCGGCCGCCACGCCCTCGGGCCGGAACTTGCAGGACACCTCGGTGAGCATCTCCTCGCCCGCCGCGAAATCGACGGTCAGATCCAGCGCGCCGATGTGAACACGCTGGGCCGGAACGGATTTCAGCCACATCTCGATGCGCTCCTGCTCGTCGTTCCACTTGGCGACGTGCGCGAAGGCATCCAGGTCGAAGTCGGCGTCCAGTTCCCGGTTCACCACGGCCAGCACGTTACGGTTGAACGCCGCGGTGACGCCGGCACTGTCGTCGTAGGCGCGCACCAGCCGGTCGGTGTCCTTGACCAGATCGGTACCGAGCAGCAGCGCATCGCCCGGGCGCAGCGTATCGGCCAGTGCGGCAAGGAAATGCGCGCGCGGCGCGGCGGTGAAGTTGCCGATGGTGGAGCCGAGGAAGATCACCAGGCGCCGCCCTTGTTGCGGAACCGTCCCGAGATCCTGCTCGAAATCACCACAGACGGTGTCGATCTCGACTCCCGGATATTCGGCGCGCAGCGCGGTCGCGGCGTCGCTGAGCACGCTCGGATCGACGTCGAACGGGATGAACCGGCGCAGCAGACCGTGACCGGTCCACGCATCGAGGAGCAGCCTGGTCTTCTCCGAGGTGCCACTACCCAGTTCCACCAGGGTGTCCGCCCCCGAGGCGGCCGCGATCTCCGCGGCGCGCTCACGCAGGATCGACGCCTCGGTACGGGTCGGGTAGTACTCGGGCAGCCGGGTGATGCGGTCGAACAGGTCACTGCCCACGGCATCGTAGAACCACTTGGGCGGCAATGTCTTCGGTGTCTGCGCCAGCCCGTCGAGGACATCGCGGCGCAGGGAGTTGGCCAGGGAGAGCGTCATGCCGATCCTTCCAGAGGGGTGAGGGTGACCTGCCCGGCCGCCACCGTCACGAGATGGCGGTCGGGGATGTCACGCCAGGCGGGGTCGTCATCGTAGGGTTCGCTGGCCAGCACCACACCATCGGCACGCTCCAGCACGGACAGGGTGTCGCCCCAGGTGGTGGCCAGCAGTCGGGTGCCGTCGGCGGCCAGGATGTTCAGTCGCGCAGCGGCATCCGCGGCGCCGACTTCGGCGACCGTGGCCCCGAGCGCGTCCAGGCCACGGCTGAAGATGTGCGCGGCCAGCACGGCGCTGTCGACGGTGGACTCGGCGTCGCGGGCCGGCGGGAGCACGCCCCGGTCGACGACACCGTTGTGCGACAGCAGCCAGGTGCCGTCGGTGAATGGCGCGGACGCGGACGGTTCGATGGGCATGCCGATGGTGGCCGACCGGACGGCGGCCACCGCGCAGCCGCTGCGCAGCGCGGGCGCCACCGAAGCGAAGGAGGCGTCACCCCACAGCGGTTTGTCACTGCGCCACCGGTGCAACCCGGCATCAGAGAAGAAGCCCACGCCCCAGCCGTCCGCGTTCATCAGTCCGTTCTTCTGCCGTCGGGGCGAATAGGACTGCACCAGAAGCCCTTCGGGCGGATCGAGCAGCAGCGAGGACACCGTCACCGGAGCACCCAGCCAGCCGAGATGCCTACACATCCCAGGCCAGCCTCACTCCGGAGAAGATCTGGCGGCGGATCGGATGGTCCCAGTTACGGAAGCTGGGCCGCACGATACCGGCCCCCACCGCCCACGACCCTCCGCGCAGCACCCGGTAATCACCGGCCCCCGAACCCTCGAAGAACGGTTCGCTGTACCGGTCGTAGATCATCGGGGTGAATCCAGGCCAGGGCCGCAGCGCGGAGGTGGTCCACTCCCATACGTCGCCCAGCATCTGTTCGGCCCCGTACGCCGACGCACTGCCCGGGTACGCGCCCACCGGGGCCGGCCGCATCGCATCGCCGCCCAGGTTCACCAAGTCCTCAGTGGGGTCGGCTGCGCCCCAAGGGAATCTGCGTCGGGCCGTGAGCACGGGATCCCAGGCGCAGGCTTTTTCCCATTCGATCTCGGTCGGCAGCCGGGCCCCGGCCCATGCCGCGTACGCCTCGGCTTCGAAGAAACCGACATGCTGGACGGGTTCGTCACCGGGGATGTCCTCGACGTGCCCGAACCGGGTGCGGGTGCCGTCCGCGTTCCAGAACGCCGGCGCCACCAGGCCTGCCTGCACGCGGTGCTCCCACCCGCGCGGCGACCACCACCGCGGCTCGCGATAGCCGCCGTCATCAATGAACGCCCGCCATTCCGCGGCGGTGACGGGGACCCGGCCGATCCGGAACTCCCCCACCTGCACCGTGTGGGCTGGACGCTCGTTGTCCAGCGAGTACGGCTCATCGGATGCGTTGACGCCCAGGGTGAATGGACCGCCGGCCACGAGAACCGAGGTGCCCGCGACACCGGGGCGGCCGGCCGGAAGCGGCGCACCGGCACCGAGGATCGGCGGCCCGGAGCGCAGGTTCAGCGCCTGAAGCATGGTCTCGTCGTGTTGATTCTCATGCGAGATCACCAACCCGAAGCGGAACAGCTCGTCTTCGGTTCGAGCCGCTTCGAGCGCGTCGAGCGCGCGGTCCCGCACGGTGCGGCAGTAGACGCGCGCGTCGGTGGGCGGCAGCAGGGGCAGCCGGACACGACTGGCGCGGGAATGCACGAATGCGTCGTAGAGCGCTTCGACGTCCGGGGCCAGCATGCCCGGCCGGTCCGGGTCCCCGGCACGCAGCAGCCACAGCTCCTCCTGCTGCCCGATGTGCGCGAGATCCCACACCAACGGGCTCATGAGGGGGTCGTACTGGCGGCGCAGTTCGGCGTCGTCGAAGTCGACCAGGGCCAGCGTGCGCTCCCTGGCCTTGGTGAGCTCGGCGGCCAGCACCTCTGGTGACGTCACAAGCCATCCTTCGCCAATTGCGCCAGGACGGAGGGGATTCCGTCCGCGAGGATCCGATCGGAGAAATCGTCGGCCGGGCTGCGGCCGGCCGTGACGTTGCGCAGTAAGCGCTGCATCGGCTCGGCCAGTTGCTGGGGAGCGTGTTCCGCGGCTGCGCCGACACAGCGGACGGCGGCGGCCCGCAGGCGCGGGTCGGCCAGTCCCACTCTGGCCGCCAGATCCCATTCCGTGGCAACGGGTTCGGTGGCTTCGGCCGCGATCTGCGCGGCGACCGGATGGTCCATCAGTGTCGCGAGGGTGAACACCACCGCCGGCCACACGTCGTCGGGCACGCTGTCCAGGTAGCGGATCTCCAGCCACTGACGCGGACGCACCGGCGGGAACAGCGTCGTCAGGTGGTACTCCAGGTCGTCCTGGGTGGGCAGCCTGCCACCGAGGGCAGCCCGGCCGTCGGCCCAGTCCGCGAAGGTGGCCCAGTCGGTCGTGGCCTCGGCCCGGCCGTCGGTGCGCACCAGCATGACGGGTGCGCGCAGGGCGTAGCGCGCCCAGTCCGCGCCGGGGTCCTCGCCGTCCTGACCGAGTACCGGGCCGCAGCGGGCGGCGTCGATCTGTCCCCAGACCCGCTGTCTGGTGCTGTGCCAGCCGGTGAACCGGCCGCCGAGGAGCGGGGAGTTGGCCGAGAGCGCGATCATCACCGGCCCCAGGGCGTGGGCCAGCCGGACGCGGTCGGCCCAACCCGCGCGCGGACCCGCTTCGATGTTGACCTGGACCGAGGCCGTCGACGTCATCATCGCGGCTCCGGCGGTCCCGGAGCGGGCGAAGAAGCGTTCCATGGCCGCATAGCGCGGGCCGGGGTGGATCCGCTGCGCCGGGCGCAGCGGATCGGTGCCCAGCAGCACCAGGCCCAGCCCGCGGGCGGCGAACGCGGCGCGCAGCACCTCACGATCTGCGGCGAGCGCCGTGATGGCGGTCGCCACGTCGGCCGCGGGTGGGCCGGACAGTTCGACGGCTCCGCCGGGTTCCACCGTGATGCTGCTGGCGCCCGGTAAGGCGGGCACCGAGCCGATGGCGTCGGCGATCTCGTCCCAGCCCGGCCTGCGGGTCGGGTCCTCGACGTCATAACAGTGCGCTTCGAGTTCGAGGCCGACCGTGCCGGTGGGACCGTCACGCAGGCAGTCCTCGGCGACGCGCGCAGCCATGACCCCGGAAGCGCAGTCGACATCCCACTCGGCGGTGGTCATGCGTGCCGATCCTCCCCGGTGGTCTGGACGCTAAGGAGCCGTTCTGACTATCTACCCTTCATCTTCCAGAAGGGACCGACATATTCCCAGAGCTTTTGCGCACAGCTACTGACCCAGCGAGTTCTGCATGGCCCCCGCGAGCACGTTGACCGCAGGTCCGCCGTTTCCGGACTGGCAGACCTTGGCCTGCAGCAAAACATTCTCGCGCAATCTGCTCTGGGTGAAACACCGGCGGTCAATACCCGCTTCCTGCTTCATCCACACCGCATCGGCGGGCGTGGGTGGCCCGCCGGTGAAGGTCCAGACCTCGGTGCCGGCGTTGTCCAGATGCATCGGGGTGGTCTGGCCCGAGCACCCCACGGTGCGATCGGTGATGCGATGGAAGGCGCGGGCGGCGGCGTCCGCGGTGGCGAACACTCCGACGGCCTGCTTCACGAGGTGCGTGGTGTCGGTCACCGAGGTCTGCGCCAGCGCACTGTTGAACGAGGCGAGGTCGGGATCGTAGAAGACCTCCGGCAGGCCGATGTCAGCCCAGTTGTTACAGACCGGGTTCTCCACGGAGAACGCCTGGATCGGGTCGGTGAACTCCGCCGCCCATCCCAGGGGCGCGCCGATGATGTTGGCCACCGATCCCTTCGGCAGCACCGCGTAGTTGACGACGCCGGGATCGGACGGCCTGGCCCACGCGGGGGCGGCCAGGACGATCGCCGCACATACCCCGGCGGCAGCTGCTGTCAGGCGCATGGCATCGATCATGCCAGGGCGCCGGGCTGCCTAGAAAAGCGTCTGAGTGCAGTAGGTGCGCGCCGGTGCGGGATACGGCCAGGCGTAGGAGCCGACGACGGCGGGGCACGCGGATTGGTCGCGGATGTCGAGTCGCTGGGTGATCTGGACGACCAGCGCCGAGCCGCGGTCGGCGCAATCGGCCTTCTGCACCACGCCGATGGGCATCTCCATCGTGTAGCAGTGCTGGGCAACGAGATTGGGCACCAGGCACAGCCGTGCCGTTCCCGGCTCGGCCAACTCCGTTGAGAGGTGCTGGTATTCGTTGCTCGGGCAGTTGCCGTTGGCATCCGCGGTGGCACCGACGGTGTAGCTGGGATCCGCGGAGCACGCCGACTTGTCGGCGCGCGCCTGCCGATCCGGGGTCGCCGAGGGGATCTGCACGCAGTCACCGACCGCGAAGATCCGCGATGTCGCGACATCGGCGGGCTGGCCACGGAATCCGCATGAGGACAAGATTGCCGCCAATACCACAACGCCGACCATCAGCACGGTAGGCGACGGTCGGCGTGTCATGGTTAGCGACACTCTCACGAGTGGGCCGCTGCTGCCAAGCGGTCACGGGGATTCTCAGACCCCCGTGACCGTCCTCTTAGAGAATCAGGGTCGGGGCGTGAAGTTCGGGCCGCCGGGGCCCTGCTGAGCACCCGGTCCGCCGGGGCCCTGCTGACCACCCGGCTGACCGCCGTTGCCGGGGCCGGGGCCTTCGCCGGGTCCGGCCGGTCCGCCACGTTCAGCGGGGCCACCGGGACCGCCCTGCTGGCCATCCCGCCAGTCGTGGCCGCCCGGACCATTCTGCTCACCGGGGCCACCCGGTCCTCCGTGGAAGGAGAAATGCGGCGGGCCCATCGGGACCCCGCCCTCGCGGTGGAACATGCCGAATTCCCGGTGCGGCCCGCCGTGGTGCCCGCCGTCGGAAGTCTTGCCCAGGATGAACCCGGAGAAGAAGACGACGGCGAACACGAAGACGGTGCCCGCGGCGATGCCCACCCAGGCAAGCGCCTGGAACAGGCGGTTGGGGCGCCGATCAACGACCACTGGTGCGGCGGTCGGCGCCGGCTCCACCGGCTCGACAGGTGTGGTGACCGCCGTCGGAGCGGTCGGGTTCTCTGTTTCTTCGCTCATGCTTCCCATGATGCCGACGTGCGGCAATGCGCCAGATAGCTCAGCAATATGAATCAGCTGTGAGATGCCGGCGCACGTCGTCGACGGGTGCCGTCTCCACGAGCAGTGACATCCCGTGGTGCGCGGGCATCTCGACGGCGAAGCTGTGCAGATCGTCGACCGCGGCGATGACCTTGCCGCTGAACATGTCCGACACCACCGCACTCGGCGGCAGGTGCTCGGAGCGCACCGTTCCAGCGATGTCCTCGTTGGCGAAGTTCAACACGGTCAGCTGCAACTGATTCGGGTCGTCGAGTTGGTGCACCATCACCAGCATGCCGCGCTGGGACACCTCGGGGATGTCGATCTGCCGGCTGGTGGCGATGCCGAAGTGGGTGCGCACCTTCAGGATCGCCTGGAGCTGACGCAGGAAGCTGGTCTCGTCGGCGAGTTGGTCCGGTATGGGCCCGTACAGGCTGATACCGCGGGGCATGCCGGCACTCGAATGGGTGGCCTCGGGATTGACGCCCATCAGGTCGTGGGCGGCGCGGTGGATCCAGCGGGTGTCCCCACCCCGCAACAGTTCCCCGACCTTGTCGGACGGGAGCGTCAGCATGCCGCACAGGTCCCATCCGGACAGCGCGAACACACCCGGTTGCAGTGCGTTGAACATCGCCAGCAGAAGATGCGCCCGCCGGATGCGGTCGAGATCGCCGATGTCATCGAGATCAGTGACGCCCAGCGTCGCGGCGATGACCGTGGCCGTCGTGCAGGCGATCCCGTTGGTGGTGAACACGAGGTTGTAGGGCGCGCGGGGACCGGTCAGGGCGTCGGTGAGGTCGGTGCGGACGCTCTGGCCGAGTTCCTCGCCGGTGACCTCCTGGCCCTTGTAGGTGTAGACGTCGTCCCGGTGGCCGGCCGACCAGTGCACCAGCTCATAGGTCAACTCGTCGTGGTTCTGGAGCGCATGCACCAGTGAGGCGGGGTCGACGTCCGACTCCAGCGTGGTCCGCAGCGTCAGGCGCAGAAACTCGCTGTCCGCGGTGGCCAGCGCGTGTTGGTACGCCGGCCGGTTGATGAAGTCGTAGGACAGATCCGGACCGGCGATGCTGTTGTCCCGGATGTCGTCGATGGTGAGATTGAGCTCTTGGAAGGTGAAGCCGCCGAGCTTGCGCACCATACTGCCGATGAACTGGTTCGCCGCCTGGGAGAGCGGATGACCCTCGGACCAGCCCACGTCATCCTCGGCCGACTTCTCCGCACCGAGAAAGCCGTTGGCGTCCAGCCGCAAACCACCGGTACCCAGGTCTGACAGCGAGTGCAACGCATCGCCGATCACCAGGCGCATCCCGGCGAAACTGGGATCCAGCCAGTTGATCGACGGCTGCCCGTCCTTGAAGTAGTGCAGGTACACCCAGCGGCGCTCGACACCGTCGACCCCGACGATGGGGCGGGTGACGCTCCAATTGGTCTCTTTGATGCCCTCGGCGTAGAAGATGACGCGCTGCAGCCTGCCGATGATGTAGCCGGCCTTGTCGAGCCAATCTTCCGTGGCCGCATCGACATTCACCGAGTCGGTGCCCGCGGGTACGGCGGGCAGGTTCTCCCAGTCCCGCGGGTCGATCTCGACCATGTGGTAGATGCCGGGGTAGTCGGCGTATTTCATCTCGGCGAGCCGGAAGTCGGCGCCCTTACCGGTGTGGCCGGGCACGATGTCGTCGATGATGGTGCCGCCGTACCAGTTGGCCGTGCCGCACATCTCGCGGAACTCGTCCTCGGTGCCGAAGGCGGGGTCGATCTGGGTGCTGATCCGGTCGAAGTGGCCGTCCACGCTGGGGGTCAGCTGCCAGCCCGAGATCCCGCCCGCGCGCTTCACCGGGCCGGTGTGCACGGCCTGAATGCCTATTTGCGCGAAGGCTTTCCACAGTTCCTTGTCCGACATGGCCTTGAGGAAAGACTCATCGGGGCGTGTGATCAGGGACAGCGGGTACGCCGTGAACCACACCGAGGCGGTGTCGACGGCAGAGCGTGGATTCGGCCGGGCGAACGGGTTCTGCCACATCGACCCCTGCCCGGAGAACTGCTGGCTGATCTCGTTGGCGTCGGCCAGCATCGACTGCGACAGCAACCAGGACACGTAGGCGGGGTTCTCCCCCGTCGGCGAACCGTCCTGAGCCAGTGATCGCCGCACGAACGGGGTACGCACCCGGGGCCGCGAGCGCAGCGTCTTGGGCCGCGCGGGATGCAGGTACTCGTCGAAGGTGATCTCGGTGGGTTCGTTGGGCTGTTCGTCCGCAGAACCGGCGGAAGCAGCGACGGGCTCCGGCGGTTCAGCTGTCTGCGACGACATCTGTCTCCTCCCTCACCTGGCATGACGGTGCTGCCCCGTTGGGCAGTATTACCGGGCCCCGCGATGTTGAAACCTGTACACGCGGCGGGGCGGCGCCGCCTCGAGACTACGCGAACCCCGCGGACGGTAAGGCCTGAAGGCTAACCCGTTGTCTCCCAAGGCTTGCGCGGATTGACCGCGAACTGGATCACCCGGTACGGGGCATTGTCCGCCGGCGCGGTGTGCCACTGGCTGACGAGAACCCGCAGCTCGTCGAGCGTCGATGCAGGCGAGATGTAGCCGCCGTACGGCTGGGCCAGGCTGTTGTCCTCGGGCGGCGGCAGGTCTTCGGGTGCGTCCGGCCAGGGTGCGGCGACTGCGACCGTCGTGACCGGCGCGTCACCGAGCCGGGTGGGGTCGTCGGCGACCCGTACCTCCATGTTGCCGGTGCCTGCGTTGAAGTAGGACAGCACCGTCTTGCCGTCGATCTGGCGCACGCTCAGCTCACCGGTGTCGTCGCCCCACAACGCACTCGGCGGATGACCCCAACCAAGGGCCGCCGACCAGCCCTGCCAGCGGCCGCGGTCGGTGAACTCCTTCGGCGGCACACGGTACAGGAATGCCGGGCTGCTGCGGTCGAAGTTGTCGGCCACGATGTACACCCAGCCGCTGCCCGAGTCGCGGGTCGGAATGGGGTCGTAATATCCGCTGATCTGCGACTGCGCACCCCCGGCATAGGAGGCGTCTCGCTGCGATTTCGGCACCGTCGGCCAGTTGGGTTGCGCTGCATCCGCTTTCACCAGTCGTGATGATTCCGGCTTGAGATTGCGCGTGGTGGTGACCAGCATGAAGTTCTCGCGGTTGATCGACACGATGCCGGCGGGCAGCACCGACGCGCCGGGCGGCTTGGGGTCGGCCAGCAATGGTGTCGATGCGCCGGTGACGCCGGTGACCCGGAGTTAGGTCCCGATCGAGTCGGGATCGATGTGCAGGGCGACGGGCGAATACCAGTTCCCGAACCCCACCCCCTGGCCGGCGAAGCTGTCGCCGCACACCTGCAGCGTCCGGCTGGGGAACTCCATGAACTCACACAGGTCGGTCGCGCCGATCCCGTAGTCACCGGTGGCCGTGCCGGTGCCGGCCACCGGGCCCAGCCGGACCACCTGGCCGGGCGCCAAGCCCAGATCGGCGTGCACGCTCGGGGCGAGCGTCAACGCCGAGATCGACGCAATGGCGCACGCCACTCGCACTTTCGCGCCCAAATGTTCAATTCGGCGCAAGGGGATCAGAGCTGGGCAGCCAGCAGTTCGGCGATCTGAATGGTGTTCAACGCGGCACCCTTGCGGAGGTTGTCACCGGAGACGAACAAAGCCAGTCCACGGCCGTCGGGCGCGCCGGGATCCTGACGGATCCGGCCGACCAGCGACTCGTCGGCGCCCGCGGCGGCCAGCGGCGTCGGGACGTCCACCAACTTCACCCCCGGCGCGCCGGCCAGCAGTTCGCGCGCCTGTGCGGGCGAAAGTGGTTGTGCGAACTCGGCATTGATCGACAGCGAATGCCCAGTGAACACGGGGACCCGCACGCAGGTGCCCGACACCAGCAATTCCGGGATACCGAGGATCTTGCGGCTCTCGTTGCGCAGCTTCTGGT
>JAHFVC010000456.1 GCA_023264765.1 Mycobacterium sp. | reverse complement strand
TACCAGCTGCCGATCCTGGCAGCGATGTCGGAGAATCGCCAGGCCAGAGCCCTCTACCTGGCCCCCACCAAGGCACTCGGTCACGATCAGCTGCGCGCCGCGCAGGCGCTCACCGAGGCGGTCGACACGCTGCGCGACGTCGCACCGAGCGCCTACGACGGCGACGCCACCACCGAGATGCGCCGCTTCGCCAGGGAACGGTCGCGCTGGATCTTCTCCAACCCCGACATGATCCATCTGTCCCTACTGCGCAACCACGCCCGCTGGGCGGTGTTCCTGCGCAACCTCACCTACATCGTGGTCGACGAATGCCACTACTACCGCGGCATCTTCGGTTCGAATGTGGCGATGGTGCTGCGCCGGTTGCTGCGGCTCTGCGAGCGGTACTCCGGGACACCCACCGTCATCTTCGCCAGCGCCACAACGGCTCTGCCGGGAGAGACGGCCGCCGAACTGATCGGCCAGACCGTCGAGCCCGTGACGGCGGACGGGTCACCCCAGGGCGGGCGGACCATCGCGCTGTGGGAGCCGGCCCTGCTGGGCGATCTCGTCGGTGAGAACGGCGCCCCGGTGCGGCGCTCGGCGGGCGCGGAGGCGGCGCAAGTGATGGCCGACCTGATGGCCGAGGGCGCTCGGACACTGACCTTCGTACGTTCCCGGCGGGGCGCGGAGCTGACGGCGCTGGCCGCCCGGGCCCGGTTGGAGGACATCGCGCCGCAGATCGCCGGCCGGGTCGCCTCCTACCGCGCGGGCTATCTGGCCGAGGACCGCCGCGAACTCGAGCACGCGCTGTCCGAGGGGGATCTGCGCGGGCTCGCCACCACGAACGCACTGGAACTCGGGGTCGACATCGCCGGCCTGGATGCCGTGGTGCTGGCCGGCTTCCCCGGCACCGTCACCTCGTTCTGGCAGCAGGCGGGACGATCCGGCCGGCGCGGCCAGAGCGCGCTGATCGTGCTGATCGCCCGCGACGACCCGCTGGACACCTATCTCGTCCATCATCCGGCGGCCCTGCTGGACAAACCGATCGAACGGGTCGTGATCGACCCGGCCAATCCGCATGTGCTGGGGCCGCAACTGCTGTGCGCGGCCACCGAACTGCCCCTCACCGACGCCGAGGTCCGGGCCTGGAGCGCCGAAGCGGTGGCCACCGAATTGGTCGACGACGGGTTGTTGCGGCGCAGACCGAGCGGGTACTTCCCCGCCCCCGGTGTCGATCCGCATCACGCCGTCGACATCCGGGGCGGGTCCGGCGGGCAGATCGCCATCCTGGAAGACGGCACCGGCCGCATGCTGGGCACCACCGGCACCGGCCAGGCGCCTGCCTCGGTGCACCCCGGAGCGGTCTATCTGCACCAGGGCGAAAGTTATCTGGTCGATTCGCTCGATTTCGAGGACGGGATCGCCTTCGTGCACGCGGAAGACCCCGGCTACACCACCTCCGCGCGGGAGGTCACCGACATCACGGTGACCGGTCCCGGGGAGCGAAAAAGCTACGGCCCCATCACCCTTGGCCTGGTTCCGGTGTCGGTGACCAACACGGTGACCGGCTATCTGCGCCGCCGGGTCGACGGCGAGGTCATCGACTTCGTCGAACTGGACATGCCGTCACGCACGCTGAACACCGTGGCCGTGATGTGCACGGTCCCACCGGAGTTGTTGGCCGACAACGGGATCGAGATGCTGGCGGTGCCCGGATCGTTGCACGCCGCCGAGCACGCGGCCATCGGGTTGCTGCCGCTGGTGGCCAGCTGCGACCGCGGCGACATCGGCGGGGTGTCCACCGCGTCCGGACCGGAGGACGGGTTGCCGACGATCTTCGTCTATGACGGGTATCCGGGTGGCGCGGGCTTCGCCGATCGCGGCTTCCGCCAGTTCGCGACCTGGTGGGGTGCGACCGCCGCGGCCATCGAGGCATGCGAATGCCCGTCGGGATGCCCCTCATGTGTGCAGTCACCCAAGTGCGGCAACGGAAATGACCCGTTGGACAAGGCCGGCGCGATCACGGTGCTGCGCCTGGTGCTCGGCGTACTGGCCCGCCACGAGCCGTGACGATCCACCCCACGAGAATCGCCGTTTGCTCCACCCGCACACCGATACCGGTACGCCGAGCACCTCGACATCGCAACAAACGGTCGGACAACGCGATCCGTTTTCAACCCCGGCGAACCGGGCGCCGACGTAAAGTACCCCGCTACCAGGGGACACGCAAATTAGTTTGTGAACGCACACAGCGCGCGAGCGCCGAATCGGTCGCCACGAGGCGGCCAGCACGACGGATTTCGTTGCACACGCAAATCGCGGGCGCGGCGTCCGCCGCCAGCTAAACTGCTCCCCATGGACCACGACTGGCTGCTCGTGGAGACGCTCGGCGACGAGCCCGCAGTGGTCGCCCAGGGGTCGCGCACCAAGAACCTCGTTCCGATCAGCACGTTTCTGCGACGGAATCCGCATTTGATGGCCATCCAATCCGCGATCGGCGAAACGGTCCGCGGTGGACAACCGCTGACCAGCATCACCACCAAACATGATCGGGTGATCTGCACCGACGTCGTGCGGATGTCGGACGGGGTGATCCATGGCGTGCAGTTGTGGATCGGTCCACCGGATGTCGAGGCACCGGAACGCCCGCTGATCGGGCCGCTCAAATGGGACCTGGACACGGGTGTGGCAACCGATACGGCGGAGTCACTGACCAACAGTGGCCGCGACGCCTCCCAGGAGGCCACGCACGGCCGGGCCTTTGCCGAGGATCTGCCGGCGCGGGCGCTCAACGCCGACGAGTCCAGCGTGCTGTCGATGGTCATCCGCGCCAAACCGGGCAATGTCATGTGCAGTACCTGGAATGTCACCGACTATCGGGGCAGGCCCATCGCGGTCGGCTTCGTGGCACGCGCCGCCAGGGAAGCCCAGGACGACGGAACCGAGCGCTTGATCTGCCGGTCGATGAACTGGCGCGCCGAGCGCGAGGAGCCCGCGGCCCGGCCCGACGATCTGGCCCAGCGCATCCTCAACGGTCTCGCCGTGCCGGGCGTGCACCGAGCCCTGGTCGATCTGAACAGCTGGCGCCTGCTGAAATGGCTCGATACGCCGTGCCCTTTCTACGACTGGCGCGCCGGCGAGACGGACGTACCGATGCTCGACCCTGCCGACGAGCACCACATCCTTTCGATGGCACAGGAATTCGCTCTCGGCCCGACCGCCCGCGTCCTGGGTCTGCGGGCCCACGGCGGCGGTTACACACCGATCCATGTGACAGCCACGCGCGTCGAACTCGACGAGAACACCATCGCCGCGCTGCTGGCTCTGCGGCTGCCCACCGATGAGGAACTCGCGGCCGCACAGCAGGGCGCGGTGGTGGCCGAGCTATCGGAATCCAGCTCGCGGCCCACCCTGAAATCCCTTTTGCGACTGGGTAAGACGGCCGAGGATCACGACTGATCCGCCGGGCCGGCCCTCGCCGACGCGGCGGCCCGCCAGTGCCGCAGCCCGGTGGCGACCTGCACGCTGACGACCGCATCCAGTCCGTCGACGACACAGCCCGACAGCGCGGCGCCCATCGCCGATGTCACCGAAGACGCTTGCGCGCAAGCGTATTGCGGCCCTTCTGGTACCCCGATCGCCGCAGCGTGCGCGGCCAGATCGGCGGCGGACTGTGCCCGGTGCCGCGCGACGACGGCCGCGCCCAGCACCGCCAGGCCCAACGTGAGCGCGACCAGCACACCCACCATGGCCGCCGCCATCAGGGTCGCCGATCCGCCGTCATCGCGCACCGGGTTCGACCGTGGCGAAGGCTTCTGCGGCGACGGTGATACCGGGTAGCAGTGGCGATCTCGCGCTGACCCGGGCGACGACGAAGCCACCGTCGCGCCGAAGCGCCACCATGGCGCCGTGCGGACCGACCTGCTCCGCGGCGGCGACACCGTCGGCGCCGCGCGCTGCCAGCCTGGCCGCCTCTCTGGCCGCGTCGATACACCGCACCTGCAGGCCGAGCGCGGTGAGCCCGGCCGCGCAGAGGACCAGGACCGCCACGAGCGTGGCGACCGCGAACGCGGCCTCGACCGTGACGGCACCGTCATCGCCCCTCAGACATTGGTGTTCAACGCCCGGGTGATGATGTTGGATAGCGCAGTGACGATGGAATCGCCCGTCACCACCGAATAGAGAATGGCACCGAAGGCCGCTGCGGCCACGGTCCCAATCGCGTATTCGACGGTAGACATGCCGGATTCGTCGGCCACGAGCACCAAGAGTCTCGCCCGTACAGATCGAATCATCTTTTCCCCCATTATCTTTCCCCTCCGTTGTGGTATTCACAGCAGACCCGTTCCGAACACGTTGCCCGCCAGCCCCGCCACCACCGGCACCACGCCCAGACAGACGAACGCGGGGAGGAAGCACAGGCCGAGCGGTCCGGCGATGAGCACGGCCGCGCGCCCGGCGGCGGCCTCCGCGGCGGCGGCGGCGTCGTTGCGTACCTGCTCGGCGAGTTCGGCCGCACCTTGCGCCAGTGCCG
>JAHFVC010000455.1 GCA_023264765.1 Mycobacterium sp. | reverse complement strand
ACCCGGCACGCGACCCGTATTCGTACAGTGATTCCACGCTCAGATGGCGGTTCGGAAAGGATTGCGCCCCCACCACATCCGAGAGAAACGTCTCAGATCCCGCGTCCCCGTGCAGCACGGAGTTCTCCGCGCCCTCCTCGTAGTTCAGCACGAACTGCACGGCGATCTTCGCCCCGCCGGGCCACTGCGGATCGGGTGGGTTCGGCCCGTAGCCGACCATGTCGCGGGGGTAGGTCACAACATCAATCTGCCATGGCAGCCGGGGTCAGCGCATCTTGATGATGACCTCGTCGGCAAACCGGGCGACGGAGCCGGCCACGTCATCGGAGCCGAACCAGGGTGCGCACATCACCGATGTGATCCCGGCCTCCTCCGCACGCTGGAACACCTCCAGCGTCGGCACCTCGAGCAGTGCCAGCATGATCTCGAAGGGCTCGTTCCCCCGGCCGTATTCGCGGCGCAGCACGCGCAGCCGCTCCACGTCGCGCACCGCCTCGTCGAGCCGGTATGCGGTGCCGACCCAGCCGTCGCACAGCCGGGCGGCCCGGCGCAACGCGACGTCGGACTCACCACCGCACAGGATCGGCACCGGGGCGGGTGGGTGCGGTTCCAGCATCAGCTCGGGAACCCGATAGTGCTCGCCGTGCCAGGACACCCAGCCGCCCCGCCAGAGTTCACGCAGGGCGGGGATCATCTCGTCCAGGCGCGCACCGCGGGTGTCGAAATCCTGGCCCAGCAGCTCGAACTCCTCGCGCATCCAGCCGGCACCGACGGCCAGCGACACCCGGCCCGCGCTGATGACGGAGGCGGTGGCCACCAGTTTCGCCACCTGCACCAGCGGCCGTGACGGTGCCACGTAGATGGCGTTGGAGAATCGCAATCGGGTGGTCAGCGCGGCCATCGCCCCGATGAGCACCCACGAATCGGGCCACGCGGTCTCCGGCTGCCACGGCGGAACCCCTTCCGGCGAAGGGTATTTCGACTTGAGGTCACGCGGGTAGACCAGATGGTCGGCACTGATCAGACCGTCGAAGCCGGCCTCGTCGAGCAGCGGCGCCAGCCTCAACGCCGCCGCCGTGTCCATGAACGCCGTCCCGCTCCAGAACTGCATCAGCGCAGCACCTCCTCTCGTTGACCCAGCACCGAATGCCGCCGTCCGTAGGCCAGGTACACCACCACACCGATGGCCATCCAGATCCCGAACCGCAACCAGGTCAGGCCGGTGAGGTTGAGCATCAGCCACGCGCACGCGGCGATCGAGGCCAACGGGAGCAGCGGCACCCAGGGCACCCGGAATCCGCGCGCCAGATCGGGTCTGCTGCGGCGCAACACCAGCACCCCGGCCGAGACCAGGATGAAGGCGAACAACGTGCCGACATTGACCATCTCTTCGAGCTTTCCGATCGGGAACACGGCGGCCGCGACCGCGGTCAGCACCGCGACCACGACGGTGATGCGCACCGGGGTGCCCCGTGCACCGGTGCGGGCCAGCCGGCGCGGAAGCAGGCCGTCCCGCGACATGGCGAACAACACCCGGGACAGCCCCAGCAGCAGCACCATCACCACGGTGGTGAGCCCGGCCAGCGCGCCGATCGAGATCACCTTCGCGGCCCAGTGCACGCCGTTGAGTTCGAACGCGGTAGCCAGGTTGGGATGCCCGTCGCCGGCCTGCTTGAGGTCGCCGTAGGACGCCATCCCCGACAGCACCACCGACACCGCGACGTAGAGCAGGGTGACCACCGCGAGTGAGGCCAGGATGCCCCTGGCCACATCGCGCTGCGGGTCCTTGGTCTCCTCCGCCGTGGTCGCGACGACGTCGAACCCGATGAAGGCGAAGAACACGATCGAGGCACCGGCCAGCACCCCGTACAGCCCGTAGTGACTACCCTGCGCCCCGGTCAGCAAGGAGAAGACCGACTGATCCAGGCCGGTACCGGACGCCTCGCCGGACTCCTGGGGCGGGATGAACGGCGTGTAGTTGACGGCCTTGATGGAGAACGCCCCGACGATCACCACCAGCAGCACCACCGACACCTTGATGGCGGTGACGACGGCGCTGAAATGCGACGACAACTTGGTGCCGAACGCCAGCAAGGTCGCCACCACCGCGACGATCAGCAGGGCACCCCAGTCCAGCGTCAGCGAACCGATCTCGACGGTGCCGCCCGCGAACCCGAAGACGGTGCCCAGGTAGCTGGACCAGCCCTTGGCCACCACGGCCGCCCCGATGGCGAACTCCAGGATCAGATCCCAGCCGATGATCCAGGCCACGAACTCGCCGAAGGTGGCGTAGGAGAAGGTGTACGCACTGCCGGCGACGGGCACGGTCGAGGCGAACTCGGCGTAGCACAGCGCGGCCAGCCCGCAGGTGACGGCGGCGATGACGAACGACACCGAGATCGCCGGGCCGGTGATGTTGGCGGCGGTGGACGCGGTAACCGTGAAGATCCCGGCCCCGACGACGACGGACACCCCGAACACGGTGAGGTCCCACCAGGTGAGGTCCTTGCGCAGCCGGGTCCCCGGCTCGTCGGTGTCGGCGATGGATTGTTCGACGGATTTCACGCGACGGCCTGCCATCTAGGGAAAGTACCCACAACTGGCGGCCGGTCGGGTCGGATCGCAGCGGTGTGCCAGAATAACGGCACTGCCTGGACAAGATGCAGACCAGATGTAGACCAGCGAGGAGCAGCCGTGGCCAACACCGAGGTCGAGCGACACACCGGTGTCGACGTCGAAGACGTTCCGTCCGCCGAGTGGGGCTGGTCGAAGGAAAACCACACCTGGATCCACATCGGCGGCATCCTGTCGGCCATCTTCCTGCTGTGCATGCTGCGCGGTAACCATGTCGGTCACGTCGAGGACGTGTTCCTGATCCTCTTCGCCATCGGCATCCTCGGTGTGGTGGTCCGCGACTGGTGGGCCCGCCGCGCCGGCTGGTACCGGTAACCGCTCAGCGGAACAGTACGGCCGGATTCAGATAGCCGGTCGGGTCGAACGCCGCTTTCACCGCGCGCATCGCCGCGATGTCGGCGTCGGTGCGCGACATCGACAGATAGTCGCGCTTGCGGGTGCCGACCCCGTGCTCGGATGACACATTGCCGCCGTGCGCAGCGATCAGCGTCATCATCGCCGCGTAGAGGCGGTGCTCCCGATCGCCGGTGAGCGTGCAGCGCACCAGGTTCAGGTGCAGGTTGCCCTCTCCGATGTGGCCGAACAGCACCGGGATCGCGTCGGGGGCGTGTTCGGCCACCAGCGCGGTCGCGTCCTCGGCAAAAGCCGGGATGCCGTCCAGCGGCAGGGACACGTCGAATTTGAGCGGCGGCCCATAGGCACCGAGCACCTCGGCCACCGATTCCCGGACCTGCCAGAGTCGTTGCTGGGCAACGGCATCCACCCCGACTGCGGGTTCCCCGCGCAGTCCTGCCACGTCCAGCAGCTCGGCCAGCCGTTCGGTCGGATCGGTGTCCCCCGCCAGCTCGACGAGCAGCAGCCAGGCACCCGCGACGGGTGCGCCCACCCCCAGACGCTCTTCCGTCAGCGCGGCCGCGCGGGCATCGAGCAGTTCCAGCGCGGCGATGCCATCGGTGTCGCGGAAGGCGCGGCCCGCCGCCACGAGCGCGTCCAGCTCGTCGAATCCGGCGATGGCGGTCACCCGGTGCGCCGGCGCGGGGTGCAGCCGCAGATCCAATTCGGTGACGACGCCGAGCGTGCCCTCCGCGCCCACCAGCAGGGCGACCAGGTCGTAGCCGGTGTTGTCGCTGCGCACCTGACTGTGCCGCGCCAGCACGCTGCCGTCGGGCAGCGCCACCTGTAGCCCCAGCACCTGCTCGCCCATGTTGCCGTAGCGCACGGTGCGTAGCCCGCCGGCGTTCGTCGACGCCATCCCGCCGACCGTCGCCGAATCTCGGGCCGCCAGATCCACTCCGAAGACCAATCCTGCGGCGGTGGCTGCGCGCTGCACCGCCGCCAGGGTGACGCCGGCACCGACGGTGATCCGGCGTTCGGTCACGTCCACCTCGCCGAGCGACGTCAGCCGTTCGGTGGAGAGCAGCACGTCGTCGTGTTCGGGTACGGTGCCGGCCACCAGCGAGGTCCGGCCACCCTGCACCGTCACGAATGCGCCCGCGTCCCGGCACGCCGCCAGCACGGCTGCGACCTCGGTGGCGGTACCGGGACGCACCAGTGCCTGCGCCCGGCCGCGGTAACGGCCGGTGTGATCGATCGTGCGACCGGCCAGCACCTCCGGATCGGCGCTGGCGTACCCGCGCCCCACGACGCCGACCAATCGGTCGAGCAGTTCGGTCATCACCGAACCATTATCCCGTCGCTCCGCTCGCCCCGGAAACCTAAAGCTAGCCAGCCGAAATCAGGTCCGGACCGTCCAGCGGGTACCACAGCGCGCAGCTGTGGAACTCCTCGGAGGTCGTGACGGTTGCCGGGTCACCGCCCGCGGCGATCAGCGCCTGGGCCTTGAACTCCCGCGCGGCGGGCGTGAGTCGATGTTGCACCGGGTCCACCCGAC
>JAHFVC010000174.1:8426-13221 GCA_023264765.1 Mycobacterium sp. | reverse complement strand
GTGGGGCCTGACCTGACCCGCTGCCGGGTCAAGCTCGAGAGGACCCGGCCTGCGGCGGAACCGGCGGCGGCGTCCGAGCCCGGCGGTGACCAGAGCGCCGACGACATCGACGAGCCGGGGGAGTTGGCGATCTCGGCGTAGGGCGTCGAATCGGCCTGGCCGCGTCGCGGCGCATCCGGCACTGCCTAGGATGGTTCGCGAGACTTTTTGCGGACGAAAGGCACGACGAGGCAATGGCCGAATTCATCTACACGATGCGGAAGGTCCGCAAGGCGCACGGCGACAAGGTCATCCTTGACGACGTCAGCCTGAACTTCCTGCCCGGCGCGAAGATCGGCGTCGTCGGCCCCAACGGTGCCGGTAAGTCGAGCGTTCTGAAAATCATGGCCGGAATCGACCAGGCCAACAACGGCGACGCCTTCCTGGCGCCCGGTGCGTCGGTCGGCATCCTCATGCAGGAGCCGCAGCTCGACGAGACCAAGACCGTGCGGGAGAACGTCGAGGAAGGCGTCGCCGTCAAGGCCAAGCTCAACCGGTACAACGAGGTCGCCGAGCTGATGGCGACCGACTACACCGACGAGCTCATGGAAGAGATGGGCAAGCTCCAGGAAGAACTGGACGCCGCCGACGCCTGGGATATCGACTCCCAGCTGGAGCAGGCCATGGACGCGCTGCGCTGCCCGCCGCCGGACGAGCCGGTCACCCACCTGTCCGGTGGTGAGAAGCGTCGCGTCGCGCTGTGCAAGCTGCTGTTGTCCAAGCCCGATCTGCTGCTGCTGGACGAACCCACCAACCACCTCGACGCCGAGAGCGTGCTGTGGCTGGAGCAGCACCTCGCCGACTACAAGGGCGCGATCCTGGCTGTCACCCACGACCGGTACTTCCTGGACAACGTGGCCGAGTGGATCCTCGAGCTCGACCGTGGCCGTGCCTACCCGTACGAGGGCAACTACTCCACCTACCTGGAGAAGAAGGCCGAGCGCCTCGAGGTGCAGGGCAAGAAGGACCAGAAGCTGCAGCGCCGCCTGAAGGAAGAGCTCGCCTGGGTGCGCTCGGGTGCCAAGGCCAGGCAGGCCAAGAACAAGGCCCGCCTGGGACGCTACGAAGAGATGGCCGCCGAGGCGGAGAAGACGCGCAAGCTCGACTTCGAGGAGATCCAGATCCCCGCCCCGCCGCGACTGGGCAACCTGGTGGTCGAGGTCGACCATTTGGACAAGGGCTTCGACGGCAGGATCCTGATCAAGGATCTGTCGTTCACCCTGCCGCGAAACGGCATCGTCGGCGTGATCGGCCCCAACGGCGTCGGCAAGACGACACTGTTCAAGACCATCGTCGGCTTGGAGTCCCCCGACAGCGGTGACGTCAAGGTGGGTGAGACGGTGAAGCTCAGCTACGTGGACCAGAGCCGTGCCGGCATCGACCCGAAGAAGAACGTCTGGCAGGTGGTCTCCGACGGGCTGGACTACATCGAGGTCGGCCAGAACGAGATCCCGTCGCGGGCCTACGTGTCGGCTTTCGGGTTCAAGGGCCCCGATCAGCAGAAGCCCGCGGGCGTGCTGTCCGGTGGTGAGCGCAACCGCCTGAACCTGGCGCTGACCCTGAAAGAGGGCGGCAACCTGATCCTGCTCGACGAGCCGACCAACGACCTGGACGTCGAGACGTTGAGCTCGCTGGAGAACGCGCTGGAACAGTTCCCCGGATGCGCCGTGGTCATCTCCCACGATCGCTGGTTCCTGGACCGCACCTGCACCCACATCCTGGCGTGGGAAGGCGATGTCGACAACGAGGCCAAGTGGTTCTGGTTCGAGGGCAACTTCGGTGCCTACGAGGAGAACAAGATCGCCCGCCTGGGCGCCGATGCTGCTCGCCCGCACCGGGTCACCCACCGCAGGCTCACGCGCGACTGATCCGGCGGGGCAGGGCCACCGCGCCAGGCGAGGCGACTAGTCTCGCTCGAGCGTGGCGCCGACGACGGCGGTGCGCCGGTGTAGAGGAGCCTTCACGATGACGGTGAATCCAGCAGCCCCCCAGCAGTTGCGCCTGAGCGACGACGCCGTGGGGCGTCTCGCGACGGCGTACCTGGCCACCCATCACGGACCGCACGGCGACGCCCCGTCCAACGACGTCGCGGTGACCATCCCGGTGGATCGGGCCATCACCGGCCAGGTGATGTCCCCGCAGCTGCTGGCCGCGCATACCCGGCTGGGTCAGCGGCGGGCGCCCGGGCAGACTCTGGTGGCCGTGTACCCGGCCGACTTCCCGGGCGGATTCGGCCCGGCGCTGCAGGTGGTCACCGACCACAGCCCGATGCTGATGGATTCGGTCACGGTGCTGCTGCACCGGCTCGGGGTCAACTACGTGTCGATCATGAATCCGCTGTTGCTGGTGCAACGCGGGCCGAGCGGCGAGCTGCTCGACGTGGCGCCGTCCGAGGGTCCCGGGGCGCCGGCGCACGGCATCTACGAGACCTGGATCCACGTCCGGTTGGCCCCGACCGCCGATCCCGCCGCGGTCGACGAGGCGGCCGCCCTGCTGCCCAGTGTGCTGGCCGATGCGCGCCAGGTCGCCACCGACTCCGCGGCGCTCAATGCCACTCTCGTCGGGCTGGCCAACGCGCTCGACGCCGACCACGCGGGCCACTTCGCCGGCCCCGACCGCCGTGATGTCGCGTCGCTGCTGCGCTGGCTGGCCGACGGACATTTCGTGCTGCTGGGCTACCAGCGGTGCGGGGTGCGGGGCGGCGCGGCCACCGTCGACCCGGCCAGCCGGCTGGGTGTGCTGCGGACCCGCAACGACGTCTTTCCCGAGCTGACCGCTCCCGGTGACCTCGTGGTGCTGGCGCAGGCGACCATGCCCAGCTTCCTGCGCTACGGCGCCTACCCGTACATGGTCGTCGTCCGGGAGAACCCGGGCGGCCCGCAGGCCGTCGAGCACCGCTTCGTCGGCTTGTTCACGGTCGCGGCGATGAATGCCAACGTGCTCGAGATCCCGCTCATCGCGCGCCGCGTCGACGAGGTGCTGGCCAGGAGCCAGGGCGATCCCAGCCATCCCAGCCAGCTGATGCTGGACATCATCCAGACCATCCCGCGCTCCGAGCTTTTCGCGCTGTCCAGCACACAACTGCTGGACACCGCCCGGGCCGTGGTCGACCTCGGCTCGCTGCGCCGCGCCCTGCTGTTCCTGCGTGCCGACCAACTCGGGCATTTCGTGTCGGCTCTGGTGTACCTGCCCCGCGACCGGTACACCACCGCCGTCCGTCTTGCCATCCAGGACATCCTGGTGCGCGAACTCGGCGGTGTCAGCATCGAATACGCCGCACGCGTCAGCGAATCACCTTGGGCTGTCGTTCATTTCACCATCAAGATGCCCGAGGGTGTGCGCCGCGCGGACATCGACACCGGCTCGGCGAACGAGAGCCGGATCCAGCAGCTGCTCACCGAGGCCGCCCGGACCTGGGCCGACCGGCTGATCGGATCGGTCAAGTCCGGGGCGATCGGCCAGGCGCTGGCCGAGCACTATTCGTCGGCCTTCCCCGAGGTCTACAAGCAGGCGTTCACGCCCGCCGAGGCCATTGGCGACATCGCGATCATCGAACAGCTGCAGGATAATTCGGTCAAGCTGGTATTCGCCGAGGGCACCGCGGACGACCGGGTCGCCAAGCTGACCTGGTACCTGGGCGGACGTTCGGCCTCGCTGTCGGAGCTGCTGCCGATGCTGCAGTGCATGGGTGTGGTGGTACTGGAGGAACGGCCCTTCACCGTGACCCGTGCCGACGGCCTTCCGGTGTGGATCTACCAGTTCAAAGTGTCTCCACACCAGTCGATCCCGGCCGACGAAGATCCCGAGACCACGGCGACGCTGTTCGCCGCCGCGGTCACCGCGATCTGGAACGGCCGCGCCGAGATCGACCGCTTCAACGAACTGGTGCTCCGCGCCGGGCTGACCTGGCAGCAGGTCACCATCCTGCGGGGCTACGCGAAATACCTGCGCCAGGCCGGCTTCCCGTACAGCCAGTCCCACATCGAGACGGTGCTCAACGACAACGCGGGTACCGCACGATCGCTGGTCGAACTGTTCGAGGCTCTTTTCGATCCGGCAGCCGTGGATCCGGCCGGAGCCCAAACCGCGCGCGACGCCCAGGCCGCGGCGGCCGCGGTCGCCGCCGATATCGACGCTCTGGTCAGCCTGGACACCGACCGGGTACTGCGTGCCTTCGCCAGCCTGGTGCAGGCCACCCTGCGCACCAACTACTTCGTCACCAGCCCGGACTCGGCGCGCGCCCAGGATGTCGTGTCCTTCAAGCTCAATCCCGGCCTGATCACCGAACTTCCCTTGCCCCGGCCGAAATTCGAGATCTTCGTCTACTCGCCGCGGGTGGAGGGCGTGCACCTGCGGTTCGGCTTCGTCGCCCGCGGCGGGCTGCGGTGGTCGGATCGCCGGGAGGACTTCCGCACCGAGATCCTCGGTCTGGTCAAGGCGCAGGCGGTGAAGAACGCCGTCATCGTTCCGGTCGGCGCCAAGGGCGGATTCGTCGTGAAGCACCCGCCGCTGCCCACCGGTGACGGTGCCGCCGACCGGGACGCGCAGCGCGCCGAGGGGGTGGCCTGCTACCGGCTGTTCATCTCCGGTCTGCTCGACCTCACCGACAACGTCGACAAGACGAGCGGAAACGTCGTCACCCCAACGGATGTGGTGCGCCGCGACGGTGACGACGCCTATCTGGTGGTCGCCGCGGACAAGGGCACCGCGACCTTCTCCGATATCGCCAACGACGTCGCGCAGTCCTACGGCTTCT
>JAHFVC010000174.1:981-8416 GCA_023264765.1 Mycobacterium sp. | reverse complement strand
TTCGCCTCCGGCGGTTCGGTGGGCTATGACCACAAGGCGATGGGCATCACCGCCAAGGGCGCCTGGGAATCGGTCAAGCGACACTTCCGGGAAATGGGTGTGGACACCCAGACCCAGGACTTCACCGTGGCCGGCGTCGGCGACATGAGTGGTGACGTGTTCGGCAACGGCATGTTGCTGTCCAAGCACATTCGGTTGCTGGCGGCCTTCGACCACCGGCACATCTTCCTGGACCCCGACCCCGACCCGGCGGCCTCCTGGGTGGAGCGGGACCGGATGTTCGCGCTGCCGCGGTCCAGTTGGGACGACTACGACCGTTCGTTGATCAGCGAGGGCGGCGGTGTGTACAGCCGCGAACAGAAGTCCATCCCGATCAGCCCGCAGGTGCGGACCGCTCTGGGCCTGGCCGACGACGTCACCGAGATGACCCCGCCGGCGCTCATGAAGGCGGTGCTGCTGGCGCCGGTCGACCTGTTCTGGAACGGCGGTATCGGCACCTATATCAAGGCCGAGACCGAATCCGACGCCGAGGTCGGCGACCGGGCCAACGACGCCGTGCGGGTGAACGGAAACCAGTTGCGGGTCAAGGTGGTCGGCGAGGGCGGCAACCTGGGCGTGACGCAGCGCGGCCGGATCGAGTTCGACCTGGCCGGCGGCCGGATCAACACCGACGCGCTGGACAACTCCGCCGGCGTGGACTGCTCCGACCACGAGGTCAACATCAAGATCCTGGTCGACTCGCTGGTCACCACCGGCAAGGTCAGCGCCGGGGAGCGCACTGCGCTGCTGATGTCGATGACCGACGAGGTGGGCGAGCTGGTGCTGGCCGACAACAAGGACCAGAACGACCTGATGGGCACCAGCCGGGCCAACGCGCCCAGCCTGTTGTCGGTGCACGCCCGCCAGATCAGGGAGCTGACCGAACAGCACGATCTCAACCGGGAACTCGAAGCGCTGCCGTCGGAGAAGGAGATCCACCGTCGCGCCGATCTCGGATTGGGTTTGACCTCACCGGAATTGGCGACGCTGATGGCGCACGTGAAGCTCGCGCTCAAAGATCAGTTGCTGGCCAGCGACGTGCCCGACCAGGAAGTGTTCGCCGCGCGGCTGCCGTCCTATTTTCCCACCGAGCTACGCGACAGGTTCGGCGGCGACATCCGCAGCCATCAACTGCGCCGGGAGATCGTGACCACCATGCTGGTCAACGACCTCGTCGACACCAGCGGCATCACCTACGCCTACCGGATCAGTGAGGACGTCGGCGTCAGTTCAGTCGATGCGGTGCGCAGCTACGTCGCCACCGACGCGATCTTCAAGGTCGGCGAAGTGTGGCACGCCATCCGCGCGGCGGGCGCGGCCGGAGCGCCCGTCGCCGTGACCGACCGGATGACCCTGGACCTGCGCAGGCTGATCGACCGGGCCGGGCGCTGGCTGCTCAACTACCGCCCGCAACCGCTGGCGGTCGGGGCGGAGATCAACCGGTTCGCCGAGAAGGTGGCCGCACTCACCCCGCGGATGTCGGAGTGGCTGCGCGGCGACGACAAGGCGATCGTGGAGAAGGACGCCGGCGAATTCATGGCCCACGGCGTGCCGCAGGAACTGGCGTATATGGTGGCCACCGGCCTCTACCAGTACAGCCTGCTCGACGTCATCGACATCAGCGACATCCTCGAACGCGACGCCGCCGAGGTGGCCGACACCTACTTCGCGTTGATGGACCATCTGGGTGCCGACGGACTGCTGACCGCCATCTCGCAGCTGGCGCGCGACGATCGCTGGCATTCGTTGGCGCGGTTGGCGATTCGCGACGACATCTACGGATCCCTGCGGGCCCTGTGCTTCGACGTGATGGCCGTCGGCGAACCCGACGAGAACGGTGAGCAGAAGATCGAGGAATGGGAGATCACCAACACCTCCCGGGTGGCCCGCGCGCGCCGCACCCTCGACGAGATCTACGCCGAAGGTGAGCGGGACCTGGCCACCCTGTCGGTGGCCGCCCGTCAGATCCGCAGCATGACACGGACAAGTGGAACGGGAACAAGTGGCTAACGGGTTCGTCACGCCGGTGCCGGTGCGCTGGTCGGATATCGACATGTACCAGCACGTCAATCACGCGACCATGGTCACCATCCTGGAGGAGGCCCGCGTCCCGTTCCTGCACGAACCGTTCGCTGGCGACATCGACACCACCGGGCTGTTGATAGCCGAGGTCAACGTGAAGTACAAAGGGCAGGTCCGCCTTACGGATTCGCCGCTGCAGGTGACCATCTGGGTCAGCCGGCTGCGGGCGGTGGATTTCAACCTGGGGTACGAGGTGCGCTCGGTGCACGCCGACTCCGACTCGAAGCCGGCCGTCATCGGGGAAACCCAGTTGGCCGCGTTCAACATCGAAGAGCAGAGGTTGGTGCGCCTGGCGCCGCACCATCGGGAGTACCTCCAGCGCTACGTCCGGTGATCATGGCCGAGCGCGGCATCTGGCTTGACGGTGCGGCCGGCCGCGACGACCTGCGTACCTTCGCCGAACGCACGCTGCGGCTCGACGATGCCGCCGTCATCCGCCTGCGCGAGCGGGCCGACGGCAACATCGTCGCCTGGGTGACAACGGGTTTCGACGTGCTGGCCAGCCGGGTGGTCGCCGGCCGGGTCCGTCCGGCCGACCTGTGCGTCGGTGCCGACAGCCTGGTGGGCAACCTGCCCGCGATGGGCGATGCGGGATTCGTCGAACCCGGCTTCGCGATGGATTCGGCGTGGCGTGGTGCGCTGCCACCGGACGCCGGTTTCGTGCACCTCGACGACGTTCCCGCCCGGGCGGTGCTGGATCTGGCCGATCGGGGCGCCGCGCTGGCCAAGGAGCACAGCAGCGCGCACGGGCCGCCGGCGTCGCTGCTCGATCAGGACGTGCTCGCGGTGAGCGCCGGTGACACGACGGTCGGTATCCCCATGCGCTGCGTGTTCGCTTTGACCGCAATGGGTTTCCTGCCCCCGACCGGCAGCGAGGTCAGTGCCGAGGAGATCGTGCGGGTCCGGGTGCACCCGGCGTGGTTGCGCGTCGACGCCCGGTTCGGCACGGTGTACCGGCGGATCGGGGATCCGGCGCTGGTGTTGCGCTAGACCACCCAGGCGGCCGAATCGGGTGCCAACTTGCCGTCCACCAGAGGTGCACTCGTCAGCAATACCTCACCGGCCGGGAGCGGCACCGCCGAATCGCCGGTGTTCAGCGCGCACACCAGTCCGCCGGCCCGCCGAAACGCCGCGTCCGACAACCAGGCCAGTTCACCGTCGAATTCGCTTCGTCCCGAACGTAGTTCGATGGCGCGCCGGAAGAAGTTCAGCGTCGACGACGGGTCGGCCTGCTGGTGGGCGACCGTCAGCCCAGCCCAGTCGGCCGGCATCGGCAGCCAGGTATCGGGGTCGGCCGAGAAGCCGTACGGCGGCGCTGCGCCGGACCAGGGCAGCGGCACCCGGCAGCCGTCCCGGCCGCGTTCGGTGCGACCGGAGCGCTCCCACACCGGGTCTTGGAGCACTTCGTCGGGCAACTCCACCTGCGGCAGTCCGAGTTCCTCACCGTTGTAGACGAATGCCACGCCCGGCAACGCCAGCATCACCAGAGCCATCGCCCGCGCGCGAGCCAGACCCTGCGCGCCGCCGCCGTAGCGGGTGACTTCACGCTCCACGTCGTGATTGGACAGCGTCCAGGTCGGCACCGCGTCCGCGAGTTCGGCGGCGGCCAGGGAGTTGTCGATCGCCGCGCGCACCTCCGCGGCGTCGAAATCGGCTTGCACCAACCGGAAATTGAAGCCCAGGTGCAACTCGTCGGGCCGCAGATACTTGGCGAACCGTTCGTTGCCGTGCACCCACACCTCACCGACGGCCACCGATTCGGGATAGTCGTCGAGCACGCGACGGATGAAGCGGTGGATGTCGTGCACGCTCTCGTTGTCGAACCGCGGATCGCCCTCTTTGTTGCGCAACAGTTCGTTGTCGGCCAGCGACATGTCCGGCAGCCCGGGCGGTTTCGCCATGCCGTGCGCGACGTCGATGCGGAACCCGTCGACGCCGCGGTCCAGCCAGAACCGCAGCGTCTTCTCCACGTCCTCGAACACCTCGGGGTGTTCCCAGTTCAGGTCGGGCTGGGCGCTGTCGAACAGATGCAGGTACCACTGCCCATCGGGCACCCGGGTCCAGGCCGGCCCGCCGAACACCGACACCCAGTTGTTCGGCGGAGCGTCACCGATCCCGTCGCGGAAGATGAACCGGTCCCGGCGGGTGGGGTCGGCGAGCGCCTCGAGGAACCAGGGATGCGCAGAGCTGACGTGATTGGGCACCAGGTCCATGGTCACCCGGATGCCGCGCGCGTGCGCCGCGGCGAGCAACCGGTCCAGTGCGGTCAGATCGCCGAACAACGGGTCGATGTCGCGGGGGTCGGCGACGTCGTAGCCATGGTCGGCCATCGGGGACACCATGACCGGATTGAGCCACAGGGCGTCAACGCCGAGCGCGGACAGATAGTCGAGATGGTCGGTGATGCCGTCCAGGTCGCCGACCCCGTCGCCGTTGCTGTCGCGGAAGGAGCGCGGGTAGAGCTGATAGAAAACGGCGTCGGCCCACCAGTGTGTGCGGGATTCCGGGGTCGGCGCCATCAGAAGGCCGAATTCACCATCGACTCGGCGGCCATGTTGAGGTAGTTCAGCAGCAGCTGCCGGTGCGCGTCGTCCAGCGTCTGCGAGTCGATGGACGCGACGGCGGTGTGCATGCAGCGCAGCCACGCGTCGCGTTCCAGGAACCCGATCCGGAAGGGTGCGTGGCGCATCCTCAGCCGCGGATGCCCACGCTGGTCGGAGTAGGTGCGCGGGCCGCCCCAGTACTGCTCCAGGAACATCCGCAGCCGCTCCTCGGCACCCGGCAGATCGTCCACGGGGTAGAGCGGCAGCAGGATTTCGTCGTCCCGCACCAGTTCGTAGAACCGCGACACGATCGCGGCGAACGTGTCGTGGCCGCCGACTTCGTCATAGAACGAGCGCTCCGGTTGGGTCACGGCTCCCATTGTCCAGCACCGCCTGCAACCGGCAGCGCAGCGGCCTACGCCTAGCCGGGCTAAACAAGCCGTCACCCGTTGTTCATCGGACTGACCAGCGAACACCCGCCAAATTACCGTGCGGACGTCGCCGATCCATGGTGGACTGTGCACCGGAGGACGAATGTCGCAGCGCAAGAAAAGCCCTGCTCGACGACAGGGCTACCGGTACCCCACGGCCGCGGTCGCTCCTGGCGCTGCCCATTCACCGCAGTTCGCCTCACCCCAGATGGCCTCACATCAGCTGGGTGACGTGCCGCCGCCCGTGCATCCCGCCACGGTCTGGGGCCGGCGCAGGGTGCTCTTGCTGAACTCCACCTACGAACCACTGACGGCCCTGCCGATGCGCCGCGCCGTCATCATGCTCATGTGCGGCAAGGCCGACGTCGTCCACGACGACCCGTCCGGCCCCGTCATCCACTCCGCGACGCGCACCATCATGGTGCCCTCGGTGATCCGGCTGCGCACCTTCGTACGAGTGCCGTATCGGGCCCGTATCCCCATGACGCGGGCCGCGCTGATGCACCGGGACCGGTTCCGCTGCGCGTACTGCGGGCAGAAGGCCGACACCGTCGACCACGTCCTTCCGCGCAGTCGCGGCGGCGAGCATTCCTGGGAGAACTGCGTGGCGGCCTGCTCGTCGTGCAACCACCGCAAGGCCGATCATTTGCTGAGCGAGCTGGGCTGGGCGCTGCGTGCCGTGCCGATGCCGCCCAAGGGGCAGCACTGGCGACTGCTGTCCTCGGTCAAGGAGCTCGACCCGGCGTGGGTCAGATATCTGGGTGAAGGCGCGGCGTGAAAGACGCTGCGCTACGGTTTGCGTCGTGAGCATTGCACTGACCCATTCCCTGCTCGGTGGGGTCCCGCTGGTGGTGTTCCTGCTACTGGCTGTCTGGACCCTCGGCCGCAAAGGCCCGCATCCGGCGACCTACAACTTGTCCGAGAAGTGGACGCACGACCCCATCCTGTGGGCGTCGGACGAGCCCGCCGACCACGGCCACGGTGGCCATGGAACGCATCTGAACGTGGGAGGTTCCGCAAGTGGCAAGTGGTAGTGAGGTGGCGACCACCTCCAAGGAAGCAGTCGAACTGCCCTACGGCTACGCGCTGACCTACAGCGGCCGGATCTCGGGTGTCACCGAGCCGGGCGAACTGTCGGTGCACTACCCGTTCCCCACCAAGGACCTCGTCATCCTCGATGACGCGTTGAAGTACGGGTCGCGGGCGGCCAAGGCCCGCTTCGCGGTGTACATCGGTCCGCTCGGTGAGGACACCGCCGCCACCGCGCGGGAGATCCTCGGCAAGGTGCCCACCCCGGACAATGCGTTCCTGATCGCGGTGTCGCCGGATCAGCGCGCCATCGAGGTCGTGTTCGGCGCCGACCTGAAGGGTCGCGGCGCCGAGACCGCGGCGCCGCTCGGCGTCTCGGCCGCCCTCGGTTCGCTCAAACAGGGCAACCTGATCGACGCGCTGGTGAGCGCCGTGCGCGTGGCGTCGGCTGCGGTTTCGCCGGCGTAGCTTACTTTCCGCGAGCGGCCGTGTTTGTACGGCGACACACCGTCGTCTACGTACAAACGGGGCCGCTCGCGGCGTCTTCTGACCCCAGCGCGGCGTTCCTGATCGCGACGTAGCGCTCCAGGAATGTGCGCTCGTCCAGCCGCTTACGGCGCATCCAGCTGGTCACCTCGTCGTTGCACTTGCTGGCATTGCACGCCGCGCAGGCGGGCACCACGTTCTCGACGGTGTAGCGGCCGCCCCGGGAAATGGCCATGACGCAGTCCCGCTGCAACGGCTTGCCCTTCGCGCCGCAATACGCGCAGCCATCCCAGGCGGCCTTCAGCTCGGCCCATTGGTCCTCGGTGAGGTCGTTGACCACCGCCTTGACGCGACGGGTGCGCCTGCGCGCGGCGCGGGCTCTCCGACTGTTGGTGGCCGCCATGGCCAGAGCGTAGAACCCTCCGGTGAGCGGCCGCGTTTGCACACGATCCACGGCGTGTCGACGTACAGACACGGCCGCTCGCCGAGGGGTGGGTCAGGCGATGTCGAAGGTGCGGGCCTTCAATGCCCGCTCGACGCCGGCCTTGCCTTCCAGTACCAGCCGGCGCAGCGCGGGCGGCAGGTCCGGGTCGGCCAGGAACGCGTCGGCCGCCTCCACGCCGCCCTGGCTGACATCCCAGGACGGGTACAGACCGATCACCACGGTCTGGGCGACCTCGCTGGAGCGCCGCTCCCACACCCCGTTGATGGCGGCGAAATAGAGATCGCGGAACGGGGTCAGCAGGGCGGTCTGACCGGGCGCGACGATACCGCCGACGATGGCGCGGGTGGTGATGTTGGGCAGGGTGTCGTCCTCGATGACCT
>JAHFVC010000174.1:0-971 GCA_023264765.1 Mycobacterium sp. | reverse complement strand
CTCTCTGCGGGCGCGCCGCCGCCGCGGCGGCGGCGTTGCGCCTGCCTGCCGCCGTCGGGTCGTTGGCCGCCTCGGCGTCGATGAACGGTGACGCGGTCCCGTCCGCGTCGATCGCTCCCGCGGCCGCCAGCGCGGTCACGATGCGCCACCGCAGATCGGTGTCGATGACCAGCCCGCCGAGGTTCACCGCGGCCGGCTCGTTGTCCAGCAGGGTGGACAGAACCGCCACGTGATTCGGCGACAGCACCGACGTGCACAGGGCGTTGACGAACGCCAGCTGGTGGTCTGATCCCGGCGCTGATTCGCGGGCCAGGTCGAGCAGTGCGTCGCCGAATGCGGGCCAACCGTTCTCCTTGGCCCACACCGGGTCGGCGTAGGCGTTCAGGGCGGTCTGTGCCTGCAGCAGAATGCGTTGTGCCACACCCACTTCGGACTCCGCGTGGATGCCGCTGATGACCAGCGCGACGAAATCGCGGGCCTTCAGCTCGGCCTCGCGGGTCATCTCCCAGGCCGCCGACCAAGCCAGCGTGCGGGGGAGCGGATCGGCGAAATCGGCGATCCGGCTCAACGCCGTCTGCAGCGACTCGGGATCCAGGCGCACGGCGCAGTAGGTCAGGTCCTCGTCGTTGACCAGGATGAACTTGCCGCGCGGGACGCCCACCAGTTCGGGTACCTCGGTGGCGTCGCCTTCGACGTCGAGTTCGACCCGGTTGACCCGCACGAGCTTGCCGGTGGTGGCGTCATCGTCGTAGATGCCGACGGCCAGCCGGTGCACCCTGGTCTCGCCCGCGCCCGGCGCCGCGCCGGACTGGGTGATGGCGAAGCGGGTGAACTTCCCGTCGGCGTCGACGTCGAAGTCAGCCCGCAGCGTGTTCAGCCCGGTGGTCTTGAGCCACTGCCTGCCCCACTGCGACAGGTCGCGTCCCGACGACTTCTCCAGGGCGCCAAGCAGATCCCCGAACGTGGCGTTG
>JAHFVC010000012.1 GCA_023264765.1 Mycobacterium sp. | reverse complement strand
CGAGTCATCGGAACCTCGGCGCTGGTGACGGTGTCGCACAAGACGGTCAGCGCCGAGGCACCGCAACCGGCGGTCGGCAAGATCGACTGGGCGCCGGGCATGAACGCCCTGCTGTGTATCCGGCCGCACGCCCTGCGGGTCGTCTCGCTGGGCGACCGGGACGCGTTGCGCGCCAGGGTGAACGCCGCGGTGTGGCGAGGAGCCACCACCCGGTTGGTGCTGGCCATCACCAGCATGCCCGACCAGCTCATCGAGATCGACGTGCCCGGGCATGTCCGGTTCGAGGTCGGTACCGAGGTCGGCGTGCGGATTCCGGAACCGGCCGGGGTGCTCGTCCGGGCCGGCTCGTGACCTCATTGCTGGAGCCGGTCGAGGCTCCGGTCGCGGTGGCTGCGAAGCGCGGCCGTGCGCACTGGTGGGTGCTGCCCCCGTTGCTCGTGGTCCTGCTGGCCGCGGTGTATCCCCTGCTGCGGGTCTTCGGCGAAGCGGCCACGCCAGAAAAATGGGCGGAGGTGCTGGGCTCCGGACAGTTTCGGGATGCGTTGTGGCGCACCGTCGCCATCGCCGTCACCTCGACGCTGGGTGCTCTGGTGCTGGGCACCTTCCTGGCAGTCGTCCTGGCGTTCGTGCCGTTCCCCGGGTCCGGCTTGGTGGGTCGGCTCATCGACACCATCCTGGCGTTGCCGTCCTTCCTGATCACCCTGGCGTTCACGTTCCTGTACGGCAGTGCGGGGGTGCTGAACGTCGCACTCGGTACGGAGGTGAACTTCCTGTACACCCCGGCCGGGGTGATCGCCGCGGAGATCACCTTCTTCACCCCGTTCGTGGTGCGGCCGCTGCTCGCGGCGTTCGCGCTACTGCCGCGGGCTCAACTCGACGTGGCCGCGAGCCTGGGCGCCTCCCCGCTGCGGGTACTTCGTTCGGTTGTGCTGCCCGAAGCGTGGCCGGCGCTGATGGCCGGCGGCAGCCTGGTATTGCTGTTGACGCTCAACGAGTTCGGCATCGTGTTGTTCACCGGGGCCAAGGGTGTCATCACGCTTCCGGTGCTCATCTACACCCGGGGTATCGTCACGTTCGATCTGCCGGGCGCCGCGGCGATCGCCACCGTTCAGGTAGTGCTGTCGCTGGGCCTCTACATCGTCTACCGAATGATCTTCGCCCGCCTGACTTCTGGAAGGGGCGGTGCCGATGTTGCTGTGGAACCCGCGAGGTAGGGCAGTGGCGCTGACCGTCTTCGGCCTGGTGGTCCTGGTCGTCTTCGTCGCCCCGCTGGCGACGGTGCTACTGGCCGGGCTGGCCGGGTCCTGGACGGGGGCGCTGCCCTCAGGTCTGGGGTTCGACCGGTTCGGCACGGCCCTGACCGGTGAGAATCTGGCCAGCCTCTCGGTGAGCCTGCAGACCGCGTTCCTGGCCGGCGCGGTGGCGCTGGTGCTGGGCACCTGGGCCGCGCTGGCTGCCCAGGACGCTCCGATGTGGTTGCGGCGCTTCACCGATGCGGTGTTCCACCTGCCCATCGCGGTGCCGTCGGTGGCCATCGGCCTGGGGCTGCTCATCACCTTCAATTCGCGGCCACTGATGCTGGGCGGAACACGCTGGATCGTCATCCTGGCCCACGCCGTGCTGGTGCTGGCTTTCGCGTTCAGTTCGGTGGCCGCGGCGCTGGACCGGCTGGACCCCCGTTACCGGCAGGCCGCGGAATCTCTCGGCGCGGGGCCGGTCCGGGTGCTGCTACAGGTGACGCTGCCGCTGCTGCTGCCGGCACTGGGCGCGGCGGCCGGGCTGGCGGTGGCGCTGTCCATGGGCGAACTCGGTGCCACGGTGATGGTGTATCCGGCGACGTGGAAGACGCTGCCGGTGAACATCTTCGGGCTCACCGATCGCGGTCAGGCCTTGCAGGCGGCGGCATCGACGACGATCCTGTTGCTGGTGACCCTACTGGCGCTGGTGGTTCTCGGCCGCATCCGGGGCCGCGCCGCCGTCCGCTGACTCCCTCCTCCCGGCGAGCGGCCGTGTTTGCACGTCGACACGCCGCATAATGCGTACATTTGCGGACGCTCGCGGGCGGAAAGCTACTTCAACAGCGGGTCGCGCGGCAGGCCGAGGATGCGTTCGGCGATGGTGTTGCGAGTGATCTCCGATGTGCCACCGGCGATCGTCATGGCCCGGTTGCCCAGATAGGCCCTCGCCAGTGTCGACTTGGTCCCGACGACCGCGGCGGGGCCGGCCAGCGCCATGCCCAGCTCGGTCAGCCGCTGAGTGTGTTCGGCCAGCAGGAGTTTGGTGACGTTGCCTTCCGGTCCGGGCCCGGCGCCGACGATTGCGCGGCTCACCCGGCGCAGGTTCAGCAGCGGCAGGGTGTGTGCCTCGGCGATCACCGCACCGGCCTCACGAACGTGTTGTGCCGCGGTGAACGGCGGTGCGGCGTCGAGCAATTCGACCACCTCGTCCGGGCTGAAACCGGTCGGCGCGGACGAGCCACCGCCGATCGAGATGCGTTCGTTGCCCAGCGTCGCCCGCGCCACCAGCCAGCCCTTGTTCACATCGCCCACCACATCGGTGTCGGGGACGAACACGTCGTCGAAGAACACCTCGTTGAAATGGGCGTCGCCCGTGAGTCCCCGCAGTGGGTTCACCGTCACACCAGGGGCTTTCATGTCGACGGCCATCATGGTGACGCCCGCGTGCTTCGGCGCGTCGAAATCGGTGCGCACCGTCGCCAGGCCCCACTGGCAGTGCTGGGCCAGGCTCGTCCACACCTTCTGACCGGTGATCCGCCAGCCGCCGTCCACCTTCATGGCCGACGTACGCACCGCAGCGGCGTCGGAGCCCGCGCCGGGTTCGGAGAACAGCTGGCACCACATCACCTCACCGCGCAGCACCGGTTCGACCCAGCGTTCGCGCTGATCGTCGGTGCCGGCCTGGGCGATGGTCAGGGTCACCCAGCCGGTGATGCCCATGTCCGGGATGTCGATGTCCCGGAACTCCTCCTCGATGACGAGCTGCTCGAGCACGTCGGCCGAGCGGCCCCACGGGGTGGGCCAGTGCGCCACCATGTATCCGGAGTCGACGAGGAAGTCGCGCTGTTTCTCGGTGGGTAGCCCGCGTACGGTGGCGGCCGCTTCGGCGGCGGCCGCACGGTACTGCTCGGCCTCGGCCGGCACGGCGAACGACGCGGCACGGGCGGCGCCACTGCGTTGGGCGTCGACGATGTCGAGGAGCGGATCGGTGCCGTCACCGAGCAGGGTGGCCATGGTCCGGGCCCGCCGCAGGTACAGGTGCGCGTCGTGCTCCCAGGTGAAACCGATGCCGCCGTGCAGCTGAATGTTGTTCTGGGCGTTGAACACCTGAGCGCGGATCGCGTGTGAGGCGGCGATCGCCGCGGGAAATGACGCCGCGTCGAGGTCGTCGGTGCGCGCGGCCGCCCAGGTCGCCGAGGTGGTCTGCTCCGCCTCGACGAGCATGTTCGCGGCGTGGTGCTTGACGGCCTGGAAGGTGCCGATGGTCCGGCCGAATTGCTCACGGACCTTGGCATATTCGACGGCCATGTCCAGTGCCGCCCAGCTGACGCCGACCGCTTCGGCCGAGGCCAAGATGCGGAACACGGTGCGGGCCCGCCGCGCCGCGCCGCGCAGCACGCGATCGGCGGGGATCTCCGCACCCCGCATCGAGACGGCGCCGATGGTGCGGGTGGTGTCCAGCGGTTCGAGCGGCGTGACGGTGACGCCGGGCGCGTCGGCGGCGACGATGACGAGGTCTTCCCCGGCGGCCAGAACCAGGATGTCGGCATCGGAGGCGCCGAGCACGGCGGGCCATTGGGCGGTCGAGGTGTGGTCATCGTCCATGGTGACCTTGATGTTGAGTCCGAGGGCGGCCACCAGGCTGCCGTCGGCGAGCCCGGGAAGTAATTGCGCTCGAACGGAATCCGGGGCGCAGCGGTCGATGGTGACGGCAGTGGCGACGGTAGGCAGAAACGGCCCGGGCATGAGTTCACGGCCCGCCACTTCGACCACGACGGCGAGCTCCGCGAGTCCGAAACCCGATCCGCCGAACTCCTCGGACAGCGCCAGCCCGTTCCAGCCGAGATCGGCGCCGGCCGACCAGATGTCAGAGGGGCGGGTGCCCGGAGCGTCCAGCGTGGCGCGGGCGGCCGCGAGGCTGTGCGACCTGTGCAACTGCCCGGCGGCCGCGGCGGCGAGATCCCGGTGTTCTTCAGTGATGGCCAGGGCCGACTTGCTCATGATCAGCGAAGTTACCCGGCCTGTCGCAGACCACAAAAGTGACGCAGCTCACAAATTGGCATCGGAGTAGACAAGTCCGACAAGTTGTCGATTGAACATGGTCGCCCGGGGGTACGCTCGCGCCATGACAGAGCCTTCTGGGCCCTCGGACGCGCGGCACAGTCCCACCATGTGGAGCCGCGCCCGCTGGATGTGTACCGCAAGCCCCGCCGATCGCGTGCTCGCCATGACGGTGGCCTCGGCGTCCTTGCCGGTCGTCGGCAAACACCTGGAACCGTTCGGTGCGCTGGCAGCGATGGGGGTGTGGGGGTTTCGGCACATGCCGGACTTCTTCGCGTCCTCGGCAAAAGCGTGGATGGCGCCGGGCGGCGGCCAGACCCGGAGGGCGCAGCGCGATCAGACCAACGCGATCGCCCAAGAAGCCCTGCGCGGCGTGGTGCCAGCCGCCGACCTCGCCATCGAGTGGCCGGCACCCGAGCAGATGCCGCCGCTGTGGAACACCCGCGAGTACCGGCGCAACGTCTACCGGACGTCGGTGCGGTACGGCGACAGCCCGACGCAGCTGATGGACGTGTGGCGGCCGAAGCAGTTGCCGGTCGAACCCGCGCCGGTATTGCTGTTCGTTCCGGGCGGTGCCTGGGTGCACGGCAGCCGGATGCTCCAGGGCTACGCGCTGATGTCGCATCTGGCCGAGCAGGGCTGGGTGTGCCTGTCCATCGATTACCGGGTGGCCCCGCATCACAAGTGGCCGAGTCACCTGCACGACGTGAAGGCCGCGATCGCGTGGGCGCGGGCCAACGTCGACAAGTTCGGCGGTGACCGCGACTTCGTCGCCGTCGCCGGTTGCTCGGCCGGTGGGCATCTGGCGGCCCTGGCGGGCCTGACCCCCAACGATCCCGCGGTGCAGGGCGATCTGCCGGAGGGTTCGGACACCTCCGTGGACGCGGTGATCGGCATCTACGGCCGCTACGACTGGGAGGACCGTTCCACCGAGGAGCGGGTTCGTTTCGTCGACTTCCTGGAACGAGTCGTGGTCAAGCGCAGGATCGACCGCCATCCCGAGATTTTCCGCCAGGCTTCGCCGATCGCTCAGATTCACCGGGATGCGCCGCCATTCCTGGTGATTCACGGCACCGGAGACTCGGTCATCCCGGTCGAGCAGGCGCGCAGCTTCGTCGAGCGCCTCAACGCCGTGTCCGACGCGCCGGTCGGCTACATCGAGCTACCGGGTGCGGGGCACGCCTTCGATATGACCGACGGTGCCCGGACCGGACCGATGGCTACCGCAATCGGCTTGTTCCTCAACCAAATTCACCGAAACTCCCCGGCGCGGCGGGCAAAGGCAGTTATATAGACTCCTCGCACGGGGAGGAACGCCGGTGAAGAGGCTCAGCGGGTGGGACGCGTTCCTGCTCTACACAGAAGCGCCGAATGTGCACATGCACACCTTGAAGATCGCGGTGATCTCACTCGACGGTCTCGGCGAGCGCACCTTCGGTGTCGACGACTTCAGGAATGTTCTGCACAACCGGCTCTACAAACTGGATCCGTTCCGCTATCAGCTCGTCGACATCCCGTTCAAGTTCCACCACCCGATGTGGCGGGAGAACTGCGATGTTGACCTTGAGTACCACGTGCGGCCGTGGCGGGTGGCCGCCCCCGGTGGGCGTCGCGAGCTCGACGAGGCCATCGGGCAGATCGCCGGCACGCCCTTGGACCGCAGCCGCCCGCTGTGGGAGATGGACTTCGTCGAAGGACTGGCCCCCGGAGGCACTGCCGACAAGCCGGTCCCGCGCATCGCCGTCGTCGGCAAGATCCACCACGCGCTGGCCGACGGTGTCGCCTCGGCCAACCTGCTGGCCCGCGGGATGGATCTGCAGGACGGGCCGCAGCGGGACCGCGACTCCTACGCCACCGACCCGGCCCCGTCCGGCTCGGAATTGGTGCGGTCGGCGTTCACCGATCACCTCCGCCAGATCGGCCGGCTACCGGGGCTGGTGAAATACACCGCCGACGGGGTGGGCCGAGTACGGCGCAGCACCCACAAGCTGGGGCCGGAACTCACCCGCCCGTTCACCCCGCCGCCGAGCTTCATGAACCACGTGCTCACACCGGAGCGTCGTTTCGCGACCGCCACCCTGGCGCTCGCCGACGTGAAATCGACCGGAAAACTGTTGGGCGCCACCATCAACGACATGGTGCTGGCCATCTCGTCGGGAGCGTTGCGCTCGCTGCAGCTGAATTACGAGGGCAAGGCCGACCATCCGCTGCTGGCCTCGGTGCCGATGAGCTTCGACTTCTCACCGGACCGCATCTCGGGTAATCGATTCAGCGGGGTGCTGATGGCGCTGCCCGTCGACGAACCCGACACCCTGGAGCGGGTGAAGAAGGCGAGCGCGGCGGCCGGCCACGCCAAGGAAGCGCACCACCTGATCGGTCCCGAGCTGGTGGCGCGCTGGGCGTCGTACATGCCCCCGGCTGCGGTGGAGTCACTGTTTCGCAGGCTGTCCGACAAGGACGGCCAGAACAAGGTGCTCAACCTCAACATCTCGAACGTGCCCGGGCCCCGGGAGCAGGGCAAGGTGGGCGGGGCGACGGTCACCGAGATCTATTCGGTGGGTCCGCTCACCGCGGCCAGCGGGCTGAACATCACGGTGTGGAGCTACGTGGACCAGCTCAACATCTCGGTCCTTTCCGATACCGAGACGGTGAAGGACCCCCACGAGGTCACCGCCGCGATGGTGCACGAGTTCCGTGAGATCCGTCGTGCGGCGGGAATTTCGGAGGAGCTGACCGTCATCGAGAACGCGATGGTGTGAGCCACCTGCCGCGTCGGCGAGGGGCATGCGCCACAATGAGACCCATGGAATGGCCGACGCACCTCGGCGCGGTGACCTCGGTCCTCGCGGCGGCTCTCGTGGTGGGCGGTTGCGCGTATGGTCCGGCCAACGCGCCGATGGCCGAAAGTTCGCCGGTCAAGTCGAGTGCCAGCACCGGCCCGGCGGCCGTGTCGATCATGCCCGGCATGGCGCAGTTGGGTACGGCGTTGACGGCCAAGGGCGCCACGATCACGCCGAAGTCCGACAATCTGGTGGTGGTGCGCCAGGACACCAGCAACGAACTCGAGCTGGGCATCGAGGTTTCGCTCACGGGCGTCAGCGGACCGATCGACGTCACCGGCCCCAACGGTGGCTTCCAGCTGCACGTCAGCAGCGGGGAACAGATACCCACCTCGACGCCCACCGTGCTCAAGTCGCCGCCCCTGGTCTCCCCGGTCACCGCGGACGCCGACGGGTGGGTGTTCTTCCACATCCGGCCCGACATGTTGCCCACCCAGTTGACGCTGACGGCCGCCCCGGCCGGTTACGGGTTGACGCCGCAGTCGATCGCGATCTGGATCATGCCCGCGAAGCTGCCTGCACCCGGACCGGCTCCGGGACCGCCTCCGCCGCCCCCGCCACCGCCGGGTGATCCGGCGCCCGCGCCCGCGCCGGCTCCGGCGCCTGCGCCCGCTCCGGCCCCCGACAACGGCGGCGGTAACCGCGGCGGGTTCCATCCCCGCCTCCCACCGCCGCCGAAGCTGCCGTCGTTGCCGCAGCCTCAGGTGCCATCGGTCATCTGCCGGCACACCGGGTTGTGCTGACGCCGCCTCGGATTCGCGGTGCTCAATGGGCCGACGCCGGTTCCAGATGCTTGGACCAGCCCGACGCGCAGGCCAGCGTGCAGGCTGCCGCCAGCAACCCGAGCGCGGTCAGCATGACCGGATAGCTGAAGAAATGCGCCAGCATCGCCAGCACCGCGGGGAGCAGGAAGCCGATGTATGCCACCGAGTAGTACACCCCGGAGATGCCGGCCAGTTCGTCGGGTTCGGCGATCCGCTGGATCTCCAGAAGCCCTGAGACGATGGCGATTCCATAGGCGCTGCCCAGCAGCATCGCGACGAACACCGCGATGATCGGAGACCGGGTCATTGCGGTGACGACGGCGGCGAAGACTCCGGCGGCCATCAGGATCATGGACACCACGATGGCCCGGGCACTGGAGTGGTCGTCGAGGCGTCGGGCGATGGGTTGCACCAGAACTCCGCACAGCAGTGTCAGCGTGGTCAGCGCCGAGGTGTACAGCAGCGCCCAGTGTCCCAGCCGATCGCTGACCAATGCGGGCACGATGGCGTAGGCGATGGCGGCTGACCCGAAGATCCACGGCGCCATGGGCACCACGACGCGCAGGAACCGACGATGCGCCGCAACGGGCACCCGCAGTCGGTGCAACAGCGACGCTCCACTGTCGTGCGTCACGTCGCGGGTCTCGACCGCCGACCGCAGCGTGACGAGTGCGGCGGCGCACAGCAGCGCCTGCAGCAGGTAGGTCAGCACGAGCGGTAACGGCGCGAAGGCGGTGAGCACCCCGGCGAACAGCGGCCCGATGCCCAGGCCCAGGGACAGCCAGATCGAGGCGCGTCGCGCACCCGTCCCTGCTGCGGCGGAATCATAAGGCGGACGGGATAATTCGGCGATCCAGGCCGATCCCACCGCCATCGCGATGCCGACGGCCAACCCGCTGAGCAGCCGCCCGCCGAACAACGCGACGAACCCGGCGTCGTCGCCGACCGCCAGGATGATGCTGCCCAGTGCGGAACTGACCAGCCCGGCGGCCATGACGGGCTTGCGACCGTGGCGGTCGGACAGCGCCGAGGCCACCAACAATCCGGGCACCAGGCCCAGCACGTAGGCGCCGAGCAGGATGTCGACGTCGACGCGGGTGTAGCCGGAGTGTTGCGTGTAGGCGATCAGCAAGGGGGTGAACTGATTGCCGCCCCAACCGATGCAGAAGACGGCCACCGCGACGGCCGCCCAGGGCGCCAGGCTGCGGGTCTTCACAGCACCACCCCGTAGGTCGCCTGCAGGTGCGCCAACAGTAGTGCCTCGAAATCTGCGAGATCGCGCCGTGCGATCGCGTCGGCCAGCAGGGCATGTTCGTCGATCAGCCGCGCGGCCCGAGCGGTGTCGGAGCGCACGGCCGCGGCCATCATCCGGCGCTGCCGGTCCCGCAGTGAGGCGTAGAAACGCTGTCCGATCGCGTTGTCCGCGACCTCGACGATGCGGTGGTGGAAGGCGTCGTCGGCGGCGGCGAATCGGTGCTCGTCGCCGGCCGCGGCGCCCTCGCGCTGCAGCGTGATGAGCTCGTTGAGTTCGGTGAACAACGCGTCGACGGCATCGGGCGTGCGGCACAACCGCCGCACCGCCGCCGACTCCAGCGCCAGCCGCATCTCCAGCAGGTCGGTGGCCTCGCGAGGCGGCACCGGCACCACGACCGCGCCGCGCCGCGGCAGCAGTTCCAGCAGATCCTCGGCGGCCAGCCGCAGAAAAGCCTCGTGCACCGGCGTCCGGCTCACCCCGAGCGATGCGGCGACCTCGACCTCGCTGAGCAGCTGTCCGCCCCGTACCGCGCCGGACAGGATCTGGTCCTTGGTGGCCTGGTAGGCGCGCTGCCCGCTGGAGTCTCCGTCGCTCATGGGGACCCACTCTACGCTCCTTGCATGCAAGGTTGCATGCAAGGAAAATCACACAGTCACTGCCTGGTGGCTCGTGCCCAGTCCAGAAAGCGCTCCACCGCAGAGGCGGTGTAGTGCCCGCGCGCCGAGCCGAAGATGTCGAAGGCGTGCTGGGCGTACGGGATCTCCGAGTAGATCACCGGTGATGTCGACACCGCGCGAAGTGCCTCGACGAACTCGCGCGCCTCCTGCACCGGGATCACCGTGTCGTCGGCGCCGTGCAGGACGAAGAACGGCGGTGCGTCCGGCCCGACGTGCGCGATGGGAGAGGCGTCCACGTAGAGCTGCCGGTTGTCGGTGAACGGCAACTTCACGATCATCCGTTCCAGCACCGAGCCGAACTCGCGTCGATCCGGGTAGTTCTCGGTCACCCATTCGTAGCGGCCGTAGATGGGCACCGCGCCGGCCACCGAGGTGTCGGCGTCCTCGAACCCCGGCTGAAACGCCGGATTGTTCGGTGTCAGCGCGGCCAATGAGCACAGGTGTCCGCCGGCCGAACCGCCGGTGATGTACACCGAGTCGGGGTCGCCGCCGTACTCGGCGATGTTGGCCTTCACCCAGGCCAGCGCGCGTTTCACGTCGACGATATGCGCCGGCCACGCATGCTTGGGACTGATCCGGTAACCGATGGACACGCAGATCCACCCGTGGTCGGCCAACTGCGACATCAGGGGGTACGCCTGCGGGCGATTCATCCCGATCATCCAGGCCCCGCCGGGAACTTGAAGCAGCACAGGAGCTTTGCTGTCGCGAGGCAGATCCGGGCGGACCCAGATGTCGGCCACGTTGGACTTGTACGGGCCGTAACTGACGGTCTTCTCGACGAAACGGCGCCGTGTCTGGCCGGTGGCGAACACTCCACCCGGCCGCGGCGGCACCGACGGGAACGCGGGCCCGAGTACCTCGTCGAGCGGCTTCTCGAAGAAGGGCCGGGACTGCAGGCCGCGACGGTGCACCACGGCCAGCACCGCCCAGGAAATCACCTTGAGCAACAAGGCGATTCGCCCACCGGCCGAGCGGTAGTCCCCGCGCACCGCATGCCACAGCGCGCCCAGTGCCGAGGCGCCGACCACCAGGGGTACGTTCTCCGATGTCGGCCAGCCGAACGCGAACACCCCGATCGTCGCGTACCCGCGACGGGTCAAGGGTCTCAAAGCGTTGGCGGCGTTGACCGTTTCGGCCGCTGCGGTGAGTACGGCGCGGCGCTTACCCACCGACACGCTCCTGGAGTTCACGTCGCACGATCTTGCCGGTGCTGTTGCGCGGCAACTCATCGAGCACGGTGATCTCGCGCGGCACCTTGTAGTTGGCCAGGTTCTCGCGTACGTGTTGTTTGAGGTCGTCGGGTGTGAGGTCGCCGGACAGCACGACGAAGGCAGCCAGTCGCTGGCCGAACTGCTCGTCGTCGACCCCGATCACCGCCGCTTCGACGACATCGGGATGGGCGACCAAGGTCTTCTCCACCTCGATCGGATACACGTTCTCCCCACCGGACACGATCATCTCGTCATCGCGGCCCACCACGAACAGCCGACCCGCCCCGTCCAGATACCCGATGTCGCCGGAATTCATGTATCCGTCGTGAAAGTCCTTGGTCGAGCCCGAGGTATACCCGTCGAACTGCGTGGAGTTGCGCACGTAGATGGTGCCCACCTCGCCCGTCGGCAGCTCCTGCAACTGCGGATCCAGGATGCGAATGTCGGTGCCCTCGGCTGGTTTTCCCGCGGTGTCCGGGGCGGCGCGCAGGTCGGCCGGGGTCGCGGTGGCGATCATGCCGGCCTCGGTGGCGTTGTAGTTGTTGTAGATGACGTCGCCGAACTGGTCCATGAACTTGGTGACGACATCGGGCCGCATCCGGGAACCCGAGGCAGCGGCGAAGCGCAAGGTGCGCCCGCTGTAGCGGTTACGGATCTCGTCGGGCAGTTCGACGATGCGGTCGAACATCACCGGCACCACGCACAATCCGGCGGCCCGGTGGGTGTCGACCAAGGCCAACGTGGCTTCGGGGTCGAACTTGCGCCGCGTGACGATGGTGCACGACATCGACGCCGCGAACGCCAGTTGCGAGAAACCCCAGGCATGGAACATCGGTGCGACGATCACGACCGTCTCCTCGGTGCGCCACGGCGTGCGGTCCAGAATCGACTTCAGCACCTCGGGTCCGCCGCCGGAATGCTTGGCGCCCTTCGGACTTCCGGTGGTGCCCGAGGTCAGCAGGATGACCCTGCTCTTCTCTTTGGCCCGCACCGGTGTCTTGCCGGTGTGGTCGCGGATCAACTTCTCCACCGTGATGTCGGGCTCTGCGCTGTCGGTCCAGGCGATCACCCGGGTCACGCCGGGCGAGTCGGTCAGCGCCCGGTCGACCGTCGCGGTGAACTCCTCGTCGTAGATGACGGCCGCTTGCCTGTTCTCGGTCTCCCGGCCGAGAACCTCGGCCATCGCCGGACCGGCGAAGGAGGTGTTCAGCAGCAGGACATCCGCACCGATCCGGGTGGCGGCGATCAGTGACTCGACGAAGCCCCGGTGGTTTCGGGCCATGATGCCGATCACCTCGGGGGATCCGATGGCCTGTAGCCCGGTGGCCAAAGCATCTGCGCGCTGGTCGATTTCACGCCAGGTGAGGGCACCGAGCTCGTCGATCAGGCCGACTCGATCCGGGCAACGCTGCGCGGCGCCCGCGAAACCCGAGGTGATGCTCATGTTCTCCCGGGCCATCGCCGCGGCGATGCGCAGGTATTTGTCCGGACGCAACGGCGCGATGACACCCGCGCGCGCCATCGTGCTGAGCAGGCCGACGGTGTTGGTCAGCGGATCGAGGAGGCCCACTCCTCTAGCCGATCACCGGGAAGCGGCGTTCTGCGGCCAGCCCGTCCAGGGCCCGCTGCATGACGTGGCGGACGTGCGCGTCGACCTCGTCGATATCGGGTGTTTCCCCGAACTCGGTGTCGATGTGCACCGGCGGCAGCACCTCCATGACGATCTTGGAGGGCAGGGGCACGTTCATCGGTACCACCGCGGACAGGCCGAACGGCACGCCGAACGACAGCGGAACCACCTTGGTGCGGGCGAGACGAGCGATCGGTCCCAGTGCCTTGGCCAACCAGGTGCCACGGGACAGGTAGAGCTGGGTTTCCTGCCCGCCGATCCCGACCATCGGCACGATCGGCACGCCGGCGCTGATGGCGGCCCGCACGTAACCCTGCCGGCCGTCGAAGTCGATTTTGTTTGCCTCGGAGCTGGGACGGTAGACGTCGTAGTCTCCGCCGGGGAACACCACGACGACGCCGCCGGAGCGCAGCGCCTCGTCGGCGTTCTCCCGACTGGCGAGGATGAATCCGGTCTTCTTGAAGAAGTCGGCGGTGGGTCCGACCATCAGCATGGCGTGGCTCAAGGTGTAGACGGGCCGGCCATAGCCGAACTTCTCGTAGAAGTCGGCGGCGAATATGGGCACATCCATGGGAAACATGCCGCCCGAGTGGTTGCACACCACCAGGGCGCCGCCGGCGGGGAAGTTCTCCAGTCCGCGTACCTCGGTGCGGTGGTAGGTCTTCAACAGCGGCCGCAGCCACCCCATCACCTTCTCGGTGAGACTGGGATCGAACTTCGTGATCTCCGTGGGTTCGATATCGGTCGAGCTCATGCGGACCCTCCAGGGAAGCCGGCGACGAAATAGAACGTGTTCTAGTTTTGCACGGGTGATATCGGGTGGTCAAAGAGTTGCGGTGCAGATCACCCGATGTGACCACCCCGCTCTGTCATGTTTCACCATAGAGAGGTGGGAATGGACACCCTTGAGTACTTCACCCGAATCGGCATCGAAAGTTCACCCGCTCCGACCCTCGACGCACTGCGCCACATCGTCGCCGCGCACAACCGCTCCATCCCATTCGAGAACCTCGATCCGCTGATGGGCATCCCCGTGCATGACCTGAGCGCCGACGCGCTCTCGGCCAAGCTGGTCGGTCGCCGCCGCGGCGGATACTGCTACGAGAACAACGGACTACTGGCCTACGTGCTGGAAGCCCTCGGCTACGGCGTCGACCGCCTGGCCGGACGCGTGGTGTGGATGCGCCCACCGGGCGCACCGCCGACCGGGATCACCCACAACGTGCTCGCGGTCACGGTGCCGGGGCAGGACGGTCGCTTCCTGGTCGACGTCGGCTTCGGCGGGCAGACCCTGTCCTCACCGATTCGGCTGGAGGCCGGTCCGGTGCAGCAGACCCGCCACGAGCCCTACCGCTTGGTGGAGCATCCCGAGGGATTGCAGCTGCAGACCCAACTCCGCAGCGAATGGCTACCGCTCTACCAATTCAGCCTGCGCACCCAGCCGCTGGTCGATCTGAGTATCGGCAGCTGGTACTCGTCGACGTATCCGGGTGCGATCTTCGTGGTCGGGTTGTCCGTCGCATTGGTCACCGACACGGCGCGGTGGAATCTACGCGGCCGCAATCTCGCGATCCACGGCAACGGCGGTACCGAGAAGATCAGGCTCGACTCCGCTGTCGACGTGCTCGAGCAGCTCACCGGCCGGTTCGGTATCGACCTTGATGGCCTGGGGGATGTGGAGGCCCGCGTCAGCCAGGTGTTGGACACATGATCGGGGGGAGTCGGGTGCGCGGCGGTCATGAGCACCTGGACTGCCGAAATCATGGACAGCTGATCAGGACGTCCCAGGGATCGTCCGCCGCCAACGCCAGCCGGCCCAGCCGTCGCGCGTAGGACGTGGTGCTGCCGAACTCATCGCTCCAGCTGCGGGCGCGCATGGTGGCCGACCACAACTGGTGTTCGATGGTGACGCCGATGGCGCCGTGCAACTGATGCGCGATGGTGGTCACCGGTGTGACGGCACGGCCGACGGCCACCTTGGCACCGGTCACCGCGTAGTCCGCCTGTGGCGCCGCGAAGCCGTACTCGACGACGGCAGCTGTCGCCAGATCGGTTGCCGCCCTGGCTCGTTCAATCTCACCGGCCATGGCGGCCAGTGAGTGCTGGACCGCTTGGAACTTGCTCAAGGCCCGGCCGAACTGCACCCGTTCCGAGGTATGCGCGACGGTCAGCTCCAGCGCCGAATCGAAGGCGCCGACGATCTGCACACAGCGCGCCCACGCGCCGCGGCGCACCAGTTCGTCACCGACCTGCGCGTCCAACCGGGTCAGACCGGCCGTGTCGTAGCGGATCGTGCCGCGTGGTTCGCCGGCCAGATTGTGGCCGTCGGTGCTCTGCGGATTCGCCAGCAATCCAACGGAAATCGCATCGGCCGACCGATCGGCCACCAACACGGTCGCATCGTTTGGCCAGGGCACCTCGGATGCGGTGCCTCCGGTGCCGATCGCCACGGTCAGCGGGCCCGTCTCCGGGGCCTCGACGCCGGCGCGCGCGGCCAGCCACCCGGCCAGCAGATCGGTCTCGGCGATCGGCACCGCCGCGGCGAAGCGGGCCAGCCCTGCCAGGACCACGGCGGACTCGCCCGCGCCGGCGTCCTGCTGAGTGGTCAGCCTGCTCAGGCCCGTCTCCTCCAGCGTCTGCCACAACGAGGAATCGAAAACCTCTGGCAGTCTGCGCTTCCCGAAGTTCGCGTCATAGGACCTGCGGCCGATGTCGTCGATCAGCTGCACGAGTTCGTCCATCGCTACCGCACCCCCAGACCGCGGGCGATCACGCCGCGCAACACCTCATTGGTCCCGCCGCGCAGCGTGAACATCGGCGAATGCACCCGCGCGGTGGCCAGCACGGCCCGCAGCCCACCCGGGTCGGGCACCGACTCCAACAGATCGGCGCACAGTTCCACCGACTCCTGCTCGAAGCGGGTTCCCAGATCCTTCACCAAGGCGGCGCGGGTGGCCGCGTCGCGTCCGGCGGCCAGATCGCGTGCCACCGCGACCGACAGCTGCCGCAGTGACATCGCCCGCCCCAGCAGGTCACCGACGGCGGCGGCGGTGCGCTCATCGACATCGGGACCGAGCGCGCGGATCACCCCGAAGATCAGGACGGCTGTCGACAAGATCCGTTCGGGCCCACTGCGTTCGAAGCCGAGTTCGGCGGTCACCTGATGCCAGCCGTCGCCGACCTTGCCCAGCACGTCGCCGTCACCCACCCGCACATCCTCGAAGGCGACCTCGTTGAAGTGGTGGTGCCCGTCCATCGTGACGATCGGGCTGATCGTGATGCCCGGGGTGTCGAGCTGCACGATGAACTGGCTGAAACCGGCGTGCCTGTGTTCGGGGTCCAGGGCGCTGGTACGCGCCAGCACGATCGCGAAATGCGCGCGGTGCCCACCGCTGGTCCATACCTTCGTCCCGTTGAGTACCCAGCCGTCGTCGGTGCGGGTGGCTTTGGTGGCGGTGGCGGCCAGGTCCGAGCCCGCGCCGTGTTCGCTCATCCCGATGGCCGAATACAGCCGACCCTTCGCGATCTGCGGTAGCAGCCGGTTGCGCTGCTCTTCCGAGCCGTAGGACAAGAGCGACGGGGCAACCTGGCGGTCGGCGAACCAGTGCGCCGCCACCGGCGCGCCCTGCCCGAGCAGTTCCTCGGTCACCACATAGCGGTGCAGAAATCCCCGCCCGTGGCCGCCGTACTCCGGCGGAATGGTCAGCCCCACGTAGCCGGCGTCGGCCAGGCGCTCACTGAACCCGGCGTCCCAACTGGTCAGCCACGAGTCGATCTCGGGCTCCCAGCCGTGCTCGGCCCGGTCCGAGCTGATGAACTGCCGGACCGCGATCCGAAGATCGGCCAGGTCATTGTCATTGGCGCACAGCGCGTCGAATTCGCTCACTGGGATCGGAGTCTAGCCTCGACGATCATGGCCACCGTCTACTACACCGCTTCCAGTCTGGATGGCTTCATCGTCGATGAGCGCGGCAGCCTGGACTGGCTGCTCAGCCGCGACATCGATGTCAACGGCCCGTTCGGGTACGAAGCGTTCAACACCTCCGTCGGTGCGCTGGTGATGGGATCGCAGACCTACGAGTGGCTGGTGCGCGAGCAGCCCGGGGCATGGATGTACGAGCAGCCGTCGTGGGTTCTGACGAGCCGGCCGGGCATCGTGGCCGACGGGCATCCGGTGCGGGTGTTCACCGGGGAGGTCACCGCGTTGCATCCGCAGCTGATCGCCGCGGCGGGGGACCGCGACGTCTGGGTCGTCGGCGGCGGGGTGGTGGCCGCACAATTCGTCGACGCCGGACTGGTGGACGAGGTGATCGTGAGTTACGCCCCGTGCACCCTCGGTCGGGGCGCCCCGGTGTTGCCGACGCGTTCGGAGTGGTCATTGGCCGAAACGGCGGTCAACGGTGATTTCCTCTGTGCGCGTTGGGTTGCCGCTACGCTGAGCTGATGTTCACCGCGGACCTGATGCACGCGCGCGCCGTGCAGGCCGTCATCTGGGGCATGCCGGCTGTCAACTTCGAACTGCTGCGCAAGGCCGCGGTAGACGCGGGTGCCGCCGACAACCAGATCATCTACTGGTCCCGACTGCCGGGCTGGAGAAACCAGACGCTGACGCCGAACCCGGACACCCTCTACTTCTTCCCGTTCTTCAACACCCGCGACGCCGGCCCGGTGGTCCTCGACATCCCACCTGCCGGTGACGGTGCCCTGACCGGATCCGTCGACGACGCCTGGCAGGGCGCCTTGGAAGATGTGGGCCCCGCGGGTGCCGACGAGGGCCGTGGCGGGAAGTACTTGATCCTGCCGCCGGGTTACGACGGTCCGGTGCCCGATGGGTACATCGTGCTGGCCGCGGACACCTTCACCGGCTTCGGCGCCATTCGCTCCAACATCGACAGCAGTAGTGACGCCGATGTTGACAAGGCCGCCGCTTACGGTCGCCGGATCGGTTGTTACCCGTTGTCGCAAGCCGCCGACCCGCCCGCCACGGTTTTCGTGGATGCGTTGGACACGGTGTTCGACAACAAGATTCCCTACGATGTGCGGTTCTTCGAGTTGTTGCACCGCTTCGTGCAGCGCGAACCGTGGCTGCAGCGCGACCGCGCGATGATCGACGTGCTGAAGACCATCGGCATCGTCAAGGGTGCGCCGTTCCAGCCCGATCGGCGAGCGACCGAATTGTTGACAGACGCCATCGGGGCGGCTCGGAACTGGCTGACGGCCCAGTACCCGCATGCCTTCGAGCCGCCGTATTTCGCGGGTACGCACTGGGCCGTGCCCGCGAGCCACGAGGTGATCGCCGGGTTGCAGTCCGGTTTCGCCGATGTGGACAGCTATCCCGTCGATGCCAGGGGTGTGCTCTACTCCTTCATCTACTTCAGTGCCAAACATCTTGGCGCTGGGCAGTTCTACGTGATGGCAATCGACGATGCCATGGGGGTGCCACTCGACGGCGGTCGTACCTACGTGCTGACCGTGCCCGCCGATCCCCCGGTGACACGGTATTGGTCGGCGACGGTGTACGACCGGTCGACGCATGCGCACCTGCAAGACGCCGAACGCGTGAGCATCGCTTCCAATGCCACGGACGTCCAGCGGAATCCCGACGGATCAACGGAGATCTACTTCGGTCCGCAGCGTCCAGACGGTGTGCCGAACTGGATTCCGACTCGTGCGGGGCACGGGTTCGAGGTGCTGTTCCGCTTCTACGGACCGCAACAACCGCTGTTCGACAAGACGTGGTCGCTGTCGGACATCGCGCCCGCCGTGTAGTGAGGAATCTTTGCCGCCACTGACGGGTGGTTGCCCGAGCAGGCGGTTGGCGTCAGATACGCCTCGGCAACGAGGATGGCCAGGCCGCCGGTGAAGGCCGGAGCCACCCGTTAGAGCGGTGCCTGCTGTCGTCTTCCGGGTGCGGGTCGCGAGATTGCTGGGTCCGCAATTTGTGCGCAGGTTCCGGGACCCGGCTCGGTCGGTCGATGTTCGCTTTGGCGTGCAGCACGATTGGTGAAAAGTGTTGAGCCTGTGCGAGGTAAGTCGCGGTGGTGATGCCGTGCGGGGGTACCCACCGCCCGCTACTCGTTGCTGAACTGGATGGCACGCGTACGGGCACCACTTGAGGGGCGACGCACGGGTCCTTGCTGATTCAACTGGACCGTGTCACGCGGTCACTCAGCAACGAAAATGGGCTGAGTTGCTGGATGTGATCACAATCGGGTTCTTTCGCCAGTCGGACGCCGGTGCCGAATGGTCGGAATGAAAGGCGTTGACTTAACTGTACTTTCACCAGGTTGTGCAGCGGCGGATTGGACCGTGGGGCGGCTCGCAACTGGGCCGATCAGGTTTTTCAGCTAACTGCACATTGCGGGCGAAAGTAATTTACGCTGCTGCAAGTTGGTGCTCCGGGGGTCGGCGCACCACCGATGCCAAGGAGGCAGGAATGGGTGCAGGGGCAAACGTCGGGCGGGTGGGCGGACTGGCGGTGGCGCTGGGAATCGGCGCGGCGGTGACCTTTGGCTGCGGCACGGCGGCCGCCGAATCTGGCGAATCGTCGCAGGGCGCTTCGTCGTCGTCGCAGTCATCTCAGTCCTCATCGGCTTCCTCGTCCCCGGCTGCGAAGCCGGCAGATGGCCGGAAGGCGTCCGGTACGAAAAAGCGAAGTGTCGCAGGCGGAACCGCGAGTGCGGCGTCCTCCGGGGAAAGCGCTTCGTCGACCCCGGGCAAGCACCGCAAGCGCGCGGCAGCGAGTGCCGCGGCCACGGACGCGCCCCAAAATTCGACGTCCGCGCAAGCGCAACCGGCCGCCGCTCAGCCCAGCGGGTCGGACGCCTCGCAGACCGGCGTGGTCGTCAAGGTGGCTTCTGCGGTGGTAACCAAGAAGTCGTCCTCGTCAGGTTCGCCCGCGCGGGTTCCGGCCCCCGCTCCCGCCGAGTTGCTGATGCTCGGTGCGTCGCGCCGACCGGGCGCCGAGCAACCGGTGGCCAAGAAGCAGGCCACGACTGTCGCCACCGCACTCGCGTCCGCGTCGACGGCCAAGGTGTCCGCACTGGCGGCCACGGCCACCACGGCCACCACCCCCGCCGCCACCGACCCGTTCGCGACGCTCAAAAAGGTTGCACCGTACCTGAAATACGTCAAGGCGGCGGTGACGGTGGCGCAGACGGTGGTGAAGAACGCGTTGACCTACGTGAACACCACATCGGTGAACCTGGGGTCCGCGGGTGTGGTGATCGTCGGTGCCTTGCAGACGCTGGATTCGAAGTTGAGCACCGCTGCCGACACCGTCAACATCCTGGTGCAGATCGCCGACCTGTTGGGCTACTAGCGCCCCGGCACTCCGTACACGCGTACGAATTCCCTTGACTTGATCAGGAATTCGAGCTGCTGACCGACCTGGTGCAGGGGCTCGGCATTGCCGGCCGACCGGCACAGCACCACGGCGCCTTCCAGGGCGGCGATGCACATCACGGCCAGTGATGCGGCGTCGGCGGCCTCGAATCCGTCGGTGCGGAAGGTGTGGCTCAGCGCGTCGCGCCAGCGCGCGAAGATCTCGCCTGCGGCGGTGGCGAGGACGGAGTCGTCCTCGGTGGTGCTGATGGCCGCGGCCATCACCGGGCAGCCCGCGGTGTAGGCGCTGCCGGCCAAGGCGCGCTCCCAGAAGGCGATGAACTGCCCAACCAGAGCCATGCCCCCGCGGTCGGCGGCCGCATCGATCACCTGGGTGATGGAGTCGCCCGCATAGTTCAGTGCCTCGATCAGCAGTTGGCTACGGCCCTGCGGGAAGTGGTAGTACACCGATCCGCGCGGAGCTCCGCTGCGGGTCAGTACCTCGTCGATGGTGACGCCGGCGGCTCCGCGCTCGCGCAGGACGTCGACCGCCGTGACGAGCATCGCGCGTCGCGTGGAGCCCCGCTTGCGGGTCAGGCCGCCCGCGACGGACGCCACGGCATGTTCAGCGGGTTGAGTCGTGCACGTACCCGGTCGAAGGTATGACGGGGCTCGCCCACCCGGTGCGTAAACCGGTGGCCGGCGACGTTCAGCTCGATGAGCAACATCGGGTGCCTCCTATCTATGGCACCGAGCATAAAGGAACAACACGGCGGCAGCTATTGACATTTCCGTCAAAACGCCTGGTGATGCGTGAACAACTGATGAACGCTCTCAGGAGCGCCCCGTGTGTCGGCTCAATTATGGTCTCTTGCATAATTTAGTTGTGAGGCGTTGACTGCTCGACATGACAGCTCTGGACACCGTGTCCCTGGAACGCGACGGACACGTATTGGTGATCGGCCTGAATCGGCCGGAGAAGCGCAACGCCTTCAACGTGGCGATGCTTGCTGATCTTTCCCGGGCGTATGCCCTGCTCGAAAGTGACGACACATTGCGCGCGGCCGTGCTGATCGCCCACGGCGATCACTTCACCGCGGGCCTTGACCTGCTGGATGTCGGCCCGTACATCACCGAGGGGCGGGATCCGTTCCCAGTGGACGGCCGCGATCCCTGGCGACTGGACGGTGACTGGACCAAACCAGTGGTCGCGGCCGCGCAGGGACGGTGTCTCACCCTCGGCATCGAACTGTTGTTGGCCGCCGACATCCGCGTGGCCGCCGCGGACACCCGGTTCGCGCAGATCGAGATTCTGCGCGGCATCTTCCCGTTCGGTGGGGCGACACTGCGGTTTCCGCAGCTGACCGGATGGGGCAACGCCATGCGCTGGCTGCTGACCGGTGACGAGTTCGATGCCGCCGAGGCGCACCGGATCGGGCTGGTGCAAGAGGTGGCTCCCGATACGGGCGCCGCCCAGGCGCGGGCCCGCGCGATCGCACAGACGATCGCGGAGAACGCGGCCCCGCTCGGTGTGGCGGCCACATTGCGCTCGGCGCATCTGGCGCGCGCCGGCGGTGACGCGATCAGCCAGTTACGACCAGAGGTGGCCCGATTGTTCGGTACCGCAGACGCCGCAGAAGGCTTGCAGTCGTTCGTCGAGCGCCGACCTGCGCAATTCCTCGGGCGTTAGCCGCCGGGGCCGATAGGCTCGGGCCATGGGGCACTATCGCAGCAACGTGCGGGACGTCGAGTTCAACTTGTTCGAGGTGTACGCACTCGAAAAGGTATTGGCCACTGGCGAGTTCGGGGACCTCGACGGCGAGTCGGTGCGGCAGATGCTCGGCGAGGCGGCGCGGCTCGCCGAAGGGCCGCTGGCCGAGGCCTTCGCCGAGACCGACCGGCACCCGCCGACCTTCGACCCCGAGACCCACGTGGTCACCATTCCCGAACCGTTCAAGAAATCGCTGCGGGCGTGGCACGCCGGGGAATGGTTCCGGATCGGAATCGACGAAGGTCTCGGTGGCGTCCCCGGGCCCGCCATGTTGTCGTGGGCCGTCAGCGAGTTCGCGCTCGGCGCCCAGCCCGCGGCCTTCATGTACCTTGCCGGGCCGGTTCTGGCGAACATCCTCTTCCAGCTGGGCAACGAGCAGCAGCGCGGGTGGGCCACGCAGGCCATCGACCGGAACTGGGGCGCCACCATGGTGCTCACCGAACCCGACGCCGGCTCCGATGTCGGGGCCGGCCGGACCAAAGCGACCGAACAGCCCGACGGCAGCTGGCATCTCGACGGGGTCAAGCGGTTCATCACCAACGGCGACGCCGACGACCTGTTCGAGAACATGCTGCATATGGTGCTCGCGCGGCCCGAGGGCGCCGGCCCCGGCACCAAAGGACTGTCCCTGTTCGTCGTCCCCAAGTTCTTCCCGGACCCGGCGACCGGGGCGCCGGGCGAGCGCAACGGGGTGTTCGTCACCGGCCTGGAACACAAGATGGGACTCAAGGCATCGGCCACCTGTGAGCTGACGTTCGGTCAGCACGGAGTACCTGCGGTCGGTTGGTTGGTGGGCGACAGTCACAGCGGCATCGCGCAGATGTTCAAGGTCATCGAATATGCGCGAATGATGGTCGGCACCAAGGCGATATCCACTTTGTCCACCGGATATCTGAACGCGCTGGAGTACGCCAAGACACGTATTCAGGGCGCCGACATGACCGAGATGTCGAACAAGACGGCGCCGCGGGTGAGCATTCTGCACCACCCCGACGTACGGCGAGCGCTGCTGCTGCAGAAGTCCTATGCCGAAGGGCTGCGGGCCCTGTACCTGTTCACCGCCGCGCATCAAGACCCGGCGGCGGCTGCCATCGTGTCAGGCGCGGATGAAGCGATGGCCGAACGGGTTAACGACCTGCTGTTGCCGATCGTCAAAGGTGTGGGATCGGAACGGGTCTACCAGTGCCTGACCGAGTCGCTGCAGATCTTCGGCGGGTCTGGCTTCCTGCAGGACTACCCGATCGAGCAGTACATCCGCGATGCCAAGATCGACTCGCTCTACGAGGGCACCACCGCCATCCAGGCGCAGGACTTCTTCTTCCGTAAGATCGCCCGTGATCAAGGCGCGGCGCTGTCCCATGTGGTGGGCCGGATCCAGGCGTTCCTGGACCATGACACCGCCCGGCCCGAACTGGCCGACGGCCGCGCCGCGCTCAGTGCAGCCCTGGCGGACGTCAGTGCGATGGTCACCGCGATGACCAAGTATCTGATTGATTCACAACAGAATTCGCGCGATCTCTACCGCGTGGGGTTGTCCTCGGTGCCGTTCCTGCTGGCCGTCGGTGACCTGTTCATCGGCTGGCTGCTGCTGGAGCAGGCCGAGATCGCTCAGGCCGCACTCGACGGCGCCTCCGATCGTGACCGCGACTTCTACCTCGGCAAGATCGGGGCGGCGGGCTTCTTCGCGCGCCACGTGCTGCCCCGGCTGGCCTCGGACCGATCGGTGATCGAGACGATGGCGCTGGCACCGATGGAACTGCCTGAGGGCGCGTTCTAGGAGACGACTGCAATCTGGATGCTCCAGCGAGATTGCCCTCAGGGTTGTTGATGCGAGGGCGCGGAGCCGATTGCACGACCCTCACGGCAATCTCGCTGGAGCACGCGGATGACAGTTCAGCATCACGCTCAATCTGTGCCCGGACGAGACGGGATCACCACGTAAAATGGCTTGAGTCATGAACACCGGGGGGGTGAAATCAATGGGTGAGCCGTTGCGGGTTGATCCTGAAGAGTTGGGTATTTCTGCTGGTCAGTTGGATGGCCAGGCGGGTTCCTTCCACGCTGAGCATGAGGCCGCGCACGTGAAGGCCGCTGGTGTCGCGCTGGGTTCGGCGTCCGGTGCGGCACTGAAGGAAATGCTGTCAGGGTGGGAAGCCGAGCGCGCACAGTTCGGTGAAGTATTCACCGGACATGCCGATGCGCATCGGGAGGCCGCTGGGCGGTATGTACAGGGTGACGCTGGAGGAGCCGAGGCAATCGACAGCGCAGCGTCGTCGTTGTAGGCGTGCCGGTGGGATTGACTCTGCAGGAGTTGTTGGACTGGCCTGCCGAGATCGGGAATCTCGCGTCCGCCACCCATGATGCGGCGGCGACGCACAACCGGTCGGCCGAGTTCTATCGGTCGTTGGCTAGCGCGTCGACGTGGGAAGGCGCCGCGGGCGCCACTGCCCAGCAGGCGATGGTGGCCAGTGCTGGTGACCATGAGGACGCCGCTGATCGGATCGGCAAAGCCGCCACCGCCATGGACCGTGCGGAGAAGGATTCCGAGACGCTTGCCGCCGACGTCAAGGCCATTCTCAACGATGCTGCCGCGGCACCGGCCGTACAGGTGAACACCGCTACCAACCAGGTGATCCCGCCGGACACGTCGTATCTGACTGAGGAGGCAGCGGCGCAAGTCGCGGCGAAGGTCACGGACTTGCAGACACGAATCGCAGCAGTGCTAGCACGCGGTACGGCAGTAGATGGCGAGCTAGCGCAAGCGATTTCGTCAGCAACGGGGGTTCCTGCCGCGAAACCTCCGCAAGCTACGGCGCCCCCGCTTCCCACGCAACCGGTTCCGGCGCAGCCGAATTCGCTGGATGAGGCGCTGGGACAACTGACGGGCGGTTCGGGCCCGCTGCCTGCGCCACAGCCCCGGCCGCCGATGGATCCCGCCGAAGCTGAACGCGCCAAGGCAGCCTTGCGACAGGTGATGATCAATGACGGTGTGCCGCCTGATCAGATCGAGGCGCGCGTAAATGACTTGATGGCCAAGGCTAGTCAACCTCTGCCCCCGTCGTATAGGCCGCCGGAGGTCAAGGGTCCGGAGCCGGGGTTCGGAGATGGGTTCGCCGACACGTGGTTCGGCACCGAGCAGCAGATCAGGAACCTCCTCGGGCAGGGTGGGCCCGGGGAGCCAGGGGTGCTGGAGTCTTGGGGCGATCTGGCAAAGGGCACCGCTGAGCAGTTCAGTGGTCCGTTCGGTCCGCTGAATCCGGCGGTCAACGAAGTCAAGAGCGCGCTCAATTCACCGAACGCTGCCTACTACCTGGGGCAGAAGTCCGCCGAGGGAGCTATGACGGCACCGACTCTGATGTTCGGTGGCGAAGGTGCGCTGGCACGGGCAGGGCTCGACCTCCCGGATGGGGTTCCGAACGAGCTGATCGACGGCGTATCCCATGGACACAGCCCGGAAAATTTCCTTCCGACTCATGGTCCAACGTTCGCCGATCACATGCCGTTCGAAGTTGGCAACCCGATAGAAACGGGTCGTCCCGAGTTCACGCTGTCCAATCCTTTAGAGCATATGAGTCCTGGATTGGTGCAACAGTCCGAGCAGTATCTAACTGGAAGTGGTGAGACCGTGTTGGGGCCGTTCAAGCCTCCGGATGGCGGCCCGTCCTACATCGATGTCGCCCAACAACGCGGCGCGAGCTATTTTGATTTGGGCCAAGATTGGTACAACTACACTCCGACTCAGCAACTTGCCGCCAATCAGCATGTGCTCGATGCGGCGATTGCGAACCGGGACACTATTACGTTGTCCGTACCTTTTGACCAGGTTCGTCCTGATACGTTCACTGGTGCTGAATTGCGATATATCCAGAGCCACGGCTACACGCTGGTCGGAGACAGCACCTACATGCCACCCGAACCCTGAAAGGCGACATGAAAAGGCTATTGGAGTTCTACCTCGCTTACTTCGACCTACTGTATTCCGATCCGGACTACCGGATTACAGATTCCGAAACAACCACCAACCCCGGAAATGCATCGCTGACGATCTCGGGCTCCGTCTTGACATGGCGAGTGTCGAGTGATCGAGGTCAGGCTCAAATAGTCGTCGCGGCCTCGCGATTTGCCACCTCGGGAAATTGGTTCTGGATCTCGCTGTTGAAACAATATCTCGATAAACAGCAGGACATTGACTACCTGCCTGCAATCGCCGAAATCGAATGGGCGCGAAGCAATATGGATAGGATCGTCCAACTGTTTTCTGAACCCACGACTGTTGAGGCGACTTGTGATGAGCTTCGAGCGCTCCGACGAGCCAATGCCCAAAAGCAACTGGGCTAAGGCTAGCGCGCCGAATAGCGAAGTGCGGCTGGAGCTTACGTGATGTTGACCGGTCCCGTAACGCCTCAACGGTTTACGCCGCCAGCGATTGCGCGACACTTGTCAGTGCGTCGTCTATGTGCGATCGGCGGGCTGGCGCCCGTGCTGCTTGTCTTCGCCTGCACACACGAGAACTCCACAGCGCCAACAACATCCGCAATGTCCACGACTGCGAGCGTCCTACCCGGCGTGCCCGCCTTCCTGCCGCAGCCGGGCGCCACCCGCGGGCAACTCGACCTGATCGGCTACCTGACGGCGCCGGGTCCGAACGGCGCCACCATCGCCACGGTGTACTTCCACGCGCCGTCGGTGGCCTCGCAGCTCCCGCCGGGAATGACCGGTCCGCCACCCTGCGATATCGCCCCGCGCGTCACCGGCGCGGACACCGACCACGTGACCGTCGACATCGATCTCACGTTCTCCGCGGGCTCGACTGCCGCCAACGCGATCATGGCCGACTGCTGGCCCGGTGAGGGACATACTCCGGTCGTGCGGTCCTATGTGGTGGGCCCGGTGCCGGCCACGGCGAAACTGTTCACCGGTAAGCCGGCACCGGACACCCCACTGCCGAAGCTGACAGAACCGCCGCGTTAGCCCGCGCTCTCCAGCGCGGCCAGGGCGGCCGCGACGGCGAAGAACGTGTTGCTGCCCAGCTGCCGCACCGTCTTGATCCCGAAGGCGTCCTCGAGGTGCTTGGCGTCCGCGTCGGTGACACCGGCCAGCGCCGCGGGCGACGCATCCAGGATCTCCTTGACCGACTTGTCTTCGTAAGCCTTGTCCAGCGACTTCGCCAGATCCACCGAAACTGCCACGTTGCCTCCTCGTAGTTGGGGGCGCCACGCTAACCGACGAGGCTGAATATCAGCTGTCCACACGGAAAAGGCCTGCCCCGGATCTGGTCCGGGCGCAGGCCTTTTCGTCGTCTAGCGGGTTTTACTCAGGGGTGTAGCCGAACGGCAGCAGCACGCTCTTGGATTCGCAATACCCCGCGATGCCCTCCGGCCCGCATTCGCGGCCGATCCCGGAGTTCTTGTACCCGCCGAACGGGGCGCCGGGATCGAAGGCGTACATGTTCACGCCATACGTGCCGGTGCGGATCTGCGAGGCGATCTCGATGGCCTTGGGGTAATCGGTGGTGTACACCGAACCGGCCAGGCCGTACACCGAGTCGTTGGCGATGCGCACCGCGTCGGCCTCGTCGTCGAACGGGATGATGACGAGCACCGGGCCGAAGATCTCCTCCTGGGCGATGGTCATGGAGTTGTCGACGTCGGCGAACACCGTCGGCTGCACGAACCAGCCGCCGTCGAGGCCCTCGGGCCTCCCACCGCCGGCGACGATGCGGGCGCCCTCCTCGACACCCTTCTTGATGTAGCCCTCGACCCGCTCGCGCTGCTTCTCACTGATCAGCGGACCGATCATCGACGCAGGATCATCGGGCAGCCCGCACTGCATCGCGCCGGCGGCGGCACCGACCTTCTCCACGACCTCGTCGTAACGCGACCGCGGCGCCAGGATGCGGGTCTGGCCCACACACGCCTGCCCGGCATTCATCAGGCCGGAGAAGATCAGCATCGGCAGGGTGGAATCCAGGTCGGCATCCTCGAGGATGATTGCCGCGGACTTTCCGCCCAGCTCCAGCGTGCACGGCTTGAGTTTCTCGGCGGCGATCTTGCCGATCTCCTTGCCGACCGCGCTGGAGCCCGTGAACGTGAACTTGTCCAGAGCCGGGTTGTCGGTCAGGGCGCGGCCGGTTTCCGGACCACCGGGAACCACCGACAGCACACCTTCGGGCAGCCCGGCCTCGGCGAACATGTCGGCCATCAGGTTGGTGGTCAGCGGGGTCTCGCGAGCGGGCTTGAGCACGATGGTGCAACCGGCCAGCAGAGCCGGGCCCAGCTTGTTGGCGGCCAGGAAGAACGGCACGTTCCAGGCAACGACAGCGCCGACGACACCGACCGGCTCCCGCAGCACCAGGGTCTGGCCGTACAGGCCGTCGCGGATGTCCTTCCACGCGAACTTGTCGGCCGCGGTGGCGTAGAAGTTCAGCGTCGACATCGCTGCGCCGTACTGCATCATGTCGACGATGGTCGGCGGCTGGCCGGTCTCCAGCGCGAGCAGCGCCTTGAACTCGTCGGCGCGCGCCTCGATCAGCGCGACCGCCTTGGCCACCACGGCCTCGCGTTCCTTCGGGGTCATGCGCGGCCACGGGCCCTCGTCGAAGGCCTTGCGCGCGGCGGCGCAGGCGGCGTCGACGTCGGCCTTGGCGGCCAGCGGAACCTGCCCGACCTTCTCGCCGGTGGCGGGGGAGAAGACCTCGATGACCTCACTGGTCGACGGATCGGCCCACTCGCCGCCGATGAACAGCTTGTCCCACGTCGTTTTCAATGCCGTGCTCTGTGTCATGGGCGTCACATTACCCAGTTCTGCGCGAAACGAGAACACGTTGCAATTGGCGCTCTCAGGACGGTCGCAACACCAGCACCAGATTGCTCACCGTGAATTCCCGCCAGCCCGGTACCGACGTCATCCACCAGGCCCATCGCGGGTGGTAACGGGGATATGCGGCGACGAGTGCCCCGGTCGACCGCGCCCAGCGCAGCCCGTCGGCAGCGGACACCGCGAACAACGACGAGCCGTAGTCGTTCTTGGGTCGGTGTCCGTGTTTGCGGGTGTAGCGCTCGGCCGCACGGGCGCCGCCCAGATAGTGCGTCAGCCCCATCTCGTGCCCGCCGAACGGACCCAGCCACACCGTGTAGGACAGCACGACCAGCCCACCGGGCCGGGTCACCCGCAGCATCTCGTTGCCCAGTCGCCACGGGTGCGCGACGTGCTCGGCCACATTCGACGACAGGCAGATGTCGACGCTGTCATCGGCGAAGGGCAGCGCCAGCCCAGAGGCGCGGACGAACATGCCGGCACCGGGCGCGGCCGCAGGCCCCGCATGCATCTCTTTCGGATCCGGCTCCACGCCGATGTAGCTCATGCCGGCCGCCCCGAACGCCGCCGAGAAGTACCCGGGCCCGCCGCCGACGTCGAGGACCGTCGCACCCGACGGCGTGGACGAGGTGGCGCCGGTCCACAGGTCGGCCACCATGGCGGCGGTGTCGTCGGCCAGCGCGCCGTAGAACCGGGCCGGGTCGCTCTGCTCGAAGCGGAAGGCGCCCAGCAGCCGAGCCGACCGGCGCAACGTCGCGCGCGGGGCCAGCAGGCTCAGGGCAGACGGCACCTGCTCAACCTACTCACCGGTACTCTCGACACGATGTCCGTCGGCCCCGAATCGAAGACCCGCGTCCGCAGCGTGCTGCTGTTGTGCTGGCGCGACACCGGGCACCCGCAGGGCGGCGGCAGCGAGGCTTACCTGCAGCGCATCGGCAGCCGACTGGCGGCCGACGGGGTCGACGTCACCATGCGCACGGCGCGCTACCCGGGCGCCCCCCGCCGCGAAGTGCTCGACGGGGTCACCGTCAGCCGCGGCGGCGGCGCCTACTCGGTGTATGTCTGGGCCGGTCTGGTCATGGTGCTGGCCCGGTTCGGCCTCGGTCCGCTGCGCCGGTCCCGGCCCGACGTCGTCATCGACACCCAGAACGGCATCCCTTTTCTCGCCCGGCTCGCCTACGGCCGGCGCTCCATCGTGCTGGTACATCACTGCCACCGCGAGCAGTGGCCGGTGGCAGGCCCGCGCACCGGGAGGTTCGGCTGGTTCGTCGAGTCGCGGCTCTCTCCTCGACTACACCGGCGCAACCAGTACGTGACGGTGTCCCTGCCGTCGGCGCGCGATCTGATGGAACTAGGTGTGGGCAAGCACCGGATCGCCGTCGTGCGCAACGGACTGGACGCAGCACCCGGGCGCACCCTCGAACAGCCCCGGTCGGCGACGCCCAGGGTGGCGGTGCTCTCGCGGCTGGTGCCGCACAAGCAGATCGAGGACGCACTGGACGCCGTCGCGGCGCTGCGACCGCAACTACCGGACCTTCATCTCGACATCGTCGGCGGCGGCTGGTGGGAGGACCGGTTGGTCGCACACGCCGCCCGGATCGGCATCACCGACGCGGTGACCTTCCACGGGCACGTCCGCGATGACCTCAAACACCAAGTGATCCAACGGAGTTGGGTGCACCTGATGCCGTCCCGCAAGGAAGGTTGGGGGCTGGCCGTCATCGAGGCTGCCCAACACGGCGTCCCCACTATCGGCTACCGGTCCTCGGGCGGGCTGACCGACTCGATCGTGGACGGTGTCACCGGGCTGCTGGTGGACGGTCCCGCCGGACTGGCCGACGGCATGGCGCGACTGCTGACCGATCCGGTACTGCGGATCGAACTCGGCGCGAAGGCACAGGCGCGTAGCGCCGAATTCTCGTGGCAGCAGAGCGCCGACGCCATGCGCGTCGTGATGGAGTCCGTGCACGCCGGCCGATACGTCAGCGGCGTGGTGTAACCGACCTACTTCGGCGAGTTGCCGGGCAGGTTGCCGGGGGCGGCGGTCTGCGGTCCGGGCGCCTTCACCGTCGGGGTGAACAGGTTGCCGCCGGTCGGGCTGATGCTCTTCTCGGTGGGCTCCACGGGCGCCGTGCTCGTCGCAGGCGGGGGCGTGGTGGTGGTCGTCGTGGTGGTGCTGGTGCTGGGCGCTTCCTTCTCACTGTTCGAGCAGGCGGCAGAACCCGCCACGAGCGAAGCGAAGGCGAGCAGGCCGGCGGTGCGGCGCAGCCACGGCGAAGAAACGGCGGTCATGTGGAGCTCCTGTGGTCGTGCGGTGGATCGCGTTTGAACCTTAATGCGTATCAACGCCGCGCGCCGGGCGAAGTCATCCAGGGCGCAACCGGCGCGACAGAGAGACCGCCCCGGCACCCGCCAGCGTGCCCAGCCACACCAGATGCGCGGCGATCAGCACCCAGCGGCCGGACGCTCCGGGCGCCGACCCGCCCACCCGGTACAGCGTGAGCTCGCCGTCGCGGTATGCGACCGGCAGATCCAATGCGGGCGAGCCTGATTCGGCCACCACCCACCCGACGCCCACTTCGGCCAGCCGCTCCCGCGAGGCGCCGTGGAGCAGCAGCTCAGTCACCTCACGACCCCGGACCCCTTCCCCGGGTACCGTCTGGCCGCCGATCAACAGGTCACCGCTGGACCAGACATCGGCAGAGATCCACCGGGGCAGCGGATCGAGCACCGGCGCCGTTCCGGCCCAGGCGAACTGGCGCATGCTGTCGGCGGGCAGCACCGCGACCGGGCGGGGATCGGCATTGATCATCGCCGCCACCGCCGTCCACCCCGGCGGGTAATGCACCGCGCGCACCTGCCCGCCCACACCCCACGCCAGATCGGGCAGCACCGCGATCAGCGCGGCGCCGCAGACGACGGCGACCGCGCGGCCGTAACGCGCCACCCCGGCCGCCGCCAGCACGTATCCGGGCAGCGCCAGCGCCACCCATTTCTGGCCGTCACGCAGCACTCCGAGGCCGGGCACCGCGCGGATCACCGTCTCCAGCGCCGCCAGTCCGGGTCCGGTCGCCAGCAAGGCGGGCAGCACCACCGCGACCAGGGCGAGCACCAGCAGGGGCCGCGCTTCGCGCACCCGCAGCACGACGGGCAGCCCGACCGCCACCACCGCGAGCATCACGAGCGTCGCCGCGAGAGCGAAAAGACTTGTCCGCGAACCTGGTACCGCTTGCCCGTTCCAGATGCCGGCGAGCCCTGCCAGGCTGCCCAGCGTCCCCAGGCCGGGTTCGGCGCGGGCCGCGAACGCCTGCACGCCCTGGCTGGCGGTAACCGAGAGAGATTCGGCCATCAGCGAGGCTGTCAGCCAGGGCAGCGCGGCGGCGACCGACGCGGCCAGCACCAATGCGGCGGGGCGCCAACCCCGCACGCAGACCAGTGCGACGATTGCCGCCAGCAGCAGCCCCGTCGGCGTCAGCCCCGCAACGGCGATCCAGAACACCGTCGCAGGCCAGGGTGATGTCCCCGTCGCTTCGCTCGCCCCGGGCCGTGCGCGCAGCACGGCCGCCGCCACCCACGGCAGGCAGCCGTAGCCGACCAGCAGGCTCCAGTGCCCCTGCAACAACCGTTCGGCGACATAGGGATTCCAGATCGCCAGGGTCGCCGCGACGCATTGCCCCGCCAGGCCGGTGCCGTCGAGCACCACCGAGACCAGGCGCGCGGCACCCCAGCCGGCCAGCCACAGCCCGGCCACCAACAGTGCCTTGACCACGATGCCGCCGTCGATCACCGTCGATGCCAAGGCCAGCAGGAAGTCCTGGGGCAGGGCCCGTGGTGCGGCCTCGGTCAACCCCAGCGCGGCGTCGGAAAGGTAGGACCGCGGCGTGGACACCGCGTCGCGCAACAACAGATAGCCGGGGCCCAACAGCGGGCCGGTCACCAAAAGAGATAGCGCCAGCGCGTACGCCGGCGCTATCCACGTTCTTCGGGACGGGTGAATCAGACCGGTCGGTCCGGCGGCAGATCGGTCGGACGCCGGGTCGGTATCTTCTCGGTCTGCGCTTCTGCTGCCGGCATCGGGCCGGATTCGTCGTCGCGACGACTGAAGAACCCTCGATCAGAACCGTCCAGTCCCGGATCGATGAGCGCGGATTCGGCGCGCAGCCCGAACGAACCGAGCAGCACACCGCCCACCAGCGTCACCAGGCCCAGGCCCGCGAAGGTGATCGGCAGGATCCGGCTCCACAGGGCGATGTTGTCGGCCTCGTCGCGCGCGGCGGACACCTGCGCCTCGACGGTCTCCTCGGTCGAGTTGACGGTGAAGTCGGCGAACGTGACCTCCGGCTTGAGGGCATCACGTGCGTAGTAGTGATACGCGTGGTCCTTGGACTTCACGATCGTGCCGCTCACCGGGTCGACCCAGAAGGTCCGCTGCGCCGCGTAGTAACGGGTCATGGTGATGGGCAGGTACGGATCCTCGGACTCCACACCCCACTGCTGGGCGAGGGCGGTCACCGTGCTGTCGATGTCGTTGTCATAGAGCGACGCGTACTTCACCGGTTCGGCGAGCTTCCCGTCGGCGTCGTAGCCGACGTTCTGGGTGAACCGGTAGGCGGTCAGCCCGTTGATGTCCTCTTCGCCGTCGTAGTTCGCGTCGAAGGCCTTCTGCGCGACCGGGTCGAAGAACGGGTAGGTCTTCTTCTCGGTGTTGAACGGGAACCGGTAGGCCAGACCGTCGTGCGGCAGCGCGATGTTGGTCGGCGGGTTGTCGTCTTCGATGGTGCGCGGCTTCTGCACGGCACCGCCGGGGTTGGTGTCGGTGGACACCGCCTCGGCGGTGGTCCGGCTCAGCGTCACCGTGTCGACCATGGCCAGCAGCAGGCCGTTGTCCTGCTGCTTGTCGGTGCGACGCAGCGAGGTGCCGGCCTGCAGGGTGACGACGTCCGCGTTGGCAGGCGCCTCCACGCTCAGCTGTTGCTGCAGCGCCACCGGGACGTTCTTGTTGATGACGAAGCGATCCGGCTTGGACAGCGAAGCGGGGTCCAGAACGGTCCCGGTGCCTTCGCTGATCAGGTCGGCTTCAAGATCCAGTGGGATCTTGGCGATCTTGCCCTTGGTGTACGTGGACAACAGCAACGCGGCGATGAGCAAGGCAGCGCCGAGCCCCATCAGTCCGCACGCTGCGATTCGCAGGGCCACTGCGCGGTTCAACCCGTGCTCCCTTCGGTCGAAGCTGACCCTAACAGCACACCGTAAGGCCGATGTTTATGACGATGTTTATGACGACGCCCTGGAGCGCGGCACACTGGTCGCCATGAGCTCTTCCCAGACCGGCGGGACGCGAAGTTTCCTGCCCGCCGTCGAGGGAATGCGGGCCTGCGCGGCCATCGGCGTCGTCATCACCCATGTGGCGTTCCAGACCGGTCACAGCGGCGGGGTCAGTGGGCGATTGCTGGGCCGTTTCGACCTGGCCGTGGCGGTGTTCTTCGCGCTCTCGGGTTTCCTGCTGTGGCGCGGGCACGCCGCCGCCGCGCGTGGCCTGCGACGACGCCCGCCGACCGGGCATTACCTGAGGTCCCGGCTGGTGCGCATCATGCCGGGTTATGTGGTGGCCGTGATCGTCGTGCTCACGCTGCTGCCCGACGCCCACGCGAATTTCACGGTGTGGCTGGCCAACCTGACGCTCACCCAGATCTACGTGCCGTTGACGCTGACCGCCGGTCTGACCCAGATGTGGAGCCTGTCGGTGGAGGTCAGTTTCTATCTCGCGCTGCCGCTGCTGGCGTTGCTGGCCCGCAGGCTGCCGGTGCGGGCGCGGATCCCGGCGATCGTCGTCGTCGCGCTGGCGAGCCTGGCGTGGGGCCTGTTGCCGCTGCACCCGCCGGCCGGTGTCAACCCGTTGAACTGGCCGCCGGCCTTCTTCTCGTGGTTCGCCGCCGGCATGCTGCTCGCCGAACTGACTGTCGGGCCCGTCGGGATGGCGCACCGGCTGGCGCGCAACCGGCTGCTGATGGCGGGGGTCGCGGCGGTGGCGTTCGTGGTGGCCGCGTCGCCGCTGGCCGGCCCGGAGGGCCTGACGCCGGGCACCGTGGGCCAGTTCGTGGTGAAGGTGACGATGGGCGCGGTGGTGGCCGGTGCACTGTTGGCGCCTCTGGTGCTGGATCGACCGGACACCTCGCACCGGCTGCTGGGCAGTTCGGTGATGGTGATGCTGGGCCGCTGGTCCTACGGGTTGTTCGTGTGGCATCTGGCCGCACTGGCCATGGTGTTCCCGATCATCGGGCAGTTCCCGTTCAACGGACACATGCCGGCGGTGCTGGCGTTGACCCTGGTGTTCGGGTTCGCGATCGCGGCGGTCAGCTATGCCCTGATCGAGTCGCCCTGCCGCAACGCGCTACGCCGCTGGGAGTACCGGCACAACCCGCCGCCGCTGGACAGTTCGGTCACCGATACCGCCGAGCCCGCCATCGCGCGGTAACGATCGGGATCGACTTTATCTAGTACCGCAGGTACCGTTCTGCCGATGGAACTGTTGCACACCGACACCCCGGACGGCGCTGCCATCGCGTTGCACGCCCGTCCGGTGCAGTTCGATCTGAGCGCCGTGCCCGCCCACTACGTGTACGGCTATCCCGTCGCCACGCACCTCTACAACGGCCTGAGCCTGCTGTTGCCCGCCGGTGAGGAATGGTTCATCACCGTCCTCAAGGAGGCCCTGCCGCACATCGAGGACGAAAAGCTGCGCGAGGACGTCATCGGCTTCATGGGCCAGGAGTCCATGCACGCCAACGCACACGTCGGCCTCAACGACTACCTCACCCGGCACGGGATCGATCCCGCCCCGATGGTCGCACGGGCCAACTACGTGTTCGGCAATCTGCTGGGTCCGCGGGCTGTCACCGGTGCAGAAGCGCACAACTACCTCGTGGAGCGGCTCGCCGTCATCGCCGCGCTGGAACACATCTTCGCGTTCCTCGGCGACTGGGTGCTCAACGCCGAGCGTCTCGACGAAACCACCGTCGACCCGGTGGTGCTGGACCTGCTGCGCTGGCACGGCGCCGAAGAGGTCGAGCACCGGATGGTGTCCCATGACGTGCTGCACTATTTCGACGGCAGCTATTTCCGGCGGGCCCGCGCCCAGGTGGTGGTCGCCCCGATCCTGCTGTACCTGATCTGGCAGGGAATCCGCTACCTCATGCGCGTGGACCCCAACGTGCAGTTGTCCCGGCGGCAGCGAAAGATCGTGTGGCGCAAGCTGTTCCGCTCCGCACGCCACGGGGTGACGCCGCCCATCCGGCATCTGGTCATCCGTGCGCTGCAGTACTACTCGCCGTGGTATCACCCCGGGGACGTCGGCGACACCGCGCAGGCGGTGGCGTACCTGGCGTCCTCGCCGGCCACCCGGCCCGCCGCGCAGTGAAGCACGTCCCGCCGGTCGGAGCGCGCATCGACGACCGCGCCATCAACGTGGTCGCCACGGCGCTGGACAGGTTCTGGCTCCGCCCGGTGACCCGCAAGGGATACGCCGACCAGCGCGCGGTGCGCAACCCCGACGACCCGATGACGCTGGTGCTCGCCAAGCGTGTCGTCGTCGCCAGCGACAACGACGTGGTGGCACTGACTTTCGCCGATCCCGGCGGTGCGGCACTGCCGGCGTGGCAGCCCGGCGCCCACCTCGATCTGCACCTGCCGTCCGGGCGGCGCCGCCAGTACTCGCTGTGCGGCGATCCGCAGGATCGATCCGGTTACCGCATCGCAGTCCGCAAGATCCCGACGGGCGGTGGCGGCTCACTGGAGATGCATGCCCTGACCGAAGGTGACACCGTCACCGTGCGGGGCCCCCGCAACGGGTTCCCGTTCATCCCGCACCCCCGAGTGCTCTACGTGGCAGGCGGAATCGGCATCACCCCGATCCTGCCAATGGTGCGCGCGGCCCAGCGGCTGGGCACCGACTGGCATTTCGTGTACTGCGGCCGCAGTGCCGACACCATCCCGTTCCTCGACGAGATCTGGCAGTGGGACCCCACCCGGGTGACGGTCCGTCTCGACGACGAGCACGGCATCCCCACCGCGGCGGACCTGCTGGCGCATGCACCTCGCGGTGGCGCGGTCTACGTGTGCGGGCCGCCGCCGATGATCGAGACCATCCGGCACGGCTTTTCCGAAACCGGTTCGACAGCACTCTATTTCGAGCGGTTCAGCGCCCCACCGGTCGTCGACGGCCGCCCGTTCGAGGTCGAACTGGCCCGCACGGGCGAGGTGGTGGGCGTCGGAGCGGACGAGACGCTGCTGCAGGCGCTGGTCAAGGTGCGGCCCGACGTCGCCTACTCGTGCAGGCAGGGCTTCTGCGGCACCTGCAAGGTGGACGTACTGGCGGGGACGCCCGAGCACCGGGACAACCGACTCACCGACGACGAGCGTCAGTCCTCGATGCTGGCCTGTGTATCTCGTTCGGCCACACCGCGTCTGGTGCTCGACGTATAGCTGACCGTCGACGCCGCCAACATCGCGACGGAGGCCAGCGCCAGCAATTGGACCCATGGTGAGTGGCCGACATACCCGTCCACCGAACGCCACGGATAGCGCGACAGCGCCGCACCCGCGAGGATGAGCCCACCGGCGCAGCAGCCGATGGTGACGGCCTCCTGTAGACGGGGGCGGTGGCGCACCAGGTGGTGCACGCCCAGGGCCGCCGCGACCACCGCCACGCCGGCGATCCCACTGATGATCGCGCCGGCCGCCAGCACCGCGACCCCGGTCGCGACGGGAGCGGGTTGCCAGGTGCGGACCGGCTCGCCGTCACGCGGGCGCCGGATCGGTAGCAGCGCAAGCAAAGCCAGGATGGGCAGCAGCGCGAGGCCGCCGAACAGTCCGACCCGATAGGCCGCGTTGGAGGGGAAGGTCAGGGTCACCGGTCCCGATGTCCCGGCCGGGATGACCCAACCCTGTTGCCAGCCGTTGACGGTGATCGGGCGCAGCGCGTCACCGCCGGCGGTATGGGCGACCCACCCGGGATTGCGGCTCTCGGGCACCACCAGGATCCGCTCCCGGTCGGCGGCCTCGACGCCGACCTCACGACGATCCGCACCCCACACTTCGGCATGCACGGGAACCATTGCCGCGCTGCGCAGCTCGCCGGCTTCCGGGGTGGCCAGCTGGATGCCGTCGACGAAGAAGGACGGCCCAGGGCTGATCAACAGTTCCTGCTGGCCGGCCGGTAACGCGATCGGGTGGTCCTGACAGGGCCGGGCCGCGACGGGTTCACCGTCCAGAAGCGCGCCGACGGTGGTGGACACCGACGTCTGCACGAACTGACCGGCGACGCCGATGATCGGCCCCTGTCCGCACGGCAGCGTGATGGCCCGCTCGCGGTTGGCCGCACCGTCGGCCGCGGCGATCGGCCGGTGCGCGCCGTCCAGCGCGGTCACCTCGGCGAGCCCGGGCGGCTTGAGCTGATCGAAACCCAGGGCGTTGCGGTCGATCACGTCGCGCCAGTCCAGGATCGACACGTTGATCGTGTCGGTCACCTTGGGTTTCAGCTCCACGGTCTGGGTCTTGGTCCCGGTGAGCGGACGCACCTGCGGACCGTCACCCAGATCGATGGCCACCATGGTCGGATGCGCGGGCAGTTCCGATGAACTCGGCGCCAGCATCAGCGCCGCCACCTCGGTAGGTTTGGGCAGTTTCAGGGTCAGGCTGGGTCCGGTCTTGAACTGCACCACATTCTGCGGTGCGGTCCACGCGGTCCGCGGGTCGCCGTCGGCGGCCGCGTAGGCCGAGCCCAGTACGTCGATCGGGTCCGCGTCGCCGGTCGCGCGGGCGGTGCCGGGCATGGCGATCAGGTCGGCCAGCCGTGGCCCCTGCCTGGCCCGCACCCACACCGTGGGCGCCACCGTCGTATCCGCCGGCACCGTCAGGGTCCGGCTCAGGTTCACCGGCTCCTCGGGGGCCAGCGCCATCGCCGCCGCGCACCGCACCCCGTCCGGCGCGGCCGCGCAGCCGGGTTGGCCCTGCAGCTCCGAACCCAGATCCCATTGGGCTACAGCGGAACCCGCGGGCGGCCCGGGCACCTCCACGGTGTGGCGCAGGTTTACCGGGTGGGCAAAACCCGAGGCGTCGTACTGGGTGACGGAGAAATCGGTGATGCCGAATTGCACGCCGGGTGAACCGTCATTGGTGCCCACCGCGGTGATCCGCACCCATGGGGTCTCGCCGTAGGGCAGGGCCACCGACAGCGGCTTGCCCGTCTGGTCGAACCGCAGGGTCGTCGTACCGGTGGCGGTGGACACCTCGATGCGGCGCACCTGGGCCCCGACCGCGGTGGCGCTCGGGGTGATGGTCAACGACGCATTGGTGATCGGATGGTCGAAGTCGACCTGCAACCACTGGCCCAGCGCGGTCTGCAGCGCGTTGGACACCCAGCTGGTCGACGAGTCACCGTCGACGGCCGCGGCGGGCCCTGCCGAGGGCGAGACATTGGGCAGCGCAGTCGAGTCCGCGGCCGAACTGGACGCGGTGAGGCGCCCGCCCGACCACGCCCCGAACACCGGGTCGGTACCGGCGGGGTAGTCCATCACGCGGTTGAAGGTGTGCCGCAGGTCGTCGGGGGTCCGCACGGCAGAGGAGTGGTTGTCCACCCGGCCGTAGTCGGTCTCGCGGGCCAGCGGGGTGTCGGTGACGGTGACCAGGGGCGTGGGCAGCCCGGCCCGCTGGGCGTCGGCGGTCAGCAGCATGGGGCCCAGCGGTTTCTGGCCCAGCAACCGGCGTCGTTCGTCCAGGCGCAGTAGCGCTTCCGGGCCACCGTCGACGCGGGCCATCGCGTCGGTGTCCACCAGATAGGGCCCGGTGACGGGATGATCCACCCGGTAGATCTCCACCGCCGGGTACGACGGCCGCAGGCCGCTGTCGGCGACGAAACCCGCCAGCAGGGTCGGCTCGACCGGTTCGCCGAACGCGGCGACCCTCGTCAGCCCCGGCGAGTTGTCGACGGATCGGTGCACCAGCAGCGGCCGTGCCGACCGCGAGGTCTCCGGGTCCAGATCGTTGCGCACCACCAGGTAGGAAATACCTTGCTGGGCAAGGGTTTCCGCGAGCCCAGGGGAGGGGCGTCCCGCCGCGAACAGGCGCTGCACGGAATCGAGTGCACGGATGGTTTCCGGTGGGGTCAGCGGGATGGAGTCCCGCACACCCCAGGGGTTGTCGCCGAGGACCTGCAGCGGTTCGTCGTGGGTGTTACCCCACACCTGGGTGGCGAACGGGGCCCCCGGCGCCACCAACACGCGTCCCCGGTCGGTGTTGTGCTCGTCCAGCCAGCGGGCGGCGTCGTGCCAATGCTGCGGTATCGCGGTGAAGCTGCCGGGCGGGGTGAGCCGTCCGGTCCATGCCAGGGAGGACCCCGCGGCCAGCGCGGCCAGCACCACGATGGCCACCGCCACCCGGCGATCCTTTTCCGGGTGCGTCCACGCGTGCAACCACGCCTGCCGGGTCGCGCTGCCGGGCAGCGGAACCCGGCCCAGGAGGTGGGCGAGACCCAGCGTCAGCGGCAGCCGGATCAGGGGTTCGAGCTTGTGCACGTTGCGCAGGGGGGTGCCCGAGGCGTCCAGGAACAGCTGCACCTGGTGGGCGATGGGCGACCCCAGACCGCCGGAGTAGCCGGCGGCCAGCGCGACGATGCCGATCAGCAGGATGGCGACCAGCCGCCCACGGGCCGGCATGGTGCGCATCGCGAGCCCGGCCAGCCCGGCTGCGGCGATCAACGTGGTGGCCAGCACGGCGACCGTCCCGGTGACCAGCGATGAACCTGCGGTCGCCGTGGTCGCGACGTACGGGGTCCAGCTGTCGGTGCCGCGCAGCATCTCGGTCAGCGACAACCAGCTGGTGGTGACGCCCGAGGATTCGATGTAGTCCAGGAACGGCGGGCTGATCCGGCCCAGCAGCACCAGGGCCACCGCCCACCAGGTGATGGCCAGCGCCGTGCACAGCGCCCACCAGCCGGTGAACCGCCACCATTGTCTGTTGGGGCGGTGCGCGGCCCACCAGATCACGGCCGCCAGGCAGCCGGTCAGGGTGGCGACGGCGTTCACCGCGCCCATCAGCGCCACCGCAGCTGCGGACCGGGCGGCCAGCGTCCGGATCCTGGGGTCGCCGCGCATCACCAGGATCACCGGGATCAGCACCCACGGCGCCAGCATCATCGGCAGCGTTTCCGACGAGATCGCGCCCAAGGTGGTCAGAACGCGCGGTGACAACGCGAACGCCGTCGCCGCGATGATCCGGGAGGTGGGACTGCCGATGCCGAGGAGCTCGGCGACCCGCAACAGACCCCAGAATCCGACAGTCAGCAGCAGCGCCCACCACAACCGTTGGGTCACCCAGCCGGGCAGCCCGATCAGGTCTCCGATCAGGAAGAAGGCGCCGTGCGGGAAGAGGTATCCGTAGGCCTGGTTCTGCGCCTGGCCGAACGGCAGGTCGCTGTTCCACAGGTTGGCGGCGCGCGCCAGGAACCGTAGCGGGTTCGCGGTGAGATCGAGTTTGGTGTCGGGGGAGATGCGGCCGGGCGATTGGGCGAAGCAGAGGGCCAGCGAGACGATGCCGACCAGCCACAGCCACCGGCGGGGAAGCGCCGGGGCCAGCGGAGCGACGGGAACTGGCTCCTGTGCGGCGGTTGCCCCGGTGCTAGGCCCGGTCGCCGTATTCAACGCGGTTGAGCACGGATGACGCCGGGTCACCCGACTGCACCGGCGGCTTGGTGTCTTGCTGGATCATCAGCGTGACACCGAAGATCGCGGCCGCACCCAGCAAAAGGCCGACGACGATGCTGGCCGCGGCAGGCACGACGAACCGATCCATTCGGCCAACCTAGCACGCGAGAATATGAGGATGACGAGCGCCGATCGTGAATTCTGGCGTGGCGGCGACGCCACGGTCCGGATCGGCTTCGACGACACGGGCGCGCTGCGGTTCAGCGGCTACGACCGCGCCCACCTCGACGGATACGAATACGTCATCACCGTCGCGGTCGCCGAGTTCCCCGCGCTGCGCCGTGCCCTGGGCGTGAGCGAGGACGCCGATGTGCTCGACGCGGTCTGCGCCCACGTGGGGCAGATCATGCCCGGGGGCGAGCGCAGCTGGCTGCACGCCCACGGGATCAAGACTCAGACCAGGTAGTAGAGCTGCGCGTCCTGGTCGCGCTGTTCCAGTTTGGTGCGGGCGTATCGCACCGCCCGCAGCGTCGCCGAGAACTCCTGATCCTCCTCGGGGAACACCTGCTCGGCCGGGAACCAGGAGTCGAAGCCGATGTTGTTCAACACCTTCAAGGTGTCCGGCCGCACGCCGGCCAGCAGGATGGTGACGCCGTGGCCGTCGGTCTCGCGGACGAAATGCTCCAGCCGCTCGATGGTGACGGCGTCGGGGTGGCGGACGCGTTTGAGTCGCAACACCACGAACTTGATGTCCTCGGTCTTGATGCGCTGCCGCAGGATCTCGAAGTAACGGTCCAATTCCGGTGCGGCGCCGAAGAACAGTTCGCCCTCCAGGTCGTAGATGACGATCGACTTGTCGCTCGCATCGCCGTCGACCCGTTCCCGGACCACCCGTTCCGGTGTCACCGTCAGCTCGGCGGCGGTCAGCTTGGCCGCGCGGGGTACGAACAACAGGATCGACAGGGCGATGCCCAGCAGCACCGCCTTGTCGAGGTCCACCAGCACCCCGGTCAGGCCGGTGACGATGACCAG
>JAHFVC010000173.1 GCA_023264765.1 Mycobacterium sp. | reverse complement strand
GCATCCTTGGTGGTGTCGTGCCCGGCGCTGGCCACGATCACGTAGTACGACGCCGTGTCCACATCGGACAGCGGTTGGCCGTCGATGTTCCCATTCGCGATGGCCGACGCGAGATCCGCGGTGGGTGTGGCCCGGCGTGACGCGGTCAGCTGTGCGAAGTAGGCGAAGAAATCCATCAGCACCTCCAGGCCGTCCTCCAGGGACTTGCCGCGCTGGTACTCCTCGTCGTCACCTCCGAACAACTCCTGGGTCAGCATGTGCATCCTGCCGAAATCGGACTCGGGTAGCCCCAGCAGCGACATGATCACGTAGAGCGGGAAATTCACCGCGATCTCGGTGACGAAATCGCACTCGGGCCCGATGTCGCGCAATCGGTCGACGTAGCGCTTGGCCAACTCGTCGACCCGCACCTTCAGGTCGCGCATCGCCTTGGGCCGGAACCAGTCCGCGCCGATGGTCCGCACCTTGCGATGGTGCGGATCGTCCATATGGATCAGGGTGCGCAGGCCCATCCCGGCCTCCAGTTGCGCCTTGGCCATGTCGTCGGCGTCGGCGGTGGCCAGCAACGGCCGCGGCTCGCTGATGAACAGGTCGTTCTCCCGCTCGATCGCCATGATGTCCGCGTGTTTGGTGATGGCCCAGAACGGTCGGTAGGGCCGGTGCTCGACCCAGGACACCGGCTGTTCGGCGCGCAGTTGACGCAGGGCCGCGTGCAACCGCGCGTCGTCGGCGTAGGCGGTCGGGTCGGCGAGGACCCGGTTCTGCGGGCTCACTGGGCGGTCGGTGGTCGGCGTGCTCATCGGCAGCTCCTTGCGGTTGACTTGACGGGTGTCAGGTTTCCGGTCGCCCTCAGTGTCGACGATGGGCGCCGCGGCGCGGGCGCGTTTGCGTCGATCGGCTGCCGTAGGCTCGCGAATCATGCCCTCCGGTTCGTTCGGGCGCCGTCTGTCAGGCCCTGTCGCTCGCTTGCTGGCCGTCCTGGCGATCGGCACGCTGATCCTCGGCGGCTGCGCGCGCGGTGCCGGGGAGGTGGCCGCCACCAGCCAGGTGCCGAAACCGGACCCAGGGCTCGACCGCGGATCGGTGCACATCGCCGACGGCCTGCTCGAAGGCGCCGCGGCGTCGGGCTACGTTCTGTTCCAAGGCATTCCGTACGCCGCGCCACCGCTGGGCGCGTTGCGCTGGCAGCCGCCCGCTCCGGTCGCGCCGTGGGTGGGCGTCCGGGACGCGACGATCCCGCGCCCACGATGCGTGCAGGACACTTCCCGCGATCCCGGGTGGGGTCGCAAGACCTCCGAGGACTGCCTCACGCTGAACGTCTGGGTGCCGGCGGGTGCGGTGGGCCTACCGGTGATGTTCTGGATTCACGGGGGTGCGTTCATCAACGGCAGCGGCGAGCTCTACGGCTCACGCTGGATGGCGACCAAGGGCCGGGTCATCGTGGTCACCGTCAACTACCGGCTGGGTGCGCCGGGATTCCTCGCCCACCCGAGCGTCGGGGACGGCAACTACGGGCTCGCCGATCAGCAAGCCGCTCTGCGCTGGGTGCACGACAACATCGGTGCCTTCGGCGGAGATCCCGCGAAGGTCACCATCGCCGGGGAATCCGCGGGCGCGATGTCGGTGTGCGATCACCTCGTCTCGCCCGGCTCGGCGGGACTGTTCCGGGCCGCCATCATCCAGAGCGGGCCCTGCCAGGCGCAGGCCGACGTGGCATCCGCGCGCCGGGAGAGTCTTCGCTACGCCGCCCGCGTGGGATGCACCGATCCGGCGGATGCCGCCCGCTGCCTGCGCGGGCTGCCCGCCGCCAAACTGGATCAGCCGCCGTGGTTCTACCGGATCGGCAGCGACTGGCTGACAGGTCCGGTGACCGGCACCCCGACGCTGCCCGCCAATCCGGTCGCCATGATCCGAGACGGCAAGGCCGCCCGGGTTCCGGTGCTCGTCGGCACCACGGCCGACGAGTTCACGCTGTTCGTGGCGCTGCAGTACCTGCGCACCCGCCACGACGTGACCCCCGCCGACTACCCGGGCCTGCTCGCGGACACCTTCGGACCGGACGCGCCTGTCGTCGGTGCGCACTATCCATTGGCGCACTTCGGCGGCAATGCGTCGCTGGCGTATGCCGCGACGGTCACCGACGGTGTCTTCGCCTGCGTCGCACACCGGATGGCCACCGATCTGGCCAGGTCGGCGCCGGTGTATGGCTACGAATTCGACGACCCCGCTCCACCGACGCCGGACCCGTTGCTGCACTTGCCTTTTCCCGTAGGGGCCAGCCACTCGCTGGAACTGCGGTACCTGTTCGAGATCGGGGGCGCGCCTCGGCTGGACGCCGCGCAGCAGCGGCTGTCCGACCAGATGTTGTCCTACTGGACACAATTCGTCACCAGCGGTGTTCCGGCCGTGCCGGGCGGGCCGGTCTGGCCGCCGGTGAACGATGTGCCCGAGCAATGGATGCAGCTTCGGCCCGACGGCAGCAGGGTGATCACCGATTTCGCGGCGTCGCATCAATGCCCGTTCTGGGCCGGGCTGGCAGGGTGACGGGATGAGCGATTTCGCGCAACTCTGGGTGGACGCGTGGAACAACCACGATGTCGAGGCGGTGCTGGCGCATTTCCACGAGGATGTGGTGTTCACCTCGCCGGTGGCCGCGCGCGTGGTGCCCGCGAGCGGGGGACAGGTACGCGGCAAGCCCGCACTGCGCGACTACTGGACCCGCGCGCTGGCGCAGTTGCCGGATCTGCACTTCGAGATCGTCGGCGTGTACCGAGGTGTCTCGACCGTCGTCATCAACTACCGCAATCACCGCGGTCAACTGGTCAACGAGGTCCTCATCTTCGACGGCGACCTGGTCCGCGAAGGGCACGGCACCTACCTGGAGTGACGGGGCCTAGGCAGGCGTCACCCAGGTGGTGATGTCCGCGTGCACGACCTCGACGCCGCTGCGGTCGGTGATGCGTACCGGGACGGTGATCTCGGTGCCCTCGGTGATCGCGCCGAAGTCCGGTACGTCGAACTCCGCGACGGCGCGTAGCGACGACGTGGCCTTGGCCAGGTACCGGACCGTCATTGCCTTGGGGATCCAGCGGTGGGTGGTGGGCACGGTGGCTTCCATGGCCATGCCCATCGCCACCTCGGCGGCGTTGCACGACGCGATGGCGTGCACAGTGTGCAGGTGGTTGTAGACGAAGAACCACTTGGGCACAGCCACCTCGGCCCGGCCGGGCTCCATCGCCACGACGTGGGGCAGGACCGACGCGAAGTACGGGACCCGCACCATGGCGGCGGCCGAGAACAGTCGGGTGCCGCCGGGACGTTCCGACAGCTGCTTCCAGGCGCGGTAGGTGGGGCTCGATGCCGGCATGGAGCTAGACCTTACTGTGGAGTAAGGTAAGGCCCGTCGCCGACACTGAAGCCAGGGACGATTTCGGTTTACGAGGGGGTCCCTGGCCTCACTGTCGGCGCTCATCTCGGTCCTCATCGCAGCTGGCGGTGGACCGATCAACTGGAATTTGGATGCCGCCCGGATCTGAGGCATACTGTTCGGGTTGCCTTGAGCCGGGTTCGCCTGGCCGGGCATGCGACCAGCGTCCTAACGGACGCGTCCGGTCCCCACCTCGATCGTGATCGATATTTCGAACGCGGACGAGTGTGCGCAAGGGCGACACACCCGAGCGCGGGGGTCGGTGTACCAGAGACAGGTAAACAGCGGCGGCATAGCCAGCGCAGCGCATTCGTGCGGTGCGCGCTAGACCAAGCAGAACATGGCCCAACACTGGGCCCGTTAGTAGTGAGGTAGGAGAAGCGTGGCGGGACAGAAGATCCGCATCAGGCTCAAGGCCTACGACCATGAGGCGATCGACGCCTCGGCGCGAAAGATCGTCGAGACTGTCACCCGTACGGGCGCCAGCGTGGTCGGCCCGGTGCCGCTGCCGACCGAGAAGAACGTGTATTGCGTCATCCGGTCTCCCCATAAGTACAAGGACTCGCGGGAGCATTTCGAAATGCGTACCCACAAGCGCCTTATCGACATCCTCGACCCGACGCCGAAGACCGTTGACGCCTTGATGCGCATCGATCTGCCGGCGAGTGTCGACGTCAATATCCAGTAGGAGACTCAGAGAAATGGCTAGAAAAGGCATTCTGGGCACCAAGCTGGGCATGACGCAGGTGTTCGACGAGAACAACAAAGTCGTCCCGGTGACGGTCGTCAAGGCCGGCCCCAATGTGGTGACCCGCATCCGCACCACCGAGCTCGATGGCTACAGCGCAGTGCAGCTCGCCTACGGCGAGATCAGCCCGCGCAAGGTCACCAAGCCGGTCACCGGTCAGTTCGCCGCCGCCGGGATCAACCCGCGCCGGCACCTGGCCGAGCTGCGCCTGGAGAACGAGGCTGCGGCCGCCGAGTACGAGGTCGGCCAGGAGCTGACCGCCGAGATCTTCGCCGACGGCGCATACGTCGACGTGACCGGCACCAGCAAGGGCAAGGGCTTCGCCGGCACCATGAAGCGTCACGGCTTCAAGGGCCAGGGCGCCAGCCACGGTGCCCAGGCTGTGCACCGCCGGCCCGGCTCGATCGGTGGCTGCGCCACCCCGGGCCGCGTCTTCAAGGGCACCCGCATGTCGGGCCGCATGGGTAGTGACCGCATCACCACCCAGAACCTGAAGGTGCACAAGGTCGACGCCGAGAACGGCGTGCTGTTGATCAAGGGCGCAGTTCCCGGGCGCAACGGAGGACTCGTCGTGGTTCGCACCGCGATCAAACGAGGTGAGAAGTAATGACTTCCTTGAAGATTGACGTCCATACCCCGGACGGCAAGAAGGACGGCTCCGTCGAGCTGCCCGCCGCCCTCTTCGACGCCGAAGCCAACATCGCGCTGCTGCACCAGGTGGTCAACGCGCAGCTGGCCGCGGCCCGCCAGGGCACGCACTCGGCCAAGACTCGCGCCGAGGTCTCCGGTGGCGGCAAGAAGCCGTACCGCCAGAAGGGCACCGGCCGGGCGCGTCAGGGTTCGACCCGTGCACCGCAGTTCACCGGTGGTGGCGCAGTGCACGCTCCGAAGCCGCGTGACTACAGCCAGCGCACCCCCAAGAAGATGATCGCCGCCGCACTGCGCGGGGCGCTCTCGGACCGGGCGCGCAACGAGCGGATCCACGCTGTCACCGAACTGGTGGCCGGCCAGACCCCGTCGACCAAGAGTGCCAAGGGTTTCCTGGGCACGCTGACGGACCGCAAGCGCGTGCTCGTGGTCATCGGTCGTGCCGACGAGGTCGGTGCCAAGAGCGTGCGCAACCTTCCCGGTGTGCATGTGCTCTCGGCTGATCAGCTGAACACGTACGACGTGCTCCGTGCCGACGACATCGTGTTCAGCGTCGAAGCGCTCAACGCGTACATCGCTGCGAACACCAAGGATCAAAAAGAAGGAGCGTCGGTCTGATGGCAACGATTACCGACCCCCGCGACATCATCCTGGCCCCGGTCATCTCGGAGAAGTCCTACGGGCTGATCGAGGGCAACGTGTACACGTTTGTGGTGCACCCGGATTCGAACAAGACGCAGATCAAGATCGCTGTCGAGAAGATCTTCGCCGTCAAGGTCGATTCGGTGAACACGCTCAACCGCAACGGCAAGCGCAAGCGCACCCGCACCGGTTACGGCCAGCGCAAGAGCACCAAGCGCGCGATCGTGACCCTGGCGCCGGGCAGCAAGCCGATCGACCTCTTCGGAGCACCGGCCTGACCGGCCGGGAGTTAAGGGATTAACTGATAATGGCAATTCGCAAGTACAAGCCGACGACCCCCGGTCGTCGCGGTTCGAGCGTCTCCGATTTCGCCGAGATCACTCGTTCGACTCCGGAGAAGTCGCTCATCCGCCCGCTGCACAGCACCGGTGGACGTAACGCCCACGGCCGCATCACCACTCGGCACAAGGGTGGCGGCCACAAGCGCGCCTACCGCGTCATCGACTTCCGTCGCAACGACAAGGACGGCGTCAACGCCAAGGTCGCTCACATCGAGTACGACCCCAACCGCACCGCGAACATCGCGCTGCTCCACTTCCTCGACGGCGAGAAGCGCTACATCATCGCGCCGCAGGGTCTGAAGCAGGGCGATGTCATCGAGCAGGGCCCCAACGCCGACATCAAGCCGGGTAACAACCTGCCGCTGCGCAACATCCCGGCCGGTACCGTCATCCACGCTGTGGAGTTGCGGCCCGGCGGTGGTGCCAAGCTCGGCCGTTCGGCCGGTGTCAGCATCCAGCTGCTGGGCAAGGAAGGCACTTACGCCTCCCTGCGTATGCCGTCGGGTGAGATCCGTCGCGTCGATGTGCGCTGCCGCGCCACCGTCGGCGAGGTCGGCAACAAGGAGCAGGCCAACATCAACTGGGGTAAGGCCGGCCGTATGCGGTGGAAGGGCAAGCGCCCCACCGTCCGTGGTGTCGTCATGAACCCGGTCGACCACCCGCATGGTGGTGGTGAAGGTAAGACTTCCGGTGGTCGTCACCCGGTGAGCCCGTGGGGCAAGCCCGAGGGCCGCACTCGCAAGCCGAATAAGGCGAGCGACAAGCTCATCGTCCGTCGCCGGCGCACCGGCAAGAACAAGCGCTAGGAGTAGATAGCGATGCCACGCAGCCTCAAGAAGGGCCCGTTCGTCGACGACCATCTTCTGAAGAAGGTCGACGTCCAGAACGACAAGAACACCAAGCAGGTCATCAAGACCTGGTCGCGCCGGTCCACCATCATCCCGGATTTCATCGGTCACACCTTCGCCGTCCACGACGGCCGCAAGCACGTGCCGGTGTTCGTCACCGAGGCGATGGTCGGGCACAAGCTGGGCGAGTTCGCGCCCACCCGTACGTTCAAGGGTCACATCAAGGATGACCGGAAGGCGAAGCGCCGGTAATGAGTACGACGACTGAATATCCGTCCGCGACGGCGGTGGCACGCTACGTGCACATGTCGCCGACCAAGGCACGCCGGGTTATCGACCTGGTCCGCGGCAAGTCCGTGGCCGAGGCGCTCGACATTCTGCGCTGGGCTCCCCAGGAAGCCAGCGAGGCCGTCGCCAAGGTGATCGCCAGTGCGGCCGCCAACGCGCAGAACAACAACGGGCTGGACCCGGCGAGCCTCGTGGTCGCCACCATCCACGCCGACGGTGGCCCGACCGCCAAGCGGATCCGTCCGCGCGCCCAGGGCCGCGCGTTCCGGATCCGTAAGCGCACCAGCCACATCACCGTGATCGTGGAGAGCCGGCCGCCGCGCAAGAGCGGGCAGCAGGGCGCCTCGGCGAGCGCGGCTCGCGCACGCCGTGCGCAGGGCAGCAAGGCCGCTTCGACCAAGGCCACATCCACCAAGGCTTCTGCAGAGGCGAAGGAGGGCTCGGAGTAGTGGGCCAGAAGATCAATCCGCACGGCTTCCGCCTCGGTATCACCACCGACTGGAAGTCGCGTTGGTACGCCGACAAGCAGTACTCGGATTACGTGAAGGAAGACGTCGCGATCCGTCGCCTGCTGGCCACCGGCCTGGAGCGCGCCGGCATCGCCGATGTGGAGATCGAGCGCACCCGGGACCGGGTTCGCGTTGACATCCACACCGCGCGTCCCGGCATCGTGATCGGGCGCCGTGGCACCGAGGCCGACCGCATCCGTGCCGACCTGGAGAAGCTGACCAAGAAGCAGGTGCAGCTGAACATCCTCGAGGTGAAGAACCCCGAGGCAGTGGCACAGCTGGTGGCCCAGGGTGTCGCCGAGCAGCTGAGCAACCGCGTGGCGTTCCGTCGCGCGATGCGCAAGGCGATCCAGTCGGCCATGCGCCAGCCCAACGTCAAGGGCATCCGGGTGCAGTGCTCGGGTCGCCTCGGCGGCGCCGAGATGAGCCGCTCGGAGTTCTACCGCGAAGGTCGCGTCCCGCTGCACACGCTGCGCGCGGACATCGACTACGGCCTCTACGAGGCGAAGACCACCTTCGGCCGGATCGGCGTGAAGGTCTGGATCTACAAGGGCGACATCGTCGGTGGCAAGCGTGAGCTGACCGCCGCCGCCGCGCCGGCCGCAGACCGTCCCCGCCGGGATCGTCCGTCGGGCACCCGTCCGCGCCGTAGCGGTGCGTCGGGTACCACGGCGACGAGCACCGACGCCGGGCGCGCTGCGAGCGGCGACGAGACGGCTGCGCCGACCGCCGACGCTGCTGTCGAGGCAACAGCCGAGAGCACGGAGAACTAATCATGTTGATTCCCCGCAGGGTCAAGCACCGCAAGCAGCACCACCCGGAGCAGCGTGGCATCGCCAGCGGCGGCACCGCGGTCAGCTTCGGTGACTATGGCATCCAGGCTCTGGAGCACGCCTACATCACCAACCGGCAGATCGAGTCCGCTCGTATCGCCATCAACCGGCACATCAAGCGTGGCGGCAAGGTCTGGATCAACATCTTCCCGGACCGCCCGCTGACCAAGAAGCCCGCCGAGACCCGCATGGGTTCGGGTAAGGGTTCGCCGGAGTGGTGGGTCGCCAACATCAAGCCCGGACGCATTTTGTTCGAGATCAGCTTCCCGGACGAGAAGATCGCCAAGGAAGCGCTCACCCGCGCAATCCACAAGCTGCCGATCAAGGCACGCATCGTGACACGAGAGGAGCAGTTCTGATGGCAGTGGGAATTTCGCCCGGCGAACTGCGTGAGCTCACCGATGAGGAGCTCACCACTCGGGTGCGTGAGTCGAAGGAAGAGCTGTTCAACCTGCGCTTCCAGATGGCCACCGGACAGCTGGCCAACAACCGGCGGCTGCGCGTGGTGCGCCAGGAGATCGCACGGGTCTACACCGTGCTGCGTGAACGTGAACTGGGTCTGGCCGCCGGACCCGTTGGTGAGGATTCGTAATGGCAGAAACAAAGGGCCCCAACCACACGCCGGCCACCGAGTCGCCGCGTGGCCGTCGTAAGACGGCCATCGGCTACGTGGTCAGCGACAAGATGCAGAAGACCATCGTGGTCGAACTGGAATCTCGCAAGAGCCACCCGCTCTACGGCAAGATCATCCGGACCACCACGAAGGTCAAGGCGCACGACGAGAACGGCGACGCCGGTGTCGGCGACCGCGTCTCGCTGATGGAGACCCGACCCCTGTCGGCCACCAAGCGGTGGCGGCTGGTCGAGGTCCTCGAGCGCGCCAAGTAAGACAGCACTGGTGAAAACCCCTGCCCTCACCGGGCGGGGGTTTTTGCGTTGAGGCAGGGGATACCTGTGACGGACGAACGCGTGGCCGTGTACGACGCCGACGGCGAGGTGATCGGCGATGCCCCTCGCTCACAGGTGTATGCCGAGGGTCTCTGGCATGCCAGCGCCGGTGTCCTGGTTCGCTCAATGGACGGGCAACGCATCTATGTGCACCGGCGTACCGACACCAAAGCCGTGTTCGCCGGGATGCACGACTGTCTGGCAGGGGGAGTGGTGGACCCGGGCGAGACACCGCTGCAGGCGGCCACCCGTGAGTTGGGCGAAGAACTCGGCATCGGCGGAGTGCCGCTGACCGCACTGGGCCGCGTGGCATGGGACGGCCGGTGGGCCGGTCGGCCGATGCGTTGCCACCTGTTCGCCTACCAGGTGCGCTACGAGGGGTCGATCCACCACCAACCCGAGGAGATCGCGGCCGGATGGTGGTGGACGGACGCCGAACTGCGCGCCCGCCTTGGCGACTCGGACTGGCCCTTCGTTCCCGACACTCGAATCCTGCTGCCGCAGTTACTGATCGATTGAGTGGCGGGCCGTCGGTGCGTCGCCTTACACGCTCGGCGGGAGACACGAGCCGTTGCTGCTTTTGCCTGAGTGGGTCTACTGGGCGCGGGAATCTTATTGCCGCCGAACTGGAAATGGTTACGTGTGAATCGAGTAGCGGAGGCTGAAGGGGTCGGCACCGGACTATTGTTCGGCCACCAAACTGATTTGCTGAAGATCAATATGGGGTGAAACGCCCTTTTGAATGGACGATGGTTGTCGATATCAATTCGACGACTTGCAGGTGTAATGGTCCCCGCACGGCCTATTGTTTGTCGCAATGTTGCAGCGAATGTGGTCGATCCTCGGATTGCTGGCCGTTGTCGCGGCCACACTTGTGGTGCCGGCGCCGGCTGTCGTGCGGGCAGCGCCCGATCAGCCTTGGTTGGCTGACTCGCCCACTCTGGCAATCACCGATCTCGGGCTCGACCCGGACCTGCTGTTGTACGGCCAGATCGGCACCGCGACTCTCACGGTTCCCGTTCCGGCCGGCATGGTGCCCTCAACGCTGAACCTCACCGCGCAGTTGCCGGTCAATGTACGCAGTGCCACCGTCACGGTCAGTCAGGACAACCGGATCCTCACTCAGGTCGACATTCCCGCGCAGCGCGGTCCCGTGGTGATTCCCCTCGCCGGGGTTCAGGTCGTCGACAACGCGATATCGCTGTTGGTGCGGAGCTATCTGTTGCCGCTGGACGGCTATTGCCTCGACCCCACCAATCCGCTGCGGCTCACCGACGTCTCACTGAGTTATGCCGGGCAGGAGCAGGTTCCGGCCGTGGTCGCGGATTTCCTTCCCCCGATATTGCGCAAGCTGGTGATCTATACCGGCCGGGAGCCGTCGCTCACGGAAGCAAATGCCGTGGTGCAGTTGGCCACAGCCATCACCGCGCATTACGGAAAGCAGAACCCGACGGTTGAGGTGGAGCCGCTGCCGGCACCCGCCACCCAGCCGCCCGGATCGGCGAGCCCGTTGGAACGCCACATCGTGGTGTCCGAGGGACCCGATGCCGGGGTGTCGCTCTACCCGGGCGGCGGGATGCCCGCGCTGCTCATCACCGGTTCCGCCGGGGATCTCTCCAACCAGGTGAGACTGCTCACCAGTGGCCTGTCGAAGTACGCGTTGGCATCGAAAGCCGTTGTCGGGCCGTTGAACAGTTCTCCGCAGTTGCCTGGAAACGAGACGACCATCCGTAAGCTGGGCCAGCCGGGTGTGAATGCGGTCGCGCTCAACCCGCAGGTCGGGATCGCCTTGGATCAAACCCGACTGGGGCGGGCGGCCCACAACATCCGCGTCCATCTCCAGGGGTCCTATACGCCACTGCCGAACAGCATCGGTGGGCAACTCGTGGCCACCATTGCCGGCGAAACGATCGCGCGGTGGTCGGCGGACGCCACCGGCGTGATCGACCGGTGGGTGGACATCCCCGATCGGCTCCTGCAGCGCTACACGACCCTGGCCGTGCAGGTGAACATCTCCGGAAACACCGGCCGGTGCGGGGAATTCCAGCCGATCACGCTGACCATCGACGGCGAGAGTGCGGTCCGCAGCGAGCCGGCACAGCCGCCCGCACCGGTGGGATTCCAGTCCCTGCCGCAGTCGTTGATGCCGCGGGTGTTGATCGGCATCAACGACGACCGGTTCGGCGACACCGTCCGGGCTGTGCAGATCATGACCGGCCTGCAGCGGCTGAGCTCACTGCCGATCGACACCTCCGTCGTGCCGTTGAAGGAAGCGGTCGCATCGTCGAATCCCGCTGTCTTGATATCCCCCGAAGGTTGGAACGACCCTGCCGTCAAACTGCCGGTGTCGGCCCCGGACGCCGTCCCGATGACCCTCAACGCATTCGACGACGACGGTAAGGCGACGACGCTGACGTTGGAACCCGCACTGAAATTCGGCTCACTGCAGGTGGTTTTCGACGGACGCCGATCGGTCCTGGTGGCGAGTTCGAACGGAGCGCCCGCTCAGCTCGATGAACTGCTGAAGTGGCTGGGCACCGACGAACGCAGGTGGTCTGTCGTCGACGGTGTCGCACTGGTATCCGTGGCCGGCCGTCCGCCTGTCACGGTTACCGCACCCGAGCGGACCGCCGATGCCGAGTCGGCAAGTGGCACACCCATTGCCTTCTGGTGGTGGATCGGCGGTGCGATGCTGGCGGTCGTCCTTGTGTTGACGATCTGGTTGCGGATCCGGGAGCGGCGCCGCACCAAGGACGGCTGAGATGAACACCGCCGCCGAGACAGCTGAACGGCAGAGGTGGACTCTGCGGAATCGGTCGGTGGAGAACCTGCATCCGGTCACCCGGATGATCTTGCGTTGGGGATTCATCGCGATTCTCACGGTCGCGGCGTTCCACCGTTCCATCGCGAGTGCCTGGGCGACCACGGTCGGCGGTGGTTTCGGCGGCTACGTCTGGCTCGTCCCGATCGCGGCGTTGCTGGCCGCCGTCGGCATCGCGCGCCGGCACCGCACGGAGTTGCCCATCCACGATCGTCAGACGGACATCATCGTCGCGACGATGGGTCTTGTGATGGCGTTGCTGGTGCACGGTGTGCTACTTCAACGGTACGGACTGTACTTCCACCTCCTGCGCCTGGACTTGGTGGCGATGTGGCTGTTCATCGTCAGCGCGAGTGTGGCGATGTTCGGGTTGCGTCCGGTCATCAGGTTCGGCTGGGCATGGTTGGTGTTGTTCATGATCTTCCCGCTGCCCTACTACCTGACCGTGATCCTGTTGGGGGGCAACCGGGTAGCCGCCGGGGTCGGCACGATGGTGATCGCCGCGACGGCCACTGCAACAGCGGTCGGACGGCGGACCAGCCGCGCGATGGTGGGGTCCAACCTGGCATGGCTGGTCGGTCTGCTGATGCTCGGCTTCATGGCCGTCTTCCTGCCCAACGCGCATCCGCGTCTGTTCCAGTACGTTCCGTCGCTGACATCGATCTGTCTGGTGGGCTCGGTGATGTACTTGGCCTCGCGGCGGGGTGCACCCAAACGGGTACTCGACCGCAAACTGGAACCCCTTGCCGCGCGCCAGATATGGTCGGCCGTACCACTGGTGCTCGTCATCGCGGTCCTGCTCTCGTTCGTCCGGTTGCCCGAGATCGGGCTCGCCCGGCCGGTGCGGGTCGACAACATGGACTTCGCCGCGGTGATGAAAGCCCCGCCGGGCTGGCGGGTACTGGAGACCCAGCGCTATCACTGGGTCACCCGGTACTACGGGCGCGGTGCCGAGCTCGTCCGGCAGAAGATGGTGGCCGACAAGGGAAACAAGCACTACGACAAGTTCGCCCGTCCGCGCACCGTGATGGTCGACACCATCACCACAATCAGGCCGTTCTCGTTGAACGTGTATCCGACCCGGATGATGTACCGGGTCAACGGGATCCGGCTCAGCGGTATCCGGCCGGTCGATCTCGGCTACCGGACCGAAGCCGACCTGTTCTCGGTGGTCGACGACAAAATCCTGGTGAGCTGGGACGGTCTGCAGTGG
>JAHFVC010000454.1 GCA_023264765.1 Mycobacterium sp. | reverse complement strand
GCGCGGCCACCACGGCATCGGCCGCGTCGGCGAGCTGGATCGACGAGACATAGCTGTCAGGCCTGCCTGCCGCGAAACCGATGTGACGGCGCGCCAACGCCATCAGTTCTTCGCTGTGGGCGGCACCGGGACCGTAGAACATGCCGAAGCGCAGGATCACCGCGGCACCGCCGAAGCGCTGTGTGTTCGCTTCGGCGCCATGGTTCCCCGTCGCGATGAAATAGGCATCGGTGGGCCAGGTTTCGTCGATCCAGCGGTCGCCGCCGGCCCGGTAGATCATCACCACCGACTCCTGCACCAGCCGCCCGACCCCGGCCGCGGTCGCCGCGGCGACCACCGCGGCCGATCCTTCGCCGCGGATGCGATGGCAGTCTGCCCACGCCGATCTGAGCAGGAACCGGTGCGTCGGCGGCAGCGCCGAGGCCAGGTTCAGCACCGCGTCATGGTCGGCGAACGCCGACGCGAGTGCATCGGCGTCGAACAGGGACACCGTCACTGGCGTGGCGCCCTGATGACGCAGGGCCGCCGCCGTCGCGGCGGTCCGCGCCAGGGCCGAGACGGTGTGCCCGTTCGCGATCAGTGCGGGCACCGTGTACCCGCCGATGGCGCCGGTGCCTCCGGTCACGAAGACGCGCACGATCAGCCTCCGAACGCCATGGGTACCGACACCGGACCGCGGATGGCAGGGGTGTCCCGCCAGGTCACCGGATCGCGTAGCGCCGGGCGGCGGGCCAGGATTCTCGGCAGAGCGATGGCGAGCTCGAGCTGTGCCAGTGCGGCGCCCAGGCAGTAGTGGGCCCCGTATCCGAAGGACAACGGGGCCGGGCCACCACGGTCCAGACGGAGCAGCTCTGGTTCGTCGAAGACGGCGGGGTCGCGGTTGGCGGCGGCGATCGCCACCAGGGTGCTCTGCCCGGCTGCGATCTGGACGCCGGCGAGTTCATGGGTCGTGGTGGCGGTGCGGACGGTGGACTGGACCGGCGCGTCGAGCCGGAGCAGTTCGGTGGCCACCGCGGGGTCGCAAGGATCGATCCGGTCGGCGATGCGGGCACCGTCGTCGTCCGGCGTGAGCAGGGTGACCATGGCCGCGCCGAGAAGGTTCGCGGTCGTCTCGTGACCGGCGACGGCGATGAGGATGGCGGTCATCACCACTTCTTCCAGCGCCAGGTCGGGGTCCGCGGCGATGAAACTGAGCAGGTCATCGCCGGGGTGGGCACGCCGGTCGGCGGCGATCGGCAGGAACGCCGCCATGAGCATGGCTGAAGCCGTTGTGCCCGCGGTCATCTCGTCCGGGTCGGCGAGTGTGCCGAGCATGCGGATGATGACGGGTGACACCTCGCGCAACAGATGGGCGGCAGCGGCGTCGAGATCCAGCCAGGCGCTGATCACGGCGACGGGCAGCGGCAGGGCGACATCGGCCATGAAGTCGAACTCGCTTCCGGTGGCGCAGTGGCCGATCAGGTCGTCGGTGATCGACTCCACACCCGAGGCGAGGTCGGCGACGAAACCGCGGGTGAAGACGTCGCGGACCGACCCACGCAGCCGCTGGTGCTCGGCGCCGTCGGTGAAAAGCATGGACCCGCGGGAGAATTCGCGACCGACGGCATCCGAGGACGCCAGCGCCAGGGCGTTGGCGAACGGATCACTGGTCCAGCCGGTACCGCCGAGCACCTCGCGAGCGGCGTCATAGCTCAGCACCAACCAGGCCTGGGCGGACTCGTCCCACACCACCGCGCCGTCGGTGCGCCGCGCCGCGTAGAACGGGTAAGGGTCGGCGGCATCCCACGGGAGACGGGCGCCGGTGATGTCAGCGCTGGTCATGATGGTCCAATCCGAACGGCAGGCCGCGCTCGCGGACCCACGCGACGTGCTGTCGGCCGAGATCGCTGATGGGTTCGGCGACCCCGTCCATGTCGTCGAGCATGGCGCGAGCGTGGTACGTGGCTCCCAGGGCGGTGAAGATGGCGTTCATCGACAGATTGAGCCGGGAGAAGAACACGAAGTCCGGTGGCACCGACATCCTGCGCATGGGGTGGTCGGCGGACCGCACGTCGATGAGGTACTGGATGGCGCGGGCGGAGGACTCCTCGGTGTAGGTGGCCGGCTGTGGCCCGAGCACCTCGTGGATGATGCCCGCGTACCACTCGAACGTCTCATCGGCCGTCAGCGTGGAATCGTCGGTGAGGAAGCCACTTTCGACCATGAGTGTGCGGAGCTCCGCTTTGCGGCGGTTGACCGCTGTGTGCATCATCGTGACGATCATCAGGCGTTGTCGTTCGCTGAGGACCTTGACGCAGCCGAAGTCGAGGAAGCCCACGGACCCGTCCGCGCCGAAGCGGTAGTTGCCCGGGTGTGGATCGGCGTGGAACAGATTGCCGTGTCGGTACGAGCCGGTGATGAACCGCGTCAGCACCTCCGCCCAGACGTTCTTCAGCTCCTGATCGGCGTCTTGGGCTGCGGCCCAATCCCATCCGTCCAGGTAGGTCATGGTCAGCACGCGATCGGCGGAGGCCTCGGATACGACGTCGGGCACCCGGATGAACGGATGTCCGCGATACAACTCGGCGAAGGCGGTGATGTGGGTGGCCTCCTGCCGATAGTCGAGTTCCTCGGAGATGCGCGCCGAGATCTCGGCTGCGGCGTCGCCGATATCTGGCAGAGCCGCTCCCAGTGAACCGGCGGCACCCGCGGCGAACCGGAAGACGGTCGACAGCAGTTCGGTGTTGGACAGGTCATCGCGGATCGCTTGTGCGACACCGGGGTATTGGATCTTCACCGCCACCCGGCGGCCGTCGTGCAGCGTCGCGCGGTGCACCTGGCCGATCGATGCGGCGGCCATCGGTTCGCTGCTGAACTCGGCGAAGAGTTCACCGGCGGGCCGTCCGAGTTCGGCTTCCAGGATGCGGCGGGCCAGCGCGGGATCCATCGGCGGGGCGTCGGCCTGCAGTCGGGTCAGCGCTTTCTGGTAGGGCGTCAACTCGCCGGCGCCGACGGCGGCGGCATCCACCATCGACATCAGCTGTCCGGCTTTCATCAGGACGCCCTTGGAGTGGCCGAGGAGTTCCACGTACCGCTCGGCCGTGCGCTCGTGGAACCGCTCCACCGCCCCGGCGTCACCCGCCTTCTCGCGCAGCGAGGCCACCACCCGTCCGCCGGCCGCGCGGGCGGTGAAACCCGCGACGGGCATCGTGCGGCGTATGCGGCCGCGCGGCACGTCACCTGTCATCGTGCTGCTCCCACCCCGCTGTATAGTGATGTCCTACCAAATATATGTACCCACTTATGGATGGTCAAGCGTGGATGTATCGACAAAGGAACGACTGGTCAACGAGGGAATGCGGCTATTCGGGGAGCAGGGCTACCGAGCCACCAGCATCAATCAGATCGAAAAAGCCGCCGGTCTCGTACCCGGCTGCGGCGCGCTCTACAACCACTTCAAATCCAAGGAGGCACTGCTCGCCGCGGGCATCGACCGCCAGCTGGATCGGCGCCGGGCCATGCGCGATATCAGCGCGCTGTTCGCCGGTCTGGGGGACCTGCGCACCGAACTGACCCTGCTGTGCCGCTATCTGTTAAGCGTCCTGGACCGGGAGAGTGAGTTCCTCCAGGTCGCAGCGCGGACCCCGGCCGAGGATTCTGCCAAGGTGGCGGACGCGTACGCCGCGCTCGTGGATGGTCTGCACACCGAACTCGGCGACTGGATCGCCACGTGCGCACCGGATCTGGCGCCGGGCGATGCCCGACGGATCGCCGCGTTCGGCGTGAACGCCCTGCTGGGACAACGTGTCAGCCGCATCGTGTTCCGTACCGCGCTGGTCGACACCCCGGACGAGGAGTACGTCACCGAATGGACCGCCACGCTGGCCCGGCGGATCGAGTCCCTGCGGCAAAAATGACGTGGGCGGTAGGCTCGCGGCCATGCCAGGGATCGCTGAACTCGCACTCGGAGCCGCGCCGATCGCCGGCGGCGCCATGCTGGGGGTCATCGCCGGCAATCTGAAACCGCCGGACGTGCGGGCGTTGATCGCCAAGGATCTCGATCTGCTCGACCGCATTCCGCCGGAGCAGGTGGAACGACGGGAACGGCTGCAGGCCAGCATCGATAACCGCATCGACGAGTTGATCACAGCCGGCGAACGAAGCCGGGAGCTCCGCGAGGCGGCGATGTCCTACGGCGGGAACTGGCGCGACATCGTCGTGTTCCTGTGCGCCGTGCTGTTCACGATCGTGTGGTGGAACGTCAGCCACAGCCGCGCCAACTGGTTGGTGATGTTCATCGCGATGATCATCGTGTCGGTGGCGGCCGGGATCTACGCCGGCCGCGGTATCGTGCGCGCCGTGCGGTCGTTTCTGCACCGCCACGACGACGATCAGTAGTGGAAGGTGTCCGACGGTGCGGGCACGTGATCGGGATCGTCGCCGAACTCGGACTCGTGGATCCCGTACGCCTTCGCCAGGTCCAGGATCTTGTCGGCGCGCGCGATGCGCGGTAGGTCAGAACCGTTGCGGATCTCGCCACCGTCGCGCTGGAACTCGG
>JAHFVC010000011.1:31528-42675 GCA_023264765.1 Mycobacterium sp. | reverse complement strand
GGGCGTTGAACGGGATCCGCCCGCCGATGGCGGTCTCGCCGGCCTCGGTGAGCTTCCAGCCCTCGCCCTCCGGTGCGAAACCGAGGCTCTCCAACCACATCGGCTCATACCAGGAGAACGGGACGTAGACCTCTGCGGCGTCGATCTCGTCGATGGGCGAGGTGATCCCGGCGTCACGCCACAGCGCAGCGGCGGCATCTCGGCTGGCCTGCGGGTTGACCTGATCGCGACCGGCGTAGGCCAACGGCTCGGTGCGCAGCGCGGTGGCGTGGATCCAGGCGACGGGGTTTCCGTTGGACAGGTGCGCCTCTGCTGCTTCTTCGTCGCCGATCACCATGGCGGCCGCACCGTCGGACGACGGGCAGGTCTCGTCGTAGCGGATCGGATCCCACAGCATCGGGGAGGCCATCACCTTCTCCAGGGTGATGTCGGGCTGGTGCAGATGCGCGAGCGGGTTCTTCGCGCCGTTGAGCCGGTCCTTGACCGCCACGATGGCGCCGATGTGATTGGGGGCGCCGGAGCGCCGGATGTAGGCGCGGATGTGCGGAGCGAAGTAACCGCCCGCACCGGCGCCGACCGGCTTGGTGAACGGCACCGGAATACTCAACGCCCACATGGCATTCGATTCGGACTGCTTCTCCCACGCCATGGTCAGGACGCGCTTGTACTTGCCCGACTGCACCAGGCTGGCCGCGACGATGGCGGTCGAACCACCCACCGAACCGGCGGTGTGCACCCGGATCAGCGGCTTGTTCGTCGCGCCGGTGGCATCGGCCATGAACAGTTCGGGCATCATGACGCCCTCGAAGAAGTCGGGTGCCTTGCCGACCACCACCGCGTCGATGTCGTCGAAGGTCGAGCCGGAGTCCGCCAAGGCCCGGTCGATCGCCTCGCGCACGAGGCCGTTCATCGACACGTCGTGGCGTTTGGCGACGTATTTCGTCTGCCCGGTTCCCAGAACCGCGGCGAGCTTGCCTGCCATGAGTTATTTCCCTTCCAGCACGGCGACGAGATTCTGTTGCAGCGCAGGGCCGCTGGTGGCGTGCGCCAGCACGCGCTGCGCGGAGCCGTCGAAGATGTGCTGCGCGGCGAACCCGATGCGCTCCAGCCCGGCGGAGAACATCGGGTTGGCCGCCAGTGCGCCACCGGAGGGGTTCACCTTCGTCGAGGCACCCAATCCGATCGCCTCGGTGAGGATCAACTGCTGGTGGGTGAACGGCGCATAGATCTCGGCGACATCGATGGAACGGGCATCGCCGCCGGTGGCCGCCTTGGCCGAGGCCGCCGTCGACGGCGACGTCGTCAGGTCGCGTGCGCCCAGGATCGGCGTCTCGATGCGGTGTTCGATTCCCGTGATCCAGGCCGGGTTCTCGCGCAGCTCCCGGGCCTTGTCCCCGGAGGCCAACACGATTGCAGCCGCACCGTCGGTGATCGGGGCGATGTCGTGGCGGCGCAGCGGATCGGCGAAGAAGGGCTGATCCAGCAGCTCGCTGGTGGATCCGGTTGCCGTCACGCGGTCGGTGCGGCCTGCGGCGGCGTAGGAATCCAGTGCCACCTGCGCCATCTGCTCGGCGGTCCACTTGCCTGCGTCGAGGCCGGCGCGGGCCTGCAGGCCGGCCATCGACACCGAGTCCGGCCACAGCGGGGCCACGGTGTACGGGTCGGTCTGCAGCGCGAGCACCCGGCGCAACGTGCCGGCCGAGGACTTCCCGAAGCCGTACACCAGCGCGGTCTCGACCTGGCCGGTGAGCAGCTTGATGTAGGCCTCATACAGGGCCCACGCGGCGTCCATCTCGACATGGCTTTCGTTGATCGGCGGGATGGCACCGATCGAGTCGATCGCGGAGATGAACGAGAAGGCCCGTCCGGCAAGGTAATCCGAGGATCCGGAGCACCAGAAGCCGATATCGGTCTGTTTGAGGCCGAGCTCGTCGTAGAGCTTGTGGAAGCACGGCATCAGCATCTCGACGCCGTTGGTGGTGCCGTCGGTGCGGCGGACGTGGGGCGCATGTGCGAAGCCCACCACTGCGATATCAGTCATGTCTTGTGTGCGCCTTTACAGGTGGTGCTTGTAGGTGTCGTAGTCGGCGTCCGGTTCGCCGGTCGGCTTGAAGTAGTCGATGTTGTCGATACCCAGGCCCCACTCCTCGCGGGGTTTCCACACGGCCTGCACGCGCATGCCCATCCGCACATCGGCCGGGTCGATCTCGACGACGAGGTGCAGGAACGGGATGTCGGCGCCGTCGAGCAGCACATAGGCCGCGACGTAGGGCGGCTTGATGCGCTGCCCGGGGAACGGGATGTTGATGATCGCGAACGTGGTGACCGTGCCGACGTCGGGCAGTTCGATGAACTCGTCGAGCTCCAAACCCGTTGCGGGGTCGGCTTCCTTGGGTGGGAAGTACACCTTGCCGGGCCTGCCGTCGCGGCCGCTCTTGGTGCGGCCACCGAGCAGCTTGCCCTCTTCCAGGGCCTTGAGGAACGTGGTCTCGGGCAGCGATGCGGTGTGCTGGATCTCGATGAAACTGGGCGTCACCTGGACGGTGACGGGGTCTCGATCATCCGGGGCACCTTCGGGTTCGGGTGTCTCACCGGGCACGAAGTAGGCGATGTCGGTGATCGCGCCGACCGGCTCGTCGATCCAGTGCGCATGCACCCGGTCGCCGGTCGCCAGCGTGCCCTCGGGAGCGTCGACCGCATGCAGCAGCGCGGTATCCGCGCCGTCCAGCTTGATGAGCGCCCAGGCGAACGGCCGGTCCAGCGGCTGGCCCTCCAACGGCGTCGACTGCCAGGTCCACGACTGCACCGTGCCGACGGCGCTGACGGGCACCACCTCGGTCAGGGCCGCGTAGGTGACGGGGTCATACTCGGCGGGAGGTACGTGCACCCGGCCGTCCGATCCGCGTACGCCGACGATGCGTCGCTCGCGCAGTGCGGTGAAGAACTGGGACAGGAGTGGTCCGACTGAACGGGTGTAGTCGAATGAGAGCTTCAGCGGCGCTGAGAGCGGCCGCTCATGCTTGTCGATCTGCACCGGGCTGCTTTGGCCTGTGGTCACGGCATCGAGTAGAACAGGTTCTAAGAATGGTTTCAAGGAGCGGGTCGGTCGGCCCGGAAGGGTGGGGCGCATGAAGCTGGGTCTGCAACTCGGTTACTGGGGAGCGCAGCCCCCGACCAACCACGCCGAACTGGTCGCCGCGGCGGAGGCGGCGGACTTCGACACCGTCTTCACCGCCGAGGCGTGGGGCTCGGATGCCTACACCCCGCTGGCCTGGTGGGGCCGGGAGACCACCAAGCTGCGGCTGGGCACCTCGGTGATCCAGCTGTCCGCACGCACGCCGACCGCGTGCGCGATGGCCGCGCTGACCTTGGACCATCTGTCCGGTGGGCGGCACATCCTGGGTCTCGGGGTGTCCGGGCCGCAGGTGGTCGAGGGTTGGTATGGCGCGAAGTTCCCCAAGCCGTTGGCCCGCACCCGCGAGTACATCGACATCCTGCGCCAGGTCTGGGCGCGTGAGGCCCCGGTGCACAGCGCCGGGCCGCACTACCCGTTGCCACTGACCGGCGAGGGCACCGCCGGACTGGGCAAGAACCTCAAACCCATCACGCATCCGTTGCGGGCCGACATCCCGGTGATGCTCGGCGCCGAGGGGCCGAAGAACGTCGCGCTGGCCGCCGAGATCGCCGACGGCTGGCTGCCCATCTTCTACTCGCCACGCATCGCGGGCATGTACAACGAATGGCTCGACGAGGGCTTCGCCCGGCCGGGAGCGCGGCGCACCCGGGAGACCTTCGAGATCTGTGCCACGGCGCAGGTCGTGGTCACCGACGACCGGCCGGCCATCATGGAGCTGATGAAGCCGCACCTGGCGCTCTACATGGGCGGCATGGGTGCCGAGGACACCAACTTCCACGCCGATGTGTACCGCCGGATGGGTTACGCCGAGGTGGTCGACGACGTGACCAAGCTGTTCCGCAACGACAAGAAGGACGAAGCGGCCAAGGTCATCCCGGATGAGTTGGTCGACGACTCGGCGATCGTGGGCAACCTGGACTACGTCAAGGAACAGATCAAGGCGTGGGAAGCCTCGGGCGTCACGATGATGGTCGTCGGGGCCCGCTCGGTCGAGCAGATCCGCGATCTCGCGGGGTTGGTGTAGACACTTCTTGCCAGTTGTCTAGAACGCGTTCTAGATTTGGAGTGTGACCCAACACACCATTGCCGGCACCGTCCTGACGATGCCGGTGCGGGTGCGCACCGCCCAGCAGCACATGGCCATGTTCTCGGTGAACGCCGACGCGGCCCAGCAGATGATCGACTACAGCGGTCTGCAGGTCTGCCGGTACCGGCCCACCAGGGCGATCGTGGTGCTGATGCTGATGCACTACCTCGACACCGATCTGGGCCAGTACTACGAGTACGGCACCAATGTCATGGTCAATCCCCCCGGCTCGGACGCGTCAGGCGTGCGGGCGCTGCAGTCGGCCGGGGCGTTCATCCACCACCTGCCCGTCGATCAGGCGTTCACCCTGGAGGCCGGCCGGACCATCTGGGGTTACCCGAAGGTGATGGCGGACTTCAGTATTGGTGACGGGAAACCGTTCTCCTTCGACGTCAGCATCGAGGGCAGTCACGCCGTCGGAATGGACTTCAGCCCCGGATTTCCGGTGCCCGCGATGTTCACCTCGCGCACCCAGGTGCATCCGACCTACTCGCATCTGGACGGCGTCACCCGCGAAACCTCGGGGGAGATGCGGATGACGGGCGTCCGGTACCGGCCGGGTGGAGTCCGGGTGCGCCTCGGCGCGCATCCCTATGCCAGGGAACTCGCCGAACTCGGCTTCCCCAAACGGGCCCTGTTCTCGGGGTCTGCGCAGAACGTGGACATGACTTTCGGCGACGCCAAGGAGATCGCGTGACATCTGTAATCGCCAAGCCCGATGTGGATCTGGCCGACGGCCGCTTCTACGCCGACGGGCCGGCCGCCCGCGAGGCCTACCGGTGGATGCGGGCCAACCAACCGGTGTTCCGAGACCGCAACGGACAGGCGGCCGCCGCGAGCTATCAGGCGGTGCTCGACGCGGAGCGCAACCCGGACCTGTTCTCCAGCGCCGGCGGCATCCGGCCCGACCAGCCCGGCATGCCGTACATGATCGACATGGATGATCCGGCGCACCTGGTGCGCCGCAAGCTCGTCAACGCCGGCTTCACCCGCAAACGGGTGATGGACAAGCTGCCGTCCATCGAGCGGCTGTGCGACGCGTTGATCGACGGGGTGTGCGAGCGCGGCGAAGCGGACTTCGTCCGCGAGATCGCCGCCCCGCTGCCGATGGCGGTGATCGGGGACATGCTCGGCGTACTGCCGTCCGAACGCGAGATGCTGCTGCAGTGGTCGGATGACCTGGTGTGCGGATTGTCCTCGCACATCGACGAATCGGGCATCCAGAAGCTGATGGAGACCTTCGCCGCGTACACCGCCTTCACCATGGACGTCATCGCGAAGCGGCGGGCCGAGCCCAACGAGGACCTGTTCTCCATCCTGGTGCACTCCGAGGTCGACGGGCAGCGGATGAGTGACGACGAGATCGTCATGGAGACCCTGCTGATCCTGATCGGCGGCGACGAGACCACCCGGCACACCCTGTCCGGCGGCACCGAAGCCCTGCTGAGGCACCGGGATCAGTGGGACGCGCTGGTTGCCGGCGGGCAGGAGCGCAGCGACTCGGGAAACGGATCAGGCCCCGAGCTGTTGCCGGGCGCCATCGAGGAGATGCTGCGCTGGACGTCGCCGGTGAAGAACATGTGCCGCACCGTCACGGCGGACACCGAGTTCCACGGCACGGAGCTCAAGGCGGGCGAGAAGATCATGCTGATGTTCGAGTCGGCCAACTTCGACGAAGCCGCGTTCGAGAACCCGGACGAGTTCCGTATCGACCGGAACCCGAACAGTCACCTGGCGTTCGGTTTCGGCAGCCACTTCTGCCTGGGCAATCAGCTGGCCCGTCTCGAGTTGAAGTTGATGACCGAACGCGTGCTGCGCCGGCTGCCGGACCTGCGGCTGGCCGACGGGGCGCAGGTGCCGTTGCGGCCGGCCAACTTCGTCAGCGGCCCCGAGGCGATGCCAGTGGTGTTCACCCCGGTCCCGCGGGTGCTCGGCTAGATCTCGTCGATGAGTATCCGGTAGCGGCGCTCGCTGAATCGCCAGACCCCGTCGACCTTGCGCAACCGGTCGTCGTAGGCGCCGACGAGCTGCCGGGTCGAGCCGTCGTGCAGCCGGAAGTTCTCCAGGCAGAACGAGGTGGCGGCGGCGTGCTCGCCGTCGACCTCGATGGAACCGATCTGGGTGATGAAAGACATCTGCGCCAACGCTTTCCAGATGCCGTCCCAATGGGCACGCAACTCGTCGATGCCCTGGCACTCGCCGCCGACGCCGCGCCGGGCGCCATCGGCGGTCCAGCAGTCCAGGTACTCGTCGAGCGCACCGCGGGTCACCGCGCCGGCGTAACTGTCGAAACGTTCCCTGATGGCGAGCCGGTCTTCGATCGCGCCGCGAAACATCGATGAGCTCCATTCCTCGGATTCGGCTGTCCCCGCGAATGTAAGGGCTCTGCAAGAATTCGGCGCCAAATCCGGCAGAGCCTTCACCCGGGGCACCCTGGGCGGCTACAGATGGTGCATGACGACATCGACATCGACATCGGCGGACACCCGCCGCGCCATCTGGAACACCATCAGGGGGTCCTCGGGCAACCTGGTCGAGTGGTATGACGTCTACGTCTACACCGTTTTCGCGACGTACTTCGAGAAGCAGTTTTTCGATCCGGCCGACCAGAATTCCACGATCTACGTGTACGCGATCTTCGCGGTCACCTTTCTCACCCGGCCGCTGGGTTCCTGGTTCTTCGGGCGGTTCGCCGACCGGCGCGGCCGGCGCGCGGCGCTGACCATCAGCGTCTCGCTGATGGCGTTGTGCTCGTTGGTGATCGCGGTGGTGCCCGGCCGGGAGACCATCGGCGCCGCCGCCCCGATCATCTTGATCCTGTGCCGGCTGGTGCAGGGTTTCGCGACCGGCGGCGAGTACGGCACCTCGGCGACGTACATGTCGGAGGCGGCGACCAGGGAGCGACGCGGGTTCTTCTCGTCATTCCAGTACGTGACGCTGGTCGGCGGGCATGTGCTGGCCCAGTTCACCCTCCTGATCATCCTCACCACGCTGAGCACCGAGCAGGTGCACGAATTCGGTTGGCGCATCGGGTTCGCCGTCGGCGGCGCGGCCGCGATCGTGGTGTTCTGGCTGCGGCGCACCATGGACGAATCGCTGTCGGCCGAACAGTTGGAGGCGATCAAGGAGGGCAAGGACAAGGCCGCCGGCTCGCTGCGTGCCCTGCTGACCGACTACTGGCGGCCGCTGTTGCTGTGCTTCCTGATCACCCTCGGTGGCACCGTGGCGTTCTACACCTACAGCGTCAACGCACCCGCGATGGTCAAGGCGACCTACAAGAACGAGGCGATGACGGCGACCTGGATCAACCTGGCCGGGCTGATCTTCCTGATGCTGCTACAGCCGGTCGGCGGAATCATCAGCGACAAGGTGGGCCGCAAACCGTTGCTGGTGTTCTTCGGGGTGGGTGGCGTGATCTACACCTACGTCCTGATCACGTATCTGCCGCAGACCCATTCGCCCGTGCTGTCGTTCCTACTGGTGGCCGTCGGCTACGTGATCCTCACCGGGTACACCTCGATCAACGCCCTGGTGAAGTCCGAGTTGTTCCCCGCGAACGTGCGCGCGCTGGGCGTGGGAGTGGGCTACGCACTGGCGAATTCGGCCTTCGGCGGCACCGCGCCATTGATCTACCAGGCGCTCAAGGCCCGCGACCAGGTGCCGCTGTTCATCGGTTACGTGACGGTGTGCATCGCGGTATCGCTGGTGGTGTACCTGTTCTTCCTCAAGAACAAGTCCACCACGTACCTGGACCGCGAGCAGGGCGACGCGTTCCTGCCCGCGCCCGCGCTCCAGAACCGGTAGCCGTCACTTCATCTGGAAGTTGGGCGCCCGCTTCTCCTTGAACGCCAGCGGACCTTCCTTGGCGTCATCGGAGAGGAACACCGGAATGCCGTTGGCGGTGTCAGGCTTGAACGCATCGAGCTCGTGCATGCCCTCCGTGTCCCGGATGGTCTTGAGGATGGCCTGCACCGCCAGCGGCCCGTTGTTGTTGATCACCTCGGCGATCTCCAATGCCTTCTCCAGCGCCGTGCCGTCGGGCACCACGTGGCCGATCAGCCCGTAGTCCAGCGCCTGCTGCGCGGTGATGTGCCGGCCGGTCAGCAGCATGTCGCACGCGATCGTGTACGGGATCTGGCGCACCAGGCGTACGGCGGAGCCACCCATCGGGTACAGGCTCCACTTGGCCTCCGAGATGCCGAACTTGGCGCTCTCGCCGGCGACGCGGATGTCGGTGCCCTGCAGGATCTCGGTGCCGCCCGCGATGGCCGGGCCCTCGACGGCGGCGATCAGCGGTTTGGTCAGCCGGCGACCCTTGAGCAGCCCGTCGATGCGCGACGGGTCGTAGCTGCCGTCCTTGAACGAGTCGCCCGGCGGCTTCTTGGTGGCGCCCTTGAGGTCCATGCCCGCACAGAAGTAGCCGCCGGCGCCGGTGAGGATGCAGGTGCGGATCTCCGGATCGCTGTCCACCCGGTCCCACGCCTGCACCATGATCGAGAGCATCTCGCCGGAGAGCGCGTTGCGGGCCTCGGGGCGATTCAGGGTGACGATCAGGGTGTGTCCGCGCTGCTCAATGAGGGCGTCGGGCCCCTTTTCGCTCTCGCTCACAGGTATCCGCCTCTCTGCGTACCAACACCGGACTTGTCACGAAATGTAACACGTTCTAGTTTAGGTTCCGTGGCCTTGAATATCGCCGATCTCGCCGAGCACTCCATCGATGCCGTACCGGACCGCGTCGCCCTGATATGCGGTGACGAGCAACTGACCTATGCCCAGTTGGAGGAGAAGGCCAATCGTCTGGCCCATTACCTCCAGGACCAGGGCGTCAAGAAGGACGACAAGGTCGGCCTGTACTGCCGCAACCGCATCGAGATCGTGATCGGGATGCTCGGCATCGTCAAGGCCGGCGCCATCCTGGTCAACGTCAACTTCCGCTACGTCGAGGGCGAACTCAAGTACCTCTTCGAGAACTCCGACATGGTCGCGCTGATCCATGAGCGCCGCTACGCCGACCGCGTCGACAACGTGCTGCCGGAGACGCCCAACGTCAAGACCATCCTGGTGGTCGAGGATGGCAGCGACGACGATTTCAAGCGCTACGGCGGCATCGAATTCGAGGCTGCGCTGGCGCAGGGGTCGCCCGAGCGCGATTTCGGCCCGCGCAGCGAGGATGACATCTATCTGCTCTACACCGGTGGCACCACCGGCTTCCCTAAGGGCGTGATGTGGCGCCACGAGGACATCTACCGGGTCCTGTTCGGCGGCACCGACTTCGCCACCGGCGAGCCCATCGCCGACGAGTACGACCTGTCCAAGCAGGCCGCTGCCAACGCGCCGATGATCAGGCTGCCCATCCCGCCGATGATCCACGGCGCCACGCAGTCGGCCACCTGGATGGCGCTGTTCTCCGGCCAAACCGTCGTGCTGACACCGGAATTCGACGCCGATCAGGTGTGGCGGCTGATCCATGACCACAAGGTCAACCTGCTGTTCTTCACCGGCGACGCGATGGCCCGCCCATTGCTCGACGCCCTGCTGGCACACCAGGAGGAGGGGAACACCTACGACCTGTCGTCGCTGTTCCTGTTGGCCAGCACCGCGGCGCTGTTCTCCACCAGCCTCAAGGAGAAGTTCCTCGAGCTGCTGCCCAACCGCGTCATCACCGATTCGATCGGCTCGTCGGAGACCGGCTTCGGTGGTACCAGCGTCGTGGCCAAGGGCCAGTCGCACACCGGTGGTCCCCGGGTGACGATCGACAAGAACACCAAGGTGCTCGACGAAGACGGCAACCCGGTCGTGCCCGGTTCGGGTGTGCGCGGCATCATCGCCAAGTGCGGCCACATCCCGGTCGGATACTTCAAGGACGAGAAGAAGACAGCCGAGACCTTCCGTACCTATCACGGTGTGCGGTACGCGATTCCGGGTGATTACGCCGAGGTCGAGGCCGACGGCAGCGTGACGATGCTGGGCCGCGGCTCGGTGTCGATCAACAGCGGTGGCGAGAAGATCTACCCGGAAGAGGTCGAGGCCGCGCTCAAGGGTCACCCCGACGTGTTCGACGCGCTGGTCGTCGGCGTGCCCGACGAGCGCTTCGGCCAGCATGTGGCGGCCGTCGTGCAGGCGCGAGCGGGTTCGCGTCCGTCGCTGGCTTCCCTCGATGCGTTCGTCCGCACCGAGATCGCGGGATACAAAGTGCCACGCAGTCTTTGGCTGGTCGACGAGGTGAAGCGCTCTCCGGCGGGCAAGCCCGACTACCGGTGGGCCAAGGACACCACCGAAGAGCGGCCTGCCGACGAGGTGCACGCCAAGCATGTAGGAGCGAACTGATGCATACCGAACTCTGCGACAAGTTCGGGATCGAATACCCGATCTTCGTCTTCACCCCGTCGGAGAAGGTGGCCGCCGCCGTCAGCAAGGCGGGCGGCCTGGGCGTGCTGGGCTGCGTGCGATTCAACGACGCCGACGACCTGGAAGAAGTCCTGCAGTGGATGGACGCCAATACCGACGGCAAGCCCTACGGCGTCGACATCGTGATGCCTGCCAAGATCCCCACCGAGGGAACCGCAGTCGACATCAACAAGCTGATCCCGCAGAGCCACCGCGACTTCGTCGCGAAAACGCTTGCCGACCTGGGTGTTCCGCCGCTCCCTGAGGACGAGGAGAAAAGCGAGGGCGTGCTGGGCTGGCTGCACTCGGTGGCGCGCAGCCACGTCGAGGTCGCGCTGAAGCACCCGATCAAGCTGATCGCGAACGCGCTGGGTTCCCCGCCCGTGGATGTCATCGAGCAGGCGCACGCTGCGGGCGTTCCGGTGGCCGCACTGGCGGGCAGCGCCAAGCATGCGCTGCGCCACGTCGAGAACGGCGTCGACATCGTCGTCGCGCAGGGCCATGAGGCCGGCGGCCACACCGGTGAGATCGGCTCCG
>JAHFVC010000011.1:0-31518 GCA_023264765.1 Mycobacterium sp. | reverse complement strand
CGTCGACGCACTCGACGGTAGGGCCCCGGTGCTGGCCGCGGGCGGCATCGGCACCGGCAAGCAGATCGCCGCGGCCCTGGCGCTGGGTGCCCAGGGCGTGTGGATGGGTTCGGCATTCCTGACCGCGGCGGAGTACGACCTGGGCCACCGCCTGCCCGGCGGCACCTCGACCATCCAGGACGCGCTGCTGCGCGCGACCACCGCGGATACGGTGCGCCGCAAGATCTATACCGGCAAGCCGGCCCGACTGCTCAAGACCAAGTGGACCGACGCCTGGGACGCCCCGGACGCCCCGGAACCGCTGCCGATGCCACTGCAGAACATCCTCGTCAGCGAGGCGCACCAGCGGATGAACGAGTCGGACAATCCGGACACCGTCTCGATGCCGGTGGGCCAGATCGTCGGCCGGATGAACGAGATCCGCCCCGTCGCCGACATCATCGGTGAACTGGTCACGGGCTTCGAGCAGACCACCAAGCGGCTCGGCGGTATCGCGGGCTCCTGACGCGAAACCGACGAAATGGCTGCTTTTCCGCTCGCGGAGCAGCCATTTCGTCGATTTCGGCGAGTATTCGCCTAGCGGCCGGGTAGCTTCTGCACGGCCTGGATCATCGGGGTGAGCGCCTTCTGCCACCAGGCGGACGGAATGCCCAACGGCGGATCGAGATTGAGCACCCGCGCGGTGGACACCGTCTGTGACTCGGTGTATTTGAGGATGCCGTCGGCACCGTGGCGCCGCCCGACACCGGAGGCCTTCATGCCGCCCATCGGGGCCGCGGTGCTGCCGAACGCCAGGGCGTAGCCCTCGTCGACGTTGACGGTGCCGGCCTGCAACTTGGCCGCGATCGCCTCACCCTCGGCCTTGCTGCCCGCCCACACACTGGCGTTGAGCCCGTACTCGGTGTCGTTGGCCTTGGCGATGGCCTCCTCCACCGAATCGACGGGGTAGATGGACACCAGCGGACCGAAGGTCTCGTTGCGGCCGCACTCCATCTCGTCGGTGACATCGGTCAGCACGGTCGGCTCGAAGAACAACGGGCCGATGTCGGGCCGGGCATTGCCGCCGGCAATCACCTTGGCGCCCTTCGCCTTCGCGTCGTCGACGTGGCCGGATACGGTCTTGATCTGATCCTCGGAGATCAGGCTGCCCATATCGGCGCTGAAGTCGTAGGCGGTGGACAGCTTCATCGCCGTGACCTGCTTGGCGAACTTGGCGGCGAATTCGTCGGCGACCGAGCGCTCGACGTAGATCCGCTCGATCGAGATGCACAGCTGCCCGGCATTCGAGAAGCACGCCCGGGTGGCGGCCTTGGCGGCGACGTCCAGGTCAGCGCCCTTGGTGACGATCATCGGGTTCTTGCCGCCCAGTTCGGCGGAGAAGCCGATCAGCCGGCTGCCGCACTGTTCGGCCAGGGTCCGGCCGGTGGCGGTGGACCCGGTGAACATCAGGTAGTCGCAGTGCGCCACGATCGCGGTGCCGACGACCGAACCGGGGCCGGGCACCACGGCGAACAGGTCCCGCGGCAGCCCCGCCTGATACAGCAACTCGGCGTTGGCCAGCGTGCAGTACGGGGTCTGACTGTCCGGTTTCACCACCACCGCATTGCCCGCCAGCAGGGCGGGGATGGAGTCGGAGATGGACAGCGCCATCGGGTAGTTCCACGGCGAGATGACGCCGATGACGCCCTTCGGGTGGTAGTTGACCACGGTCTTCACGACACCGGGTAACAGACCCTGGACCCGCTTGGTGCTCAGCAGTTTGACGGCCTCCCGCGCGTAGTACCGCGCATTGAGGATCATGTCGACGATCTCTTCCTGAGCGGCCGAACGGGCCTTGCCGGTCTCGGCCTGGGCGACGTCCATCAGCGAGTCGCGGTTGGCGATCACCAGGTCGCGGAAGCGTTCGATGACGGCGGCCCGCTCGGCGACCGGGCGTGCGGCCCATTGGGCTTGCGCGGCGCGGGCCTTGGTGAACGCGGCGGCGACATCTTCGGCGTTGCCGACGGGAATGGTGGTGAGCTCGCGCCCGGTGAACACCTCGTCGATCGGCTTGGACGGGCGGGCGTCCACATCGTCGATGGCGACCAGCGTGCGCAGATGGGCGAAGTCCGCGGCGGATGGAGCGGGCATGGTCGACTCTCCTTTACTGGTGAGTAACTAGTGGTGAGGGCAAACCTACTCGGTACCGGCGGTATCGACCAGGGCGGTTTGTCCGATTCGTTCATGACGCCACCTACGCGGCGGCCCTAACCTGCGGTGATGAGCATTCACCTGAGTTCTGTGGTCATCGAGATCGTGGCCGCCGACCTGCGGCGGTCCCTGGACTTCTACCGCTTGCTCGGCCTGGCCGTCCCGGACGGGGACGAGCCGCACGTCGAGGTGGCGTTGCCCGGCGGCAATCGGTTGGCATTCGACACCGAGGAGGTCATCGCGGGCATGCATCCGGGCTGGGTACCGCCGGAATCGGCGGGCCGGCTGGCGCTGGCGTTCGGCCTGAAGACACCCGAGCAGGTCGACGCGCTCTACGAGCGGCTCACCGCCGCGGGGCACCCGGGCGTGCTCGCACCGTTCGACGCGCCGTGGGGGCAGCGCTACGCGACCGTCAGCGATCCGGACGGCACGTCGATCGACCTGTTCGCCGTGGTCAGCTGACTCAGGGCCACGCCGGCCAGCGTGCGGATCTCGCGGTGCAGATGCGGCTGGTCGGCGTACCCGGCCCGGGCCGCGACCTCTGCCGGAGTCACGCCCGTGTCGAGCAGTCGGGTGGCGCGCCGGAACCGCAGCACCCGGCGCAGCGTGGCCGGGCCGTATCCGTAGACCGCGGCGCACTGACGTTGCAATGTCCGCGCCGACCACCCGGCCTCGCGCGCGGTGTCGGCCACCGACGCACCGGCGGCCAGCCGCCGGGTCACCTCGCCGAGAGTGGCCAGCGTCCACGGCGCCGTCTCCGGCCGGGGTGGGTCGGCGGCCATCGCCTCGGCCAGTTCGGTCAGGCAGTGGTCCCGGCCGACGGTCCGCAGCTCGCGCAGGGGCACCCGGGCGTCGCGCACCTCCGCGGCGGGGACACCGAGCAGTCGCGGCAGTACGCCGGGGTGAAAGCGCAAGCCGTGCACCGGCTCCGGTCCCGCCGAAGTGAGGAAGGCGCCGGTGTCCGGCCCGGCGACCACCGTCTGGTCTCCGGTGCGGATCAGGTCCATGCAGCCGTCGGGCAGGATGCGCGCCGGGCCGGCGAGTCCGGTTGTCGTCCAGCCACATTCGACCAGGGCGCGCAACCCCGGTGGTGGGGTGAATTCCCGGTATCCCACACCTCGACGCTACCGGAGCACACGAAAATGCCGCCACGGGCGTACCCGTGGCGGCATCCTCACCCGAATCGGATCAGGGCGTGATCGTGGTTCCCGAGTCGATGGCGTCGGTCGCCGCGCTCACGATGTCCATCTGGTCCTCAAGGCCGTCGGCGTTGAGTTGCAAGACATAGAGGCCGTCCCCACCGGGGATGACGACGGTCTTCTGCGCGACGATCTTCTTCTGGCCGTCCTGGACCCAGGTGCCGCCCAGCTGGAAGGCGGGGTACTCGCCGAGCGTGCTGGACGCGCCCTCGTTGAGCGGCTCGTACCCGGACAGGTTCTGCAGTTCACCCGGTGCCAGATCGAGGATCTTCTGCGGGTCGACGTTGCCGGTCAGCTTCGACACGATCGCGACGACGCTGGGCGTGTATTCCGCGGCCTCGGGACCGGTGTAGACGATCGCGCCGTAGGCCCAGTCGGGTGTATCGGTCCCCGCCGACTCCCAACCCTCGGGCAGCGGCAGATCGATCGTCGGCGAACCCGGGTCGCCGCGGCGAACCTGGGCCTCCTGGATGTTGTTCTCCTTGATGTAGCCGGCGATGGTCTCGTTGGGGCCGGTCGCGTCCTCGTCGCGCGGAGCCACCTTGGGCTTCGTGGTGGCCGCGGCGGACTTACTGGTCGACGTCTTCTCCGACGACGACGCGGTGGTCTTCTCGCTACTGCTCGTCGCGGTCTTGGTGTCCGAGCCGCAGCCCGACAGGACCACGGCGAGGGCGGTCGCTGCGGCCGCCAGACCGGTGAGCGCAGATGCTCTCATGACAGAACTCCTCGGGGGTCAAAAGTCTTCAGGTGCCATTACGGCAAAGTTCACCGCTGTGCATTTCCGATCGGAAGCGTAGCTCAGGCCAGCGTTCACCGTGCTGAGTAGAACTACTCGAATTCGCGGACCGAAAAGGCTCGCCGGATTGGGCAAATACTTTTACGATAATTGGCCGGGTTCAGCCCGGACCCAGCGTGTAGGAGCCGGTTTCGGGGTGGCGGTACCAGCCACCCGCCGCATGCGTCCCGCCGTCGACATGAATGGTCTGTCCCGTCACGTAGCTCGACAGATCCGATGCCAGAAATATCGCCGCCCCGGCCATTTCGTCGACATCACCGCCACGTCCCAATGGCACCATTCGACCGGCACGGGCAAAGTGTTCCGGCGAACCGATCCGAGCCAATCCCTCGGTCAGTGTGAAATCCGGTGCAAGCGCGTTGATCCGGATACCGTGCTCGGCCAGTTCCAGCGCCGCGGTCTGGGTGTAGTTGATGACCCCGGCTTTGGCGGCGGCGTACGCGGCGTAGCCCGGGGCCGCACGCACCCCCTCGATGGAGGTGATGTTGATGACGCTGCCACCAAGCCCTGCCGCGGCCATCACCCTGGCCACCCGCTGGGTGCACAGCAGCACGTGGCGCAAGTTGGCCCGGTAGAGGGCATCCCAGCCGTTCTCCGAGGTCTCCAACAACGGCGATGCGAAAGTGCCTCCTGCGTTGTTGACCAAGATGCGGACCGGGCCCAGGTCGTCCACCGTGCGCCGTAGGGCCTCCTCGACGGCGTCGGCGTCGCGCACGTCGACCACCAGACCGAGTGCCCCGATATCGGCGGCGGCGCCGGCGCAGGTCTGCGGGTTGCGTTCCCAGATGGCCACCTTCGCGCCGAACGCGCTCAGCCCCGCGGCGATCCCGCGCCCGATACCCTCGCCGCCGCCGGTGACCACCGCGACCCTGTCGGTCAGGGAGACGGCGGACGGGTCGAGTGCCATCAGGGGACTGTAATGGCGAAGACCGGGTCGGTGCAGGCGGTCGCCTCGGCCGACAGTTCCCGCTTGAGCACCTTGAACGTCTCGGTGCGGGGCAGTGCGGTGCTGACCCGCACGAACGACGGCCACTGTTTGGGGCCGAGGTCGGACTGCTCGGTGAGGAATGCGGTGAAGGTATCGGGGTCGAACGACGCCCCGGGCACGGGCACCACGGCTGCCATCACCCGGTCACCCACCGCAGGGTCGGGCACCGGATACACGGCGGCCTCGGCGATGCCGGGATGGCGCAGCAGGATCCGTTCGATCGGTGCGGTGCCCAGGTTCTCGCCGTCGACGCGCATCCAATCACCCAGGCGCCCGGCGAAATAGACGAAGCCCGCCTCGTCGCGGTAGCCGAGGTCGCCGGTGTGGTAGACACCGCCTGCCATCCGTTCGGCCTGGGCGTCGGGGGAGTTGTAGTAGCCCCGAAACCAGCCGGCGCCCGTCGGATTGACGATCTCACCGACCACTCCGGGCGGGCACGGCCGCCCGGTCTCGACGTCGATGATGGCCACCTCGTCGGTCAGCGGGCCCAGCGACCCGTCCGGGGTGTCGGGGGTCCGGGCGATCGCCACGCCGCCCTCGGTGGAGCCGAATCCGTCGACCACCCGAACGCCGAAGCGCTCGGCGAAGCGCACCAGATCCCGCGGCGCCCCTTCGTTGCCGTACAGGAACTTCAGCGGGTTGTCGGCGTCGTCGGGTTGCGCCGCGGTGGTGAGGATGTAGGACAGCGGCTTGCCGACATAGTTGGCATACGTCGCACCGTAGCGGCGCACGTCGGGGATGAACTGTGATGCGGAGAACTTGCGCCGCAGCGCGATCGAGGCGCCCGCGGCGACCGCGACCGCCCAGCCCGCCATGATCGCGTTGGAGTGGAACAGCGGCATCGACAGATAGCAGGTGTCGGTAGGGCCGAGCCCGAACCGGTCGGCCAGCATCCGGCCGGGGAAGGCGACCTTGTCGTGGGTGACCCGCACCGCCTTGGGGTCGCCGCTGGTGCCCGATGTGAAGATCAGCATGAACAGGTCGTCCGGGGAGAGCTCCGCGAAGCTCACGGCGGTGCCGGCGTATGCCGCGAGTTCTGTTGCCCACGCGGCAGATTCGACATCGGCATGGCGCACACCAGTGGGCACGTCGGCACCCGAATCGGCGAGCACCAGTTGGCAATCCGCCCGTTCGATGTCGCTCGCCAGCGCGGCACCACGGCGCGTCGGGTTGAGCCCGACCGGGACCAGCCCGGTCAGTCCCGCCGCCACCAGCACGCTGGAGAAGAACGGGGTGTTGCCCAGCAGTACGCCGATGTGTGGTGGCCGCTGCGGGTCGAGCCGGGCCCGCAGCGCCGCGGCCAACTGGGCGCCCGCGGCGATATGGTCACGCCAGCTGGTGAACTCGTCGCCGCAGTGGATACCGCGGTCGGTGACGTCCGCCAGTGGTAGCAGGAGGTCGGCGACAGTGTCCGCCACGTTATGCCGGGGTGTCGGCCAACTCGCGGCCGATGCGCAGCAACTGCCCGGTCGCCCCGCCCAACGCGAACTCGGTCTGTTTGGCGGCCAGGAAGTACCGGTGGATCGGGTGGTCCATGTCGATTCCGACGCCACCGTGCACGTGCACCGTCGTGTGCGCGACGCGGTGGCCGGCGTCCGCCGCCCAGAACGCGGCGCTGGCCACGTCGATGTCCGCCGGGAGGTCCTCGGAGAGCCGCCAGGCCGCCTGCGTCAGGGTCGAGCGCAGCGCCTTGACGTCGATGTAGCCGTCGGCCAGCCGTGAGGACACCGCCTGGAAACTGCCGATCGGCCGGTCGAACTGCTCACGTTCGCGGGCGTACACGGCGGTGAGCTCCAGCGCGCGCTCCAGCACGCCGAGCTGGAAGGCGGTGCGGCCCAGGGCGGTACGCACCGTCAGCCAGTCGAGCACCTCGTGGCCGCCGACGATGCGGGATGCGTCGACGCTGGTCCCGCCGAGCTCCAGATGGCCCACGGTGCCGTGACCGGTCGTATCCAGCGTGCTCACGCTGACGGCCTGGTCGGCGGTGGTGATCAGGAACACCTGAACGCCGGACGGTGTCTCGGCGGGCACCAGGAAGGCGTCGGCCACCGGGCCGTAGGCGACCTGGGTGCGGGATCCGGTGAGACGGAACCCGGCGTCGTCGGGTTGCGCCAGTACCGGGCCGTCGCCCATCTCGCCGTCGAGGGCGACGGTGACGACCTTCTCGCCGTTGATCGCGGGTACGGCCCAGTCCTGTTGCAGCGCTTCGGATCCGAACTTCGCCAACGCGCCCCCGGCGAGCACCGAGGACTCCAGGTAGGGCACCGCGGCCAGCTGGCGGCCCAGTGCGGTCAGCACGGCGGCCTGCTCAAGCACGCCGAATCCGCCACCGCCCAGGGCTTCCGGTGCGGCTGTCGACAGGATGTCGGCATCGATGAGCTTGGCCCACAGGTCGCGGTCGAAACGTTCGTCGAGTCCGTCGAGCACGCGCTGGTGTTCGGGTGTGCAGACCGATTCGGTGATGGTGCGGACCAGGCCACCCAGATCGGTGGATGCCTCTGTAGGGGTGAAATCCATGATGTTCCTTACCGGTTCACTCGGGGCAGGCCGAGCGCGACCATGCCGATGATGTCGCGCTGGATCTCGTTGGTGCCGCCGCCGAAGGTCAGGATGAGGCAGGAGCGGTGCATGCGCTCCACCCGGCCACGCAGTAGAGCGCCGGGCGATCCGGTGCGCAGGGTCGCCGAGGTGCCGAGCACCTCCATGAGCAGCCGGTAGGCCTCGGTCGCCAGTTCGGTGCCGAACACCTTGGCGGCAGAAGCGTCGGCGGGGGAGGGGGCTACGTCCTCGGCGGAGGCCAGCTCCCAGTTGATCAGCTTGAGCACCTCGGCCTTGGCGTGCACCCTGGCCAGATTCAGCTGGACCCACTCCGAGTCGATCAGCCGCTTGCCGTGGATGTCCTTGGTGTTCTGCGCCCATTCGCGAACACCGTTGAGCGCGAGGAAGATCGGCTGTGCGGAAACCAGCGCGACGCGCTCGTGGTTGAGCTGATTGGTGACCAGCTTCCAGCCGGCGTTCTCTTCGCCGACGAGTGCGGTCTTGGGGACCCGGACGTCCTGGTAGTAGGTGGCGCTGGTGTCGACACCGGACATGGTGTGCACCGGCGTCCAGGAGAAGCCCTCGGCGGTGGTGGGCACGATGAGCATCGAGATCCCCCGGTGCTTCTTCGCCTCGGGGTTGGTGCGCACGGCCAGCCAGACGTAGTCGGCATAGGCGATGAGGCTGGTCCACATCTTCTGGCCGTTGATGACGTAGTCGTCGCCGTCGTGCACGGCGGTGGTGCGCAGCGACGCGAGGTCGGTGCCGGCTCCGGGTTCGGAATACCCGATGGAGAAGTGCAGATCGCCCGCGGCGATCTTGGGCAGGAAGAACTTCTTCTGTTCCTCGGTGCCGAAGTGCATGATCGTCGGCGCGACGCTGTTGATGGTCAGGAACGGCACCGGCACGTTGGCGATGGCGGCCTCGTCGTTGAAGATCAGGCTCTCCATCGGTGTCCGCGCCTGGCCGCCGTACTCCTTCGGCCAGTTCAGCGTCAGCCAGCCGTCCTTGCCCATCTGGGACACGGTTTCGCGGTAGACGTTGCCGCGGCCCATCTCCCCGTCGCTGGCGGCCAGCGCCTCCGCCCGCTCGGGTGTCATCAGTTTGGTGAAGTACGACCGCAACTCGCGGCGCAACTCCTCCTGCTCGGCGGTGTAACCGATCCGCATCTTGACGTCCTCACTGTCGGGCTGTGCTGCCATAGGAGGTGCTCAACGGCACCTTTTTCTCAACCGGTTGTAACACGTTCTAGTCTTGGGGTCCAGGGCGGTATGGTTAGCCAGCACATTGGCCCAGCTGTGCAAGCCCCGGACATCAATTGCATGAAGAACACGAGGAGGTTGTCATGCGTGTGGAAGTCGATCGCGATCGCTGTGAAGGCAACGCGGTATGTGTGGGTATCGCCCCCGACCTGTTTGATCTGGATGACGACGACTATGCGGTGATCAAGGCTGACCCGGTGCCTGCCGACCAGGAGGACCTGGCCGAGCAGTCCGTCGCCGAATGCCCGCGCGCCGCCCTCATCCGAAAAGACTAGAGGTATTCATAAATTGACTTCGTCATCGCAGAATTCAGCCGAGAACACCGCCACCCTCGACCTGTCCGGGAAGGTCGCCGTCGTCACCGGTGCCGCGGCCGGACTGGGCCGTGCGGAAGCCGTCGGTCTGGCCAGCGCCGGTGCGACCGTGGTGGTCAACGACATCGCCGCCGCCCTGGACAAGTCTGACGTGCTCGACGAGATCGCCGCGGCCGGCGCCAAGGGTGTGGCCGTCGCCGGCGACATCAGTGCCCGCAGCACCGCCGATGAACTGGTGTCGACCGCGGACGGTCTCGGCGGCCTGAGCATCGTGGTCAACAATGCCGGGATCACGCGGGACAAGATGCTGTTCAACATGTCCGACGAGGACTGGGACGCGGTCATCGCCGTGCACCTGCGCGGCCATTTCCTGCTGACCCGCAACGCAGCCACCTACTGGCGCGCGAAGGCGAAAGAAGCTGCGGACGGCCGGGTTTACGGGCGCATCGTGAACACGTCGTCCGAAGCCGGCCTGGCCGGACCGGTGGGGCAGGCCAACTACGGTGCCGCGAAGGCGGGCATCACGGCGCTGACGCTGACGGCCGCGCGCGGCCTGGGCCGCTACGGCGTGCGGGCCAACGCCATCGCTCCGCGGGCGCGTACCGCCATGACGGCCGATGTGTTCGGTGACGCTCCCGAGCTGTCCGACGGTCAGGTCGACGCGTTGTCGCCCGAGCACGTCGTGACGCTGGTGACCTACTTGTCCTCACCCGCGGCCGAGGCCGTCAACGGGCAGTTGTTCATCGTCTACGGCCCGACGGTCACGTTGGTTGCCGCGCCGACGGTAGCGCAGCGCTTCGAGGCCACGGGCGACGCCTGGGACCCCGCCGCGCTGAGTTCTGCGCTCGGCGGCTTCTTTGCTGAGAGGGATCCGGAAACGGGATTCTCCGCTTCTGCGCTAATGGGTTCTTGAAAACGAGAACGTTGTACTCGAGTGGCTGGTGAGGATTAGAACACGTTCTAAAATGATGCAGGTCACACTGGTTCTGACCAGCATAAATGTGAATTTATGGGCAAGATTGCGGTTCTTTGACACTGTGAACGTGTTCTAGTTAGTATGAGCCCGCTCACTAAGCCAAGCGCGTAAACCAGGGGTGGAAAGGCCGCCGGAGCGAACAGATACCCGCTATATTCGGGCTCTTCGCCAACGCGGGGTAATTCTTCCCCCAACCGAGAACGGAGCCGAGGTTGATCGAACAGCTTGCGGCTCCGGCCCGGGCCGTGGGTGGGTTCTTTGAGATGACCATCGACACCTTCGTCAAGATGTGGCAGCGGCCGTTCCAGTTTCGCGAATTCCTGGACCAGACCTGGATGATCGCTCGCGTCTCGCTGGTCCCCACACTCCTGGTGTCCATCCCGTTCACGGTGCTGGTGGCCTTCACGCTCAACATCCTGCTGCGCGAGATCGGTGCGGCCGACCTGTCCGGGGCCGGCACGGCGTTCGGCACCATCACCCAGCTCGGTCCGGTGGTGACGGTGCTCGTGGTCGCCGGCGCCGGTGCCACCGCCATCTGCGCGGATCTGGGCGCGCGCACCATCCGCGAAGAGATCGACGCCATGCGCGTCCTCGGCATCGACCCGATCCAGCGGCTGGTCGTGCCGCGCGTGCTCGCCTCGACGTTCGTGGCGCTGCTGCTCAACGGTCTGGTCTGCGCGATCGGCCTGGCGGGTGGCTATGTCTTCTCCGTGTTCCTGCAGGGCGTCAACCCCGGCGCCTTCATCAACGGCCTGACGATCCTGACCGGACTGGGTGAGCTGGTGCTCGCGATGTTCAAGTCCGTGCTGTTCGGCCTGATGGCAGGCCTGGTCGGCTGCTACCGCGGACTCACCGTGCAGGGCGGCCCCAAGGGCGTGGGTATCGCGGTCAACGAGACGGTGGTCTACGCCTTCATCTGTCTGTTCGTCATCAACGTCATCTTGACCGCCGTCGGCGTCCGGGTCCTGGAGCGGTAGGCGCGCACCCATGAGCTATGACGTGACCTTGCGCGTGCGCCGTTTCTTCCGCGGCGTCCCGAGAGCCGTCGACAACGTCGGCGAACAGGCGCTGTTCTACGGCGAGACCATGCGCTACATCCCCAACGCCCTGACCCGGTATCGCAAGGAGACCATCCGCCTGGTCGCCGAGATGACCATGGGTGCCGGTGCTTTGGTGATGATCGGCGGCACCGTCGGCGTCGCGGCGTTCCTGACCTTGGCGTCGGGCGGTGTGATCGCCGTACAGGGCTACTCCTCGCTGGGCAACATCGGCATCGAGGCCCTCACCGGCTTCCTGTCGGCCTTCCTGAACGTCCGCATCGTGGCCCCGGTCATCGCGGGTATCGCCCTGGCCGCCACCATCGGCGCAGGCACCACCGCGCAACTCGGCGCCATGCGCGTCGCCGAGGAGATCGACGCGGTGGAAGCCATGGCGGTACATGCCGTTTCGTATCTGGTGTCCACCCGGCTGATCGCCGGGCTCATCGCCATCATCCCGCTGTATTCGCTGTCGGTGCTGGCCGCGTTCTTCGCCGCCCGGTTCACCACCGTGTTCATCAACGGCCAGTCCGCGGGCCTCTATGACCACTACTTCAACACGTTCCTGATTCCCACCGACCTTTTGTGGTCGTTCCTGCAGGCCATCGTCATGTCCATCGCGGTGATGCTGGTGCACACCTATTACGGGTACAACGCGTCCGGCGGCCCCGTGGGCGTGGGGATCGCCGTCGGCCAGGCCGTGCGCACCTCGCTGATCGTGGTCGTGACCATCACCCTGTTCATCTCACTCGCCGTCTACGGCGCGTCCGGCAACTTCAACCTCTCCGGGTAGGCGGCCAGTGTCTTCCGGAAGCGCCAAGCGCAGTCACGTCAGGATCGCCGCCGCGATCCTCGCGTTGATCGTCGTCGCCGCAGTGGTGTTCACCTACCTGTCCTATACGGCGGCCTTCACCAAGACCGACACCGTCACCGTCACCTCGCAGCGGGCGGGCCTGGTGATGGAGACCGATGCCAAGGTCAAGTACCGCGGGATCCAGATCGGCAAGGTCACCAACATCGCCTACGCCGGCGAGCAGGCCAAGCTGACCCTGGACATCGACCGCAACCAGATGCGGTTCATCCCGTCCAATGCGGTGGTGAAGATCGGCGGCACAACGGTTTTCGGTGCCAAGTCGGTCGAGTTCCTGCCGCCCGAGGATCCGAAGAAGACGCCGTTGCAGCCGGGCACCAGGATCGCGGCCAGCAGCGTCCAGCTCGAAGTCAACACCCTCTTCCAGACCCTGACCGACCTGCTGCACAAGATCGACCCGGTCAACCTGAACGCGACGCTGACCGCGCTGGGCGAGGGGTTGCGCGGGCACGGCGACGACCTGGGCGCCACCATGGCCGGGCTGAACACCTATCTGGCGCAGCTCAATCCGAAGCTGCCGACGCTGCAGTCCGACATCTCCAAGGCCGGCGTCGTCGCCAACATCTACGGCGACAGCGGTGCCGATCTGGCGACCGTGCTGGACAACGCACCCAAGCTGTCCAAGACGATCGTCGACGAGCAGGACAATCTGAACGCCGCGCTGTTGGCCGCCACCGGGTTCGCCGAGAACGGCACCGCGACGCTGGCACCGGCCGCCGACGACTACATCGCCGCCATCAAGCGGCTGCGGGCGCTGGCCAAGGTCGCGGCCGACTACTCGCCGGAGTTCGGCTGCCTGTTCAAGGGCGTGAAGAAGGCCAACGAGACGTTCGCGCCGGTGATCGGCGGCATCCGCCCGGGTCTGTTCGTGGCGTCGAACTTCCTGCCGGGCGCCCCGGCGTACACGTACCCGGAGAGCCTGCCGCTGGTGAACGCCTCCGGTGGTCCGAACTGCCGGGGCCTTCCGGACGTGCCCAGCAAGCAGTTCGGTGGCAGCTGGTACCACACCCCGTTCCTGGTGACCGACAACGCCTACGTGCCGTTCCAGCCGAACACCGAACTGCAGTTCAACGCGCCCTCGACCCTGCAGTTCCTGTTCAACGGGGCGTACGCCGAACGGGATGACTTCTGATGAGCGCCTGCGCGAAGAAGAACGAAGGCGGAAGCTGATGGGTAACCAGAGGCGCACGCTGATCAACGTCGCCGTGTTCACGGTCGCGATGCTGCTGGTCGCAGCGGGCCTGGTGGTGGTGTTCGGCCAGTTCCGGTTCGCATCCAGCAACGGCTATCACGCCAACTTCGCCGAGGCGTCCCGGCTGAAGGCCGGCCAGGACGTACGCATCTCCGGCGTGCCGGTGGGCAGCGTCAAGGCAGTCAAGCTCAACCCCGACAACAGCGTCGACGTGGCCTTCGACGTCAACAAGCGTTACCAGCTCTACTCCTCGACCCGGGCCGTCGTGCGCTACGAGAACCTGGTCGGTGACCGCTACCTGGAGATCACCTCGGGCCCCGGCGAGCTGCGCAAGCTGCCGCCCGGAAGCACGATCGCGCGCGAGAACACCCAGCCCGCACTGGATCTGGACGCCCTGCTGGGCGGTCTGCGCCCGGTTCTCAAGGGCCTGGACGGGTCCAAGGTCAACGAGGTCAGCAACGCTGTCATCGAACTGCTGCAGGGTCAGGGCGGCGCCATCCAGAACCTGCTGGCCAGCACCAGCTCGTTCAGCCAGAACCTGGCCAACCGGGACCAGCTCATCGGTGACGTGATCACCAATCTGAACACCGTGCTGGGCACCGTCGACGCGAAGGGCACCCAGTTCAACGCCAGCGTCGACGAACTGCAGAAGCTCATCACCGGCCTGGCCGAAGGACGCGACCCCATCGCCGGCGCCATCGGACCACTGTCCTCGGCCGAGAACGACCTGACCGCGATGCTGCAAGAGTCCCGGCGACCGCTGCAGGGCGTCATCGAGAATGCCCGGCCGTTCCTTCAGCGGGCCGACGAGCGCAAGGCCGACATCAACAAGGTGATCGAGCCGCTGGCCGAGAACTACATGCGGCTCAACGCACTCGGCGCCTACGGCTCGTTCTTCAACATCTACTACTGCTCGATCCGGATGAAGATCAACGGACCGGCGGGCAGCGACATCCTGATCCCGTTCGGCGGCCCACCGGACCCGACCAAGGGGAGGTGCTCGGAAAATGGCTAGCCCCAGCGGCAGCAACCCCTTGCGGACCGGCATCCTCGGCATCTTCGTGGTGGCCTGCCTGGTGCTGATCTCCTTCGGCTACACCGGCCTGCCGTGGTACCCACAGGGCCGCAACTACGAGGCCTACTTCAGCGATGCCGGCGGAATCTCGCCGGGCAACGACGTCGCGGTGTCCGGCATCAAGGTCGGCAAGGTGACCTCGGTGGCCCTGGCGGGCGACCAGGCCAAGGTGGGTTTCACTGTCGACCGCAACATCAAGGTCGGCAACCAGACGCTGGTGTCGATCAAGACCGACACGGTGCTCGGCCAGAAGTCGCTGTCGGTGACCCCGAAGGGCAACGGTGACTCGACGGTGATCCCGATAGGGCGCACCACGACTCCGTACACGTTGAACACCGCGCTGCAGGACCTCGGCGGCAACGTCAGCGCGCTCGACAAGCCCAAGTTCGAGGAGGCGCTGCAGACGCTGACCGACACCCTGCACGACGCCACCCCGCAACTGCGCGGCGCGCTCGACGGTGTCGCGAGCCTGAGTCGCAGCCTCAACAAGCGTGACCAGGCCCTCGAAGAGCTGCTCATGCACGCCAAGAACGTCTCCGACACGCTGGCCCAGCGCGCGGATCAGGTCAACAAGCTGGTCACCGACGGCAATCTGCTGTTCGCGGCACTGGACGAACGCCGGCAGGCCCTGAGTAGCCTCATCGCAGGTATCGACGATGTCTCGCATCAACTTTCGGGATTCGTCGCGGACAACAAGCGCGAGTTCGAACCGCTGCTGCGCCGGCTCAACGCGGTGATGGCCAACCTGCTGGAACGGCGCGAGCACATCGGCGAGGCACTCAAGCGGCTGCCCGGCTATGCCACCGCGCTCGGCGAGGTGGTGGGCTCGGGACCCGGCTTCCAGATCAACCTGTACGGTCTGCCCCCGGCAACGATTTCCGAAGTGCTGCTGGACACCTACTTCCAGCCCGGCAAGCTGCCGGACAGTCTCGCTGACATGCTGCGGGGATACATCTCCGAGCGCACGCTGGTAAGGCCGAAGTCGCCATGACCCAACCTGATTCGACACCGTCGCGCGGAAAGTGGCTGCGCGGGGCGCTCGCCGTAGCGCTGGTCGCCCTGCTCGCCGTGGGCGTGTACCTGGTGTGGCCGAACCGCGGCGGCCAGAAGGTCGTCGCCTACTTCACCACCGCGGTGGGGCTGTATCCCGGCGACGACGTCCGGGTGGTCGGCGTGCCGGTCGGCCGGATCGACTCGATCGAGCCGCGGGCCACCGATGTGAAGATCAGCATGACGCTGGACGACGGCATCAAGGTGCCCGCCGACGCCCGCGCCCTGATCATCGCGCCGAACCTGGTGTCCGCCAGGTTTATTCAGCTGACCCCCGCCTACACCGGGGGCAACACCCTCGCCGACAACGCACAGATCGGGCTGGATCACACCGGAGTTCCGGTCGAGTGGGACGAGGTCAAGGAACAGCTCACCGCGTTGTCCGCTCAGCTCGGCCCGAAAGACGGTGGCGTCCAGGGTCCGTTGGTGGCCGCGGTGAACCAGGCCGCTGACACCTTCGACGGCAACGGCGACTCGTTCCGCGCCGCGCTGCGTGAGCTGTCGCAGACGGCCGGTCGACTCGGCGACTCGCGGACCGATCTGTTCGGCACGGTGCGCAACCTACAGGTGCTGGTGAATGCGCTGTCCAACAGCAACGAGGAGATCGTGCAGTTCACCAGCCATGTGGCGTCGGTGTCCCAGGTGCTGGCCGCCAGCTCGGCCGACCTGGACCAGACCCTTGGCGCGCTGAACCAGGCGCTGGGGGATGTCAAAGGCCTGCTGCATGATTCGAACAAGTCGCTGATCGACTCGGTCGGCAAGCTGGCCGACTTCACCCAGATCCTCAACGACCACAGTGATGACATCGAGCAGGTGCTGCACATCACGCCCAACGGTCTGGCCAACTTCTACAACATCTACAACCCGGCCCAGGGCACGGTCGGTGGCTTGCTGTCACTGCCCAACTTCGGCAACCCCGTGCAGTTCCTCTGCGGCGGCACGTTCGACGTCGGTGCCTCCCCGGACAACTACAAGCGCGCGGAGCTGTGCCGCCAGCGGATGGGGCCGGTGTTCAAGCGGATCGCGATGAACTACCCGCCGATCCTGTTCCACCCGATCGACAGCATCACCGCGTACAAGGGCCAGATCATCTACGACACACCGCAGACCGAGGCGAAGGCCCAGACGCCGGTGCCCTATCTGCAGTGGCAGCCCGCACCGGGCGTCTCCCCGCCCACGTCCTCTCCGGACGGCAACCTTGCCGACCTGATCCTGCCGCCGCCCGCCGTGGTCGGCCAGGTCTCACCGGCAGGCCCGGTCCCGGCACCGCCGCCGATGGGTGGTGGCCCACTGCCAGGCCCGCCCGCGGCCCCTGCCGCGGCGACGCCGCCGCTTCCCGCGGAAGGAGTCGGCGGATGAGACGTATCTTGTTGCGGGGCACCGCACTCGGCTCCGGTGTACTGCTGCTGGCCGGATGCCAGTTCGGCGGGCTGAACTCGCTGGACATGCCGGGCACGGCGGGCCATGGTTCGGGGTCGTACACGATCACCGTCGAGCTGCCCGACGTGGCGACGCTGCCGCAGAACTCGCCGGTGATGGTCGACGACGTGACCGTCGGCAGCGTGTCCGGCATCGAGGCGATCCAGCGGCCCGACGGTACATTCTTCGCCGCGGTCAAACTCTCGCTCGACGGTGACGTCGACCTGCCCGCCAACTCGACGGCCACCGTCGCGCAGACCTCGCTGCTCGGTTCGCAGCACGTGGCACTGACGGCGCCGGAGGGCAAGGGCGTCGGCCGCCTGCAACAGGGTTCGAACATCCCGCTGGGCAGCATCGGCCGCTACCCGACCACCGAGGAAGTGTTGTCCTCGCTGGGCGTGGTGGTCAACAAGGGCAATCTCGGTGCGCTGCAGGACATCACCGATGAGGCGTACGCGGCGGTGGCCGGCCGCACCGGACAGTTCGCCGAGCTGTTGCCGCGCCTGGCTGAATTGACCGCCTCGCTGGACCAGCAGACCAACGACATCATCTCCGCGGCCGACGGACTCAACCGGTTCGCCTCCATGCTGGCCCGCAGCAAGGACAACCTGGGCCGCACCCTGGACACCCTGCCGAGTGCGCTGAAGGTGCTCAACGACAATCGGTCCAACATCGTCGACGCGTTCGGTGCGCTGCGGAAGTTCGCGCTGGTGGGTTCGCGCGTGCTGTCGGAGACCAAGACCGACTTCGCCGCCGACATGAAAGACCTCTTCCCGGTCATCAAGGCGTTCAACGACAATGTCGACGACATCATCGTCGACCTCGAGCTGTTGCCGACCTTCCCGTTCCACTACAAGTACCTGCGCAACGCGGTGCGCGGTGACTACCTGAACGTGTTCGTGACGTTCGACCTCACCGCCCGGCGGTTCGGCGAATCGATGTTCACCACATCGTTCTTCGACCCGAACATGAAGCACCTCGACGAGGTCATCAACCCGCCTGACTTCCTGACCGGTGCGATGGCCAACCTGTCCGGGCAGGCCGCCGATCCATTCAAGATCCCGCCGGGTACGGCCACGCAGCACGGAGGTACCCCGTAATGCTGGACCGGCTGACCAAACTTCAGCTGTCGATCTTCGCGGTCGTCACCGTGCTCACCGTGACCGCGATCTCCGCGTTCTATCTGCACGTGCCCGCGGCGATGGGCATCGGCACCTACAACATCACCGCGAACTTCGTGGCTGGTGGTGGTCTGTACCAGAACGCGAACGTCACCTACCGCGGCGTCACGATCGGCCGGGTCGAAGAGGTCGGGCTGACCAACGACGGTGTCATCGCGCACATGCGGCTCAACACCGACACCGACGTGCCCGAGAACGTGACCGCGACGGTCAAGAGCGTCTCGGCGGTCGGCGAGCAGTACATCGACCTGGTTCCGCCTGCCGATCCGGCCAAGACGCTGCTGCGGGACGGCTCTGACATCACCGTCGCGCACACTGCCATCGGTCAGGACATCGCCGGCCTGCTGCGCCAAGCCGACGATCTGGTCAGCAGCGTCGGCGACAGCCGCATCCAGGATTTGCTCAAGGAGACGTTCAAGGCGTTCAACGGATCCGGGCCCGAGTTGTCCCGGCTCATCCAGTCCTCACGTGCGTTGGTCGACGAGGCCAACAACAACTACGGCCAGACAACGCAGCTGATCGATCAGGCCGGACCGTTCCTGGACGCGCAGATCCGCGCCGGCGACGACATCAAGTCCTCCGTCGACGGCCTGGCCCGATTCACCTCGGAAGTGAACAAAGCTGACCCGCAGTTGCGCTCGGTGTTGCAGACGGTGCCGGGTGCAGTGGCAGAGGCGAACACCACCTTCGCCGGCATCCGCCCGACGTTCCCGCAGCTCGCGGCGAATCTGGCGGACTTCGGCCGGATCGGCGTGATCTACAACAAGTCGATCGAACAGGCGCTGGTGATCTTCCCGGCGCTGATGGCCGCCCTCAACACCGTCGGCGGCGGACTGCCGTTCGACGAGGGCGGGAAGCTGGACTTCAAGGTCGACCTGGGCGACCCGCCGCCCTGCTCGACCGGCTTCCTGCCGCCCACCGCGATCCGCTCGCCCGCCGACACCACCCTGCGGGAACTGCCCGCCGACCTGTACTGCAAGACGGCGCAGAGCGACCCGGCCGTGGTCCGCGGCGCACGCAACTACCCCTGCCAGGAATTCCCCGGCAAGCGGGCACCGACCATCCAGCTGTGCCGCGACCCGCGCGGGTATGTGCCGGTCGGCAGCAACCCGTGGCGCGGGCCGCCGGTGCCGTACGGCACGCCGATCGAGGACGGCCGTAACATCCTGCCGCCCAACAAGTTCCCGAACATTCCGCCGAGCGCGGACTACGATCCGGGACCGCCGTCGGTGCAGCTGCCGCCGGGTGTGGTGCCCGGACCCGGTCCGGCGCCCAACGCGCCGTTCCCGTTGCCCGTGCCACCGAACGACAACCCGCCGGCCCCGGCGTGGCCGTTCCACGCACCCCCGGATCAGGTGCTGCCGCCGTACGGCCGCATCGCTCCGCCCCCGCCGGGTGCACCCGCCGATGTACCCCCGCCGCCGCTGCCGGCCGAGGCGCCGCCCGCCGACGCCCCGCAACCCCAGGCCAGTGCTCCGGCGAGCACCACCTACGATCCGAAGACGGGTGTGTTCGCGGATCCGTCCGGCGGCACCGGTGTGTTCGCCTCGGGCAGCGACAAGTTCGCACCCGCGGAGAACTGGGTGGATCTGATGATGGCGCCGAAGCAGGTTTAGGCAGGTTTTAGATGGTTGAGGAACACACGGCGGAGGCCAACGAGCCGAAGCCGGTCCGTCGGCGTGCGTCGCGCGCGGCAGGACCCGCGGGTGGTGAACCAGGACAGACCACCGAGACCGTGGTGGTGGGCGCGCCGGCGCTGCCACGTGCTGCCAAGCCCACGCTGGCGGTCCCGCTGGCACGACGGCAGCCCAACCGGGGCAGGGTGGCGCTGATCTCGGCCGTCGCGGCCGCGCTCGCGGCTGCGGTACTGGTGACGACGGTGCTGGTGCTGCTGACCCAGTATCGGCATGCGGAGGCGTCGACCGCGCGCCAACAGCGCTTCGTCGACACCGCCGAGCAGACCGTGCTGAATATGTTCAGCTACAACCAGAACGACATCGATGAGAGCGTGAATCGGTTCGTCGACGGCACCAGCGGGCCGCTGCGGGACATGATGAGCCAGGGCAAGAACGTCGATAACCTCAAGGCCATCTTCCGGGACACCCAGGCCAGCTCCGAGGCCGTCGTCAGCGGTGCCGCACTGGAGAAGATCGACGAGGTCGGGCGCAACGCGGCGGTGCTGGTGGCCGTGCGCGTCACCGTCACCGACATCGACGGCGTCAACAAGCCGTCGCAGGCCTACCGGATGCGGGTCGTCGTCCACGAGGACGACAACGGCCACATGACCGGATACGACCTGAAGTACCCCGAGGGTGGAAACTGATGCGCGGCAAGCTCATTGCACTGGTAGTGCTGGTGTTCGCGCTCGGCCTGGTCGCGTTGTCCGCGGTCGGCGGCACGCTGTACTGGGACCGGGTGCAGACCCGCGCCGTGCAGGCCGCCACCGCCGAATTGCCCACGTTGGCGACCCAGCAGATCCCCCGGGTGTTCGGCTACGACTACCAGACGGTGGAACGCAGCCTGACCGAGGCGGCCACCATGCTGACCCCCGACTACCGGCGTGAATTCGAAGACCGCGCGGCCAAGGACATCATCCCGGCGGCCCGGGACCGCCAGGTGGTCAGTCAGGCCAATGTCGTCGGCGCGGGAATGTTGAATGCCCAACGGGATTCGGCCTCGGTGCTGGTGTTCATGAACCGCACCGTCACCGACAAGTCCAAGCAACCCGTCTACGACGGCAGCCGGCTGCGGGTCGACTACCAGAAGGTCGGCGGGCAGTGGCTGATCAAGTACATCCAGCCGGTGTAGCTCAGCTCGAGTTGCTTCGGCCGACAGCCAGCGCATCCAGGAACGAACGGGCCCAGCGGTCCACGTCGTGGGCCAGCACCTGCCTGCGCATCGCCCGCATCCGCCGCTTGCCTTCGTCGGCCGACTGGTCGAGCGCCTGCTCGATGGCCAACTTCACCCCGTCGGTGTGGTGCGGATTGCACAGGTAAGCCTGGCGCAATTCGGCGGCCGCGCCGGTGAATTCGGACAGCACCAGCGCTCCACCCAGATCACTGCGGCACGCCACGTACTCCTTGGCGACCAGGTTCATGCCGTCCCGCAGTGGCGTGACGAGCATGATGTCGGCGGCGACGAAGAACGCGATGAGGTCGTCGCGCGGGATGGCCCGGTGCACGTAATGAACGACGGGCCTGCCGATCTCGCCGTACTCACCGTTGATATGGCCGACCTGGCGCTCGATGTCCTCGCGCATCTCGATGTAGCTCTCCACCCGCTCCCTGCTAGGGGTGGCCAGCTGCACCAGGACGGTGTCGGTGCGGTCGGCGCGCTTCTCGGCGAGCAGATCGGAGAATGCCCGCAGGCGGACGTCGATACCCTTGGTGTAGTCCAGCCGGTCGACGCCCAGCATGACCTTGCGCGGGTTGCCGAGCTCGGCGCGAATTTCCTTGGCGCGCTGCCGTATTCCGCGGTCGCGGGCCTTGGTGTCGAGGTCGGCGGAATCGATGGAGATGGGGAAGGCTCCGACCTTCACCGTCCGGAAGCCGACCTGCACCTCACCGAACCGGGAACGCACGCCCACCGTCCCGCGTGAGGTGTTCGCCCCGACCAGCCGGCGGGCCAGGATGAGGAAATTCTGTGCTCCACCGGGCAGGTGGAAGCCCACCAGATCGGCGCCCAGCAGGCCTTCGATGATCTCCGTGCGCCAGGGCATCTGCATGAAGAGCTCGACCGGCGGGAAGGGGATGTGCAGGAAGAAGCCGATGGTCAGATCGGGGCGAAGCATCCGCAGCATCTTCGGCACCAGCTGCAGTTGATAGTCCTGCACCCAGATGGTCGCCCCCGGCGCCGCCGCCCTGGAGGTGGCCTCGGCGAAGCGGCGGTTCACGTCGACGTAGCGGTCCCACCACTCACGGCGGTAGATGGGCTTGACGATGACGTCGTGATACAGCGGCCACAGCGTGGCGTTGGAGAAGCCCTCGTAATAGTCGGCGACGTCGTCGGCGGACAGCCGCACCGGGAACAGGCGCAACCCGTCCTGGACGATCGGCTCTTCGTCGCTGTCCGCGACGCCCGGCCAGCCGATCCAGGCGCCGTGCTGCTTACGCAGGAGCGGCTCCAGGGCGGTCACCAGACCGCCTGGGCTGCGCTTCCATGTGGTCGTGCCGTCGGGCAGCCGGACCTGGTCGATCGGTAGCCGGTTGGCGACCACGACGAAGTCGGAACTGCCTTCGATAGGGGGGGAGTCGGTCGAGTTTCCGTCTCCGGAAGCCACCTACGCCTCTTGCTTTGCGGGACCAATACCGAGCATGGATAGGAACGTCCGGCATTCGTCGGCATCGGTTGCGTAGGCGGCGACCACTCGGCGCGCCTGGCTGGCAGTGTCGTCGGCGACCGGCTCGACTTCGCCGATCTCGGCGGTATCAGATTTTGCAGGCATCCTCTAACTGTAGGTGACCGGGCCGAGTGCTGTGTACATCAGGCCCGGTCACCAGCCTTTCTACGGGCTGGAGCTGACGCTGCTGTGCGGCTGCTCGAACTGCGGCGCGTCCTCGGACAGGCCGATGCACTCGCCCGAGTTGCGGCCGGTGCAGGGGATGCCGTTGATGGCGGGCAGGTCGGGATTGCCGGGAATGGCACTGAACGGCGATGCCGGTGAATTCGGCACGGTGTGGGGCAGGCACGAGCCCGTGTACAGGTCTTCTTCCTCGCCGGACGGGCAGGCCGAGACGACGCTGGCGGCCGGACCGGCGGCTGCGAAGACGGCGACCATGGGGGCGGCGGCCACGGCGACCGCGAATCCGCCCGCCAGGACCAGTCGTGGAACGGAGAACTCAAAGGTCGCCATCGTCACGCTTTCTGTAGTTATTGACCGATACGTCGGACAGATTCTAAGGAAGCTGGGAGGAATCTGCATGAGTTCCATGAGTTGGCTGGGGGTCGGATCCCCAGGAACGACAGAGCCGGGGCGCCCGCAGGGGCGTCCCGGCTCTGTCGTGAACGACTGTTAGGGGCTGGAGCTCACGCTGGTGTGCGGCTGCTCGAACTGCGGCTGGTCCTCCGAGAGGCCGATGCACTGACCCGAGTTGCCGCCGGTGCAGGGGATGCCGTCGACGGACGGCAGGCCACCGCCACCCGCCACGGTATTGCCGAACGACGGGGAATTGGGCACCAGTTCGGGCGTGCAGTTGCCGGTGAACGTGTCCTCCGATTCGCCGGACGGGCAGGACGCGAACGGAGTTCCCGGTGCGGGTGTCTCGACGGCGAGCGCCGCGAGGGCGGGGGCCGCGACAACCGCTCCGGCGAAGGCGCCGGCAAGTATCAGTCGTCGGGCGGGGAACGCGAAGGTCGCCATGAGCGTCACGCTTTCTGTGATTTGCCGGCCCGATCGTCGGGGTGATCGAGGGCTCGGATGGGAGGTGACTCCAGTTCCCGAGAATACGCTGGCGAGAGCCGAAAAGTTCGGCCAACTGCGCCAAAATTGGTGCGCCCGTGCCAATTCTGTGAGGGATCTGCACACTTGCTGTGTCCTGCCTGGATGGCGAACTGCTGTACGGCACCGATGCGGCGTGGTTCTATGACGAGAACGTGTTTCAGTTTTGACGTTGAAGGGATCGCGGTGCAGCTCTCATTGGCGGATCGCACGGTTCTGGTGACCGGCGGCGGCAGCGGTATCGGCAAGGGTGTCGCGGCGGCGGTGGTCGCCAGCGGCGGCAACGCAATGCTGGTGGGCCGCAACGCGGATCGCCTCTCGGCAGTCGTCGACGAGATCGCGGCAGCGGGCGGGGAGGGGCGGGTTCGCTATGAACCCGCCGACGTCACCGACGAGGACGAGGTGGCCCACGTCGTCGACGCCGCCGCGGCGTGGAACGGGCGGCTACACGGCGTCGTGCACTGTGCCGGCGGATCGCTGACCATCGGGCCACTGACACAGGTGGATTCCGAAGGATGGCGCAAGACCGTGGATCTCAACGTCAACGGCACCATGTACGTGCTCAAGCACAGCGCCCGGGCCATGGTTCGCGGCGGCGGCGGGTCGTTCGTCGGGATCTCGTCGATCGCGTCGAGCAATACCCACCGGTGGTTCGCGGCGTACGGACCGAGCAAGGCCGCTCTCGACCATCTGATTCAGCTGGCCGCAGACGAACTCGGCCCGTCCTGGGTGCGGGTGAACAGCATCCGGCCGGGCTTGATCAAGACCGAGATGGTGGCGCCCATCCTGGATTCACCGGAGATCAGCGCCGACTACGCGAGCTGCACGCCGCTGCCCCGGCCCGGTGAGGTGGAAGACATCGCGAACGCGGCGATCTTCCTGCTCAGCGATGCGGCCCAATGGATCACGGGCCAGCTGCTCAACGTGGACGGCGGGCATTGCCTGCGCCGTGGCCCCGACATGTCCTCGATGCTGGGCCCGGTGTTCGGCGAGGACGCACTGCGCGGCGTCGTCGACTAGACCGGCCGCACGTCGGTGCCGTTGACCGACGGTGTGTCGGCCAGCGCGTGGTGGATTCGTCCGTCGACCGCCGTGAGGGGACGCCCGCCGCCGCCCCAGCGGCGGGCGATGATCTCGGCGACGATGGACACCGCCGTCTCCTCGGGAGTCCGTGCACCGAGGTCCAGCCCGATCGGGCTGGACAGCCGCGCCAGGTCCGCCTCCGTGAGTCCGGCGTCGGCCAGCCGGTCCAGTCGGTCCAGATGGGTGCGCCGTGATCCCATGGCGCCGACGTAGCCGACCACCGGCAGGCGCAGCGCGACCCCGAGTGCGGGCACGTCGAACTTGGGGTCGTGGGTGAGCACGCAGATCGCGGTGCGACCGTCGATGGCCCCGAGATCCTGCTGGCCACGCAGGTATCGGTCCGGCCAGTCGACGACCACCTCGGCGGCCGACGGAAACCGGGCCGGTGTCGCGAATACCGGCCGGGCGTCGCACACCGTCACGCGGTAGCCGAGGAATGTCGCCTGCTGGGCCAGGGCGGCCGCGAAGTCGATGGCGCCGATGATCAGCATGCGTGGCCGTGGCGCGTAACTCGCGACGAAGACCTCCATACCGGTATCGGACCCGCCGGAGGTTTCGTCCACACGCTGCCCGTCCGGGCCGTAGGACAACACCGTGGTGCTGCCCGCAAGCAACAGGCCGCGGGCGTCGTCGGCGACGGCCGCGTCGGCGCGTTCGGATCCCAGTGTCCCGGAGGCGCGCTCGGGGTCGACGATGAGCCGGCGACCCAGCCGGCCCGGATCCGGATGGGCGATCACGGTGGCCACCGCGATCGGCCGGTGCGCGTCGATGGCCTCGGCCACGTCACCCAGTTGGGGAAAAGTCTTCTGCGACACCGGTTCCACGAACACGTCGAGGATGCCGCCGCAGGTCAGGCCAACGGCAAAGGCGTCGTCATCGCTGATCCCGTAGCGCTGCAGGTCGGGCGTGCCGGTGGCGACCACCTCGGTGGCCAACTCGTAGACCGCGCCCTCCACGCAACCGCCGGACACCGACCCCGCCACGGTTCCGTCGGGAGCGACGACCAGCGCGGCCCCGGCCGGACGCGGCGCGGACCGGATGGTGCGCACCACGGTGGCCAAACCGGCGGTGCCGCCGGACTGCCAGGTGGCCATCAGGTCGTCGAGAACCTCGCGCACGCTGTGGAGTCTAGGTGTGCGGCGGCGCCGAAGCGCTCATGATGGATCGATGCGCAGACTGCTCGCCGCGGTGATCCTGGTGCTGGCCGGGTGTGGGCATCAACCGAACTCATTGTTCGACGCCGCCGGCTATCACGTGCGCGACAACACCGTCTTCTATTTGAATGCCTTCCCCGGAAAGGCTTTTCGGGTCGAGGGCGCCGACACGGGCTCGTTCGAAGCGCTCGATGCGGAGTATGCCCGCGACCACGGCGCGGTGTACCTGGACGCCCGCCGGTTGCCGGAGGCCGATCCCGCCACGTTCGCGTTGCTGCCCCGGCCCGGCTATGCCAAGGATGCCGGCCACGTCTTCGTCCGCGATCGGATCCTCAGTGCCGATCCGGCGCATTTCGAGCTACTGGACGGCGAATTGGCCAAGGACAGCGGAGCGGTGTACTGGAGCGACGGCAGTGTGCTGTCCCATGATCCGGAGCATTTCGCGATCATCTCCGACATCGACCACTACCTGTTCGCCAAAGACAGCGGCACCGTCTACGTCAACGGGAATCCGATCCAGGGAGCCGACCCGCCGAGCTTCCGGGTGCTGGGCGGGGCCTATGCCACCGACCGTGACCGGTCGTACTACTTCAGCGACACCATCGTGGGAGCAGACCGCGCGTCGCTGCGCCATCTGCAGGATGCCTACGCGGCCGACGATCGGCGGGCGTACTGGATGGGCAAGGAGATCCCCGGCGCGGATCCAGCGACGTTCCGGGTACTCAACGGAGCGTTCGAGTGCACCGCCGATGCCGACCGGGCTTACTACCGGCAGCAGGTCATCGCCGGAGCCGATCCGCGTACCTTTCCGGCGAACCGCCAGGTCGATGGATGTTCGGCGGCCGAGATTTCCTTCACAAATTAGTGATGCTAAGTTAATGATTGGAATTTTCGTCCGGCTTCGGGCGTCGTTCCTGGGGAGTCGGGGGACTCGAAATAGTCGATTGCGTTGCATGTGTTTGGAGGTTGTGATGATCGGATTGCGCGAAGTTGTTTCTGGGGTGGCGATCGTCGGGGCGCTGGGTATGGGCGCTGTGGGTTTCGGGGCGGGGGCGGCCAATGCGGCGCCGTCCGCGCCGTTTGCGCAGGATCGCGGCTGGGGGCACGGCCACGATGACGATTGGCGCTGGGACAACGGCCGCCATCGCGGCTGGGACAACGGGCCCGGTGTCTACCTGCCGTGCGTGTCCGGACCGTTCGGTCACGTAACCTTCTGCCCCTGACCCGCGACTTTGGTGCGGTGGGTGCCAGGGCCGCGGCCCTAGACTGGATCGCATGACTGCACCGTTGCGTGTCGATCCATCGGCCCTGCAGGCCGCGGCGTCCGCACAGTCGGGTGTGGCGGCGGCAATGGCAGCCCTCGATATCGGCGGTGCGCTCGCCGATGCCGCCGGAGGTATGTCGAATCTGTCGTCCGGCGCGGCGTGCCGGTTGGCCGCTGAATCCTTCACCGCGGACGCCCACGCCGTACATGACGGATTGTCCACGTACGCAACCAATTTGACGGTTGCGGCCAACGCCTATCAGCAGGCCGACGAGCGGCTGGGTAGCCGCCTGGACGGGACGTTGTAACGGGACCGGGCTCCCTCCACGTGGGAAGGGAACCCGGTCCGTCGGTCGTACTACTCGGACGAGCCGCTCGAGGACGAACTGCTCGAAGAAGCGCCCTCGCTGGAGTGGCTTGCGTCGGCGTGCTTGGTGCCGCGCTTGTGCGTGCCGCTCTTGACGGTGTCGGCCTTCGTGGAGTCGGCCTTGGTGGTGTCGTCGGTCTTGGTCGTCTCGGCCTTGGCGGTATCGGACTTCTTGGTGCCGCGCTTGTTGGCACCCTTGCCTGCGTCGGCCTTGGTGGACTCGGGCTTGGTGGACTCGTCCTTGACGGAGTCAGCCTTTGTGTCGTCCTTGGCCGTGTCCGACTGGGTGGTGTCGGTCTTGGTGGACTCGGCCGGTGTGGATTCCGCCGGGGTGGTGTCGGTGGTGGTGCTCTCGGCGACCGGTGCGGTTTCGGCGGTGACGGGAGCGGCCGCCTCTTCGGCTGCGGCGGTGGTTTCCGTTGCGGCCGAGGCCTTCTCGGCGACCTTCGTGGTGTCGGCGTCAGCCACGGTCAGGGTGACCGTGTTTGATGCCGGCGCGACAGCTGCCGATGCGACGTCCGCGGTGGTGGCTGCGGTGGCCGTCGTAGCTGCTGCGGCCGTTGCCGTGGCGGCCGCAGCCGGGGCGACGTTCTTGATCGCGGTGGCGATCTTGTTCGCGATGGTGATGAAGAACTCCGAGATCGGACCACCGCTGGCGCAGCGGCCGGTGCAGCTCGGATCACGCCACGACAAGAGGCCGGCCCACGGGTTCTGGGTGTCGCTGTAGTCGAACCCGTTCAGGAAGGCGTTCAGCACGGCGCCGGGGGTGTTCACCAGCGCGGTGAGTGCGGCGACGACATTGCCGGCGCCCAGCGATGATCCCACGGTGCCAAGCGCTTTCGACAGTTCGAAGGCTGCGCCGCTGAACGGGGCGTAGACGGCTTGGAAGGCGCCGTACACCAGGGTGCCGGTGCTGAAGAACGCGGTCGTCGCGTCGGTCAGGTTCTGCGCCATCTGGGTGAAGATGCTGGGGTTGGTGGCGGTCCCGAAGAACCACCCATTCAGCCACGGCAACACGGTGTTCTGGACACCGAAGAGCACCAACTTGTTGAAGTTCTCGTACGCGAGACCGATGTTGCCGCTGCCGATGGCACTCTGCACGCTGGCCACGAGGTCCTTACCGGGAGCCGATTCGCGGGTGCCGACCGTCCACCACGTCTGGAAGGCGGTCTGAGCGGCACTGAAATCCAGGATCCGCTTGAGGTAGCCGGCCTGGTTGGACGCGATGGCGCTCAGGATCGGCAACGGGTTCTTGGCGTAGGTACTGATCAGGCCGTTGAGGTTGTAGATGGTGCTGTTGACCAGATTGCCGTAGACGGCCAGCGGCGAATCGGTGACCTCGGCCACCATCTGCACGGCCCGCTGCTGCACCTGGTGCAGTTCCAGCGTGGCGCCGTTCTGCACGGCGGGCCCGACGGCGATGACGCCGGCGCTGAGCGCCGCGACGCTGCCGATCAGGATCTTGTTCTTGCGCGCGACCCAGGGGGAGTCGGGGCGGAGGCCTGCGGCGGCAGACGGGTGGAGCGCGAGTTGCACGGGGGTTCTCCTCTATTGACATGTGTCACCTGTAGGTGGCGAGCTCAGAACTTAGCTGAGATTTCACTAAGAAACAATAGGTTTGCCTAACCTTGCTTTCCGAGTGGAAAGCTGTGTGCCATCTGTGTTTGCGGGACTGGCATGACTAGCAAGTAACGAGCTCAAGCATGGTCTTTAGGCAACCTAGGAGGGTTGAGGGTGGTGACGAGGCGAAACGTTGCCGGCTGAGGTAAAACTGAGAAAATGAGGTAAGGCTAGCCTATTTTGACACAGCTGTCAGAAACATTGCTGGGGTATCCTTCGGCCGCAGGTTGGCTAGTACGACTTACCGTCGGCGTAGCGCTGCCGGCGGAAGCTGCGGCCGTTCCCGCGGTTGCGGCTTTTGTAGGTCGGCAACTGCGAGTCGCAGTTGGGGCAGATGAGTCGCAGATTCTCGCGCCGGTTGTTGTCCGGGTTGCCGTCGATGTGGTCGATGATCAAGACGAGGGGCAGGCCTCGCCACGTGCCGTCTGCTCGACAGAGGGCGCAGCAGCCCGCTTGAGCGTCCGCGAGATACAGCCGAATGTAGTGACCCTGGTGGCCGCGAACCTTTGCTTCACCGGATTCGAGCCACAGTTGGATGCTGGCATTGCGTCGGGCCAGTGCCTGACATGCGTTGCCGCAGTAGACCTTCTGGCTGCGTTTGGAAAGCGGTGCACCGCAGCCGAGGCAGAGTCTCATGGCCCGAAATTACGGGTTGGCACCGACAAGTCGGATGCCGCGTGGAGCCCCCTATCGGGATTGAACCGATGGCCTACGTATTACAAGTACGTTGCTCTACCACTGAGCTAAGGAGGCAGTGGAACGTCGTACAGCTTAGCGGTCTTCGTCGATGATCCGTTCGGAGACCACGGCCCGCGGCCCGGTGCTGCTGCGGCGGTTGCGTTGGCGCGGCAGTGGGATGCGCCCGGCGATATTGCTCAGGGGGTTGACCACCTGGCTGAGCGTGATGACGGCCTCGTGCAGCGCGTCGATGGTCGGCGCCAGCGCTTCCAATCCGGGGGTCAGCCGGTTCAGGGTGTCGGCGACATCGGCCAGTTTGAGCAACGGTCCGTCCGGATCGGTCAGGGTGTCCAGCAGGCCGCCCTCGGCCAGCAGCCGGTCGGCCACCCCTTCCTCGCGCAGCACCCGCTCGATCAGCCCGTCGTCGGCGAGCAGTTGATCGGCCAGGCCGCCGGGTGCGATGAGGCGAGAGAGTGCGCCGCTGTCGGTGGTGAGCCGGTCGATCAGGCCGCCCTCGGCCGTCACCTGCTCGACCAGTCCGCCAGGGGCCAGGGCCCGGCCCACCGGGCCGTTCTCGGACAGCAGCTGGTCGGCGACGCCGTCGGCGCGCAGGGCCCGCTCGACCACACCCTCCTCGGCGAGCAGCCGGTCGGCCAGGCCGCCGGGCTCGATCACCCGGGACACCACGCCGCCACTGGCGGTGAGCCGGTCCATCAGTCCGCCTTCGGAGGTGAGCTGATCGATGAGGCCGTCCTTGGCCAGCGCGCGGGCCACCGGGCCGTTCTCCGCGGTGAGCCGGTCCATCAGGCCGCCCGGCGCGGTGAGCTGGTCCACCAATCCGCCCTGGCGAAGTAACTGGTTGACGGGGCCGTCGGGAGCCAGGGCGCGGCCCAGTGGGGCGTCGTCGTCCATCAGGCGGGCGAGCCGGTTGGCCCGCTCGACGGCATCGTCGAGGCCGAGCATGCCGGCGAACGAGGTCGCGCCGCTCGGCGAAGTGGGGTCGTTCAGCGAACGCTGCACCGTCTTGAGCGTCCCGCCGGCAATGCTCAAACCCAGGTCGGCAACGGCCAGTCCGAGCCGGACCGGGGCCGTGGCAAACTGCACTACGGTGTTGCCGAGGTTCATGGCGCCAGTCTAGGGGGGTGCGCCGGGACCGCGGGGCCAGTCAGGAGGGTTACGCTCACAAGCGACTCCCAGGTTCACAGGAAGCTCACAGTGGGTATGCAGGATCAGTCCAAACGGTGGGTGGACAGTAGTTGTATGGCTATGGCGGCGGTACCTGAAAGCATTCCCGAAGCGCGAATCCTCGTGGTGGACGACGAGGTGAACATCGTCGAGCTGCTCTCGGTGAGCCTGAAGTTCCAAGGCTTCGAGGTGCACACCGCGTCCAATGGGCCGGCAGCGCTGGACAAGGCCCGTGAGGTCAAGCCCGACGCGGTGATCCTCGACGTGATGATGCCCGGCATGGACGGGTTCGGCGTGCTGCGCCGGCTGCGTGCCGACGGTATCGACGCCCCGGCCCTGTTCCTCACGGCCCGCGACACCCTGCAGGACAAGATCGCCGGGCTCACCCTCGGCGGCGACGACTACGTCACCAAGCCGTTCAGTCTGGAAGAGGTGGTGGCCCGGCTGCGGGTCATCCTGCGCCGCACCGGCCGCGGTATCGAGGAGCCCCGCAATGCGCGGCTGACCTTCGCCGACATCGAACTCGACGAGGACACCCACGAGGTATGGAAGGCCGGTGAGCCGGTCTCGCTGTCGCCCACCGAGTTCACCCTGCTGCGCTACTTCATCATCAACGCCGGCACGGTGCTCTCCAAGCCCAAG